>JBOHMN010000682.1:0-2204 GCA_050730175.1 Acetobacteraceae bacterium | reverse complement strand
ATCCGGCTCAAGGCGCATGACGAAGAGACACTGATCGCCTTCGAAAAAGCGGCCCGCGACCGGCCGGAAATCGTGGAATGCTTTACGATGGGTGGAGAGAGCGATTATGCGGTCAGGATCGTGGTGGGAAGCATTGATGCCTATGAACATCTCTTGAAGAAGGTTCTGCTGCATTTTCCCGGCGTGGCGTCTGTGAACTCGCATTTCGCTTTGAAATGCGTGAAAAACACCACGCGACTACCGATTTAAGGAGCAAACGATGCTTCTCACGGAGACCCAGAGGGCTATTCGGGATTCGGTGCGGGCCTTCGCCGAAGAGCAGATCCGGCCCAAGGCGCGTCTGTTCGAAGAGGCCAAGGCCTATCCAAAGGAACTGTTTTCCGAACTCGCCTCGATGGGGCTGATGGGGATGACGGTTCCAGAGGACATGGGCGGCACCGGTGCCGACACCGTGTCCTACGCGGTGGCGCTGATCGAGCTGGCGGCAGCCGATGGCGCGCTCTCAACCATCGTCAGTGTACAGAACAGTCTGGTGGCCGCAGGATTGGCGCGGTTTGGCAGCGGAGCGCAGGTCGCGCGCTTCATGCCGGATTTGGTTGCCGGCCGGCTGATCGGCGCCTTTGCCCTGACGGAAGCGGATGCCGGATCGGATGCGGGCGCCATCCGTACGCGCGCCGTCAGGAAGGATGGCGGCTATGTGCTCAACGGCACCAAGCAGTTCATAACCTCCGGGCGGATCGCGGGACTGGCGATCGTTTTCGCGGTCAGCGATCCGGACCAGGGCAAGCGTGGCATCAGTGCATTCCTGGCGCCCACGGACCGCACGGGCTATTACGTGGACAGGATCGAAGACAAGCTGGGCCAGGGTGCCTCGGACACCTGCGCCTTGCGCTTCGACAACCTTTTCCTGGAGGAGGATTTGCGCCTGGGAAAACCTGGCGCCGGCTACGCAATCGCCCTGTCCAATCTGGAAGCGGGCCGCATCGGGGTCGCCGCCCAAAGCATCGGCATGGCTCGGGCGGCATTGGAAGCCGCAATCCGCTATGCCCGCGAGCGCCGGAGTTTCGGCAAACCCATCATCCAGCATCAGGCGGTAGGGTTTCGCCTGGCCGATCTTGCCGCGCAGCTGGAAGCTGCGCAGCAACTGGTTTTCCATGCCGCCGCGTTGAAGGATGCAGGCGTGCCTTCGCTCACTGAGGCCTCCATGGCCAAGCTTGTGGCGTCCGAAACGGCGGAGCGTGTTTGTTCGGGTGCGATTCAGACATTGGGGGGTTATGGCTATCTGGAGGAATTCGGGGTGGCGAAAATCTATCGCGACGTGCGGGTGTGCCAGATCTACGAAGGCACCTCGGACGTGCAGAAGATCATCCTGCAGCGGATGCTGTGATTCTCTACCGCGCGCGGCGGACCGTATAATCCGCGACTTCCTCCAGCGCGCGACGCATTCGAGAATCCGGGAACGCATCCAAGGCCCGTTGCGCGGCGCGCGCGTATCCCCACGCGCGGTCGAGCGTGACCCGGATCGCGCCGTGCGCCGCCATCAGCGCCAGCGCATGATCGAGGTCCGGGGCGCTCTGCTCGCCTGCCTCGATCGTGCGGCGCCAGAACGCCCGTTCGGCATCGTCGCCTTCGGCATAGGCGGCCAGCACCGGCAGGGTGATCTTGCCCTCGCGGAAATCGTCGCCCACCGTCTTGCCGAGCCGTGCCTGGTCCGCCGCGTAGTCGAGCGCGTCGTCCACCAATTGGAACGCGATGCCGAGATTCATGCCGAACGCCGCGAGCGCCGCCTCCTCGCGCTCCGGCCGGTCGGCCACCACCGCGCCCACTTGGCAGGCGGCCGCGAAGAGCGCCGCGGTCTTGCCGCGGATCACCTCCAGGTAGCGCGCCTCGGAGGTCGCGAGGTCGTTCTGGGTCGAGAGCTGCAGCACCTCGCCCTCGGCGATGGTGGCGGCGGTTTGCGAGAGGATGCCAAGCACCTTCAGCGACCCGTCGGAAACCATGATCTGGAAGGCGCGCGCGAACAGGAAGTCGCCCACCAGCACCGACGCCTGGTTGCCGAACACGGCGTTGGCGGAAGCGAGACCGCGGCGCAGCGCGCTCTCGTCCACCACGTCGTCGTGCAGCAGGGTCGCGGTGTGGATGAACTCCACGCAGGCCGCCAGCGCGACGTGGTGCGCCCCGTCCCGGTAGCCGCACAGCTGCGC
>JBOHMN010000681.1:0-2877 GCA_050730175.1 Acetobacteraceae bacterium | reverse complement strand
TGCCCGTCTACATCCACCGTGGCGTAGACGATGCACTCGGGGTCGTGCCACAGCTCGGCCTCGTCGAGCAGATCGAGCAGCAATTCGCGAGTCGCGGGTCTGCCCGAGCGGGATGTTGCCGCGCTTTCGCCGCCCACCGGCACCGCTCGCGCGACCAATTCGGCGACTTGCGACGGCGCCCGGCCTTCCGCCCGCGCATCGGCGGCATCCCAACCCTCGGCGACACCTTCCGGCGGTTTGACGATCGCAACGGCCGGCGCCGGTGACAGCTTCGCCAATATGTCGGCCACCGCGCGCGCATAGGCCTGGCCGGGATCGTCCGCGTCGGGCCAGATCGTCACCTTGCGTCCGGCAAGCGCCGACCAATCGGCCGCCTTTGCGGCCTTGCTGCCGCCGGGCGAGGTGACCGCGATGTGACCGGACAGCAGCGCGCCGGCGGCATCGGCCGCCTTCTCACCTTCGGTGACGATCACTGGCGCGCCGGGCCGGGCCGCAAGGCGATCGAGCCCGTACAGCGGCCTCGGCTTCGGGAAGCCGAGCCAGCGCCATTGCTGGCCCCATTTGCGATGCCCGACGAAGACCAGTGAGCGGATTTCCTTGCTGCCGTCCGGCATGGTGAACCGGCAGACATGCCCGAGCACCCGGCCGGCGCCGTCGCGGTATTCCCACCGCCCCGCCGGCGCGCCGAGCTTCGGGTGCCTCGCCAGTGCCGCGGGCACGCCCTCGGGCACCGGCTGTAGAATCCGCCATTCCGCCGCACGCAGCGGCGGCGCCAACTTCCCGCTGCCACGTGGCAGCGGATCGAACATGCCGGCGCTCATGTCGGCTCGATCCCGAGCGCGCGGGCCAGCTCGCGCGCCGCCTCGGCCTGGCCGATCCCGGCGAGGTAGGCCGCGAGCGACACCACGTCGCCGCCCTTGGCACCGGCTGCCCAATCGGCCCAACGGCCGTTGCGGTTGATCTTGAACGACCCCGGTCGCCTGTCGGTGCGCTTGGGGTTGCGCGCGACATACTCGGCGCCGTGCCATTTGCCGTCCGGCAACCACCGCGCCAGCAGCGCCGGAAGGGCCGCCAACGCCGCCCGGTTCACCCGGTCGAAATCGACAGTCGCGCTCACGTCTGTCCCTCGTGCGTCTGATTACCGATGGCGAGGCTTTCGATCTCACCGGAGCGGTCGGCTTCAAGGGGATATGTGATCCGGACTTGCAGCCCTTCGCGATTGATCGCCGCCGCGCGTGCCGCGGCCGTGTCGGCGACGAGCGCGGCTAAGACCGAGTCTTCGACGCCAGCCACAGCCAGGTGCCGGGCGCGCTCGTCGGAGATCCGGCTCACGCGGCCTCGCCGCGATCGGAGGTCGAGCGGCGCAGCTTGCCCGCCGCCCAGGCCAGCCCGTCGCCGCGCCGATATCGCACGGACCGCAACAGCTTGATATAGGGCGGTCCGCCGCCGCGCAGCCGCAATCCTTCAAGCGTCCGCACCGAAAGACCAAGCAGGTACGCCATTTCGGCCCCGAACAGCAGGGCATCGGGGTCGCGCGGAATCGGCCGCCCGGCCGGCTCGGGATCGGCTGAACCCGTTTCGAGCGCGACGCGGGCCGTTCCCGTTTCAGAGAGGGATTCATGCTCCAAGGTAAAGTCACTCGCGTTGATTGCGACGGGCTAACTATAAGAAGCAGAAAATTTGAAGCGGGAAGATGTTCCAAATGGCGTTTCAATTATCGGCGTTCCGTTTCAATTTTGCGCCAGGACGAGACAGGTGAAGGTGAGGGTTTACCTCGGTATATTCTCTCCAGACCGCATGGCTGCCCCGGACGCCAAGGCCCGGATGCGCTGCTCGCATAACCTCAAGCGTGCTGTCACGATCACGGTGTCTGCCGTTAGCGACAAACTCGCCAAGCCACGCTTTGGCCTTCAGCCGAAGCGCCGAGGTATCCCGAGGCACTTCTGACTGCTCACGATTGCCCATTCCGGCGGCATCGCCTGACGGCTCAGCTCGGCGTTCAGCAGCGCCCGCCCCCCTCAGAGCCGCTTTTAGCTGCCGCCCGTCGATCATGAACGGAAAACTTGGACCCGGAATGCGCTGCCATTCGGGGTCATCCCCCGGCTCGCTGACAGCGCGGCGCGGAAGCCATTTCGCGGGCAGCCTGACCACGCCCGAAAACCAGTCGGCCATGCACGGGTCGGCGCCACCCGGCGCTGCGCCGCTAGTGAACCGCGGGGTGATTTCGCCGCTGAGCCACCTGTCACACAGAAATTGAACGGCTTCCTCTCCGGTGCACCCGAAGGCATCACGGACCCGCCGAACCGCGTCTCGCGGCTCGATGAAATTCAGCGGCGGCATCGGCATATACGCGCCCCGCACGTGCGCCCGCACCGGAAGGATTGCGGCGCGGCGGATCGAGTGCGGGCCGCGTTCGGCGGCCAAACCTGGCCGCGCCGACTGCGGATTATGCCCGGCACCGCGAGCCTTCCTGGCGCAACAACCGGCCTGGGCCGCCGAGTGTGATTTCGCGGGCGGTCGGGCTCCGCCGGATCATGCGCTCCGTCCGCTCCAGCGGCGAATCGCCGCCCCGAGCGTCACAGCCCGCCGGCTTCATGCTGGCGACCATGCTAAACCCGTACCTCCCATCGTGGATCGGCTAATGCCGCATCAAGCGCGCGGCCCGTTAATTGGGTCTTCTCTTGTGGTGGGGAGAGATCATTCCGGAACGCACGCAACTCCGCCAGGTGATCCGGATTCCAATCGGGGTAAGCGCCAAGCCGGTTGTAAACGGATTTGAGCCGGCCGGCGGTCGGCGTCGCCTCCGACGCAAGGCGATGAAACTTGCCGTTCAGATCGTCGGTGTCCGGTGGGAAACAGATCAATAGGCGCCCCAGC
>JBOHMN010000680.1:0-2008 GCA_050730175.1 Acetobacteraceae bacterium | reverse complement strand
CGCCAGGCCGTGCCGTCATCCGTCAGGATTCCATCCGTCTTTCGCTTGAATCCGCTCCGCGTGCCCGTCCGGTCGTCCCGGCCGCGCTTGCTGTCGATTCGTTCCAAATTTATTATCCGCTGCGAATCGAGCTTGCAAGAGGTCAATGATGCTCAGCCCGACCGCTTTGGCGAAAGCGGACATCCGGTCGATCGACACGTTGATCCTGCCGAGCTCGACCGCAGAGACGTACGGGGCGCTCGCTTTGCAGACTCTGCTGAAGGCGAGCACCGAATATCCCATGGCCAGACGCACCCGGCGCAGATTCGCGCCGAAGATCTTCCGCTCTTCCGCCTTGGGGACAAACGTCCCGGTTTTGGCTCGGCCCGCGCGCTTGACTCTTTTCACACGCCTTGTCGCGGCTTTCGAGTCAGCGGACAAAAAATGAGTCGCGTCCGATCTACGAGTCCCCGACGTGGATGCTTTGCCCACGGCCGCCTTACCTCCCATGCGGTCAGCTGTTGTTCGCGGCGCTTCGGCCGCCGCGCGTACGTGACACTGGTTGTTCGCCGCGCACGGCTCGCGCGCGCAACGGCACTCTAAGCAGTTGTTCGGATTGAAAACAGAGACCCTTGTGCGTTGCGCGTTGCCGCGACTCGCGCAGATGATCAAAGTTAGAGATTGTTCCCGTGCGCCGGTCCCGGTGCCGGGTGCAGACGTTCCCGACAGCCAAGGAGATTCTTCACCCAGCCCCTGAAACAGACACACCCGCCACAAGGGCGGGTGTCCACAAAAGCCTGATGGAGGTTGTCGCCGGCAGTTAGCAGCTCCCGGGGACGTAACGAAGCAAGCGCTTCCCCTTCATCCCACAAGACCCCGGAAATTGCAAGCCCAAGCTTGCAACGGAGGTTTGTGTCCCGGGCCGTGGCCCCTCCCCTCCCCCGGCGGGTTCCCCACCAACAGGAGAATCCGATGGATTCAGGACTCGACGGAGAGCACAACTCCGCCGCTCGCCCGATACGTGCCACCGGCCTGCGCCGCCTTACGGCGCCGATGCTGACGGCTGATCAGTTTGCCGGCCGGTTCGAGGGGACCGAGGCCTCGCCAGGCCAGATCCTTGCCGCCTTCAAGGCCGCCGCCGCATTTCTCGGCATCGCGCCGCGGGCGGTGCACGCGATCGACTGGCTGTTCCGCTTCACCCAGCCGCGGGACTGGCAGCCTGGCTCGAGGCCGATCGTCTGGCCCTCCGCGGGCTTGCAGCAGGAGGCGCTCGGCCTCGGCCCGGCGCAGGTCAAGAACCTCAACCGGCATCTGATCGAGCTCGGCCTGATCGCCGCCAAGGACAGTCCCAACGGCAAGCGCTACGGCCGGCGCGACAAGGCCGGCAACGTCGTCCTCGCCTACGGGTTCGATCTCTCCCCCCTCGCCGTCCGCCTCGAGGAGTTCCAGGAAGCGACCGGGCAGGCCCGAGCCGAGCGCGAGGCGCTGCGCGATCTCCGCCGGCGCCTGACGATCGCGCGCAACAGCCTGCGCCAGACGTTCGAGACGGTGCGGGAATACCGGCTCACCGACGAAGCCTGGGCGACCCTTGAGAGCACCGCCGGCGGCGCCAGCCGGTCGACCCGGTTGGGCGGCCGGGCGGACGAGATCGCCCCCATGGTGGTGCGTCTGGAGGCTCTGGCGGGGGCGGCGCGGGTGCGTCTCGAGGAGATGCTGGTCGCGGCAGAGCCGGTGGAAACTAGCCCCAAGGGGCCGGAAAATCAGCCCCACCAATACAACTACAAAACCACCTCTGATCGCAAAAGCGATACCGTAACGGCATTGAACACCTGTAGTCCGTCGCCCGCGGCCACTCAGGCAGAGCCGGAGCGGCACGACAGCGGTTCGGTTCTGACGATCACCCCCGACGAGCTCACCCGGCTGGCGCCGCGGCTCGAGCCCTATCTTGCCGGTCCTGCTCCGACCTGGCCGGAAATCGTGGAGGCGGCCGATTGGCTGCGGCACGAGCTCGGGGTGTCCAAGCCGCTCT
>JBOHMN010000679.1:0-9340 GCA_050730175.1 Acetobacteraceae bacterium | reverse complement strand
GGCGATGGCCGGTCCGGTCGGCCGAGACGCGCGGCATCGGCGTGCTGACGTCAACGCTTGTTACCCACGATGGACGTCCTTCGTCGGCACACTGGCTCTTTATTTTCAGTGGCCTGCTTATCCCCTTTCGTTCGCTGACCTCGGCAGCGAACGAAAGGGGGCAGGACACTAGTCGGTCTTTTCTTGCGCGGCGCGGTGCCGGGCCAATATCCTCGTTCGGCAGACGAACAGGAAGGATTGCATGGCCGAGTCGCAACAGAGCCCCGTTCTGATCATCGGCGCGGGGCCGGCCGGTCTCACGGCCGCCATCTACGCGGCGCGGGCGGCGCTGGCGCCCACGCTGGTGGCGGGCCTCACCCCCGGGGGACAGCTCACGATCACGACGGATGTCGAGAACTACCCGGGCTTCGCGGAGGTCATCCAGGGGCCATGGCTGATGGAGCAGATGACCGCGCAGGCCAAAAAAGTCGGGACGCGGATCGTTGATGACGTGATCACGGCGGTCGATTTTGCCCGCCGACCGTTCGTCTGCACCGGCGATTCGGGAACGCGTTATCAGGCCGATTGCGTGATCATCGCCTGCGGGGCGGACGCGCGGTGGCTTGGGTTGCCGTCGGAACAGCGGCTCCGGGGCGCAGGCGTTTCGGCCTGCGCAACGTGCGACGGATTTTTCTTCCGGGCGAAGCGGGTTGCCGTGGTGGGCGGCGGCAACACGGCGGTGGAGGAAGCGCTGTATCTCACGCACCACGCGGCGGAGGTCACTCTGATCCATCGGCGGGACGCGCTCCGGGCAGAAAAGATCCTGCAGCGGCGGCTGTTTGCCAATCCGAAAATCCGGGTGGTCTGGAACAGCCGGGTCGAGGAGATCATCGGTGGCGGAAAGCCTCTGGTGGTGCGGGGGCTCCGCCTGATTGATGTGCACACGGGCGGGACACGTGAGCTTGAAGTGGATGGCGTGTTCGTCGCGATCGGGCACGCGCCCAACACCAAGATTTTTACCGGCCAGGTGGCGATGGACGAGGCAGGCTATATCCTGACCGCTCCAGGCTCGACCAGCACCAACGTGGAGGGCGTGTTTGCCGCCGGGGACGTGCAGGACCGCATCTTCCGCCAAGCCGTCACGGCGGCCGGCAGCGGCTGCATGGCGGCCCTGGAAGCGGAGAAGTGGCTGGCCGCGGCGGAGGATCGGCCACTCTTGGCGGCCGAGTAGGGTTCCCGGTTCCATCGGCCAACCGGCCGCCGGTGGATTCGAAGGTTTTCTCCTCAGACCGGAACGGATCGCGCTAGTGTACCGACTCTCACGCTTGTGCCCCACGACGGACATGCTTGGTCGGCACACTAGCTCTTTGTTTTCAGTGGCCTGCTTATCCCCTCCGTTCGCCGAAAACGATGGCGAACTTCGGGGGCAGGACACTAGCTCTTTGTTTTCAGTGGCCTGTTCGTCCCTTTTCGCTTGCTGCGACAGGCAGCAGCGAAAGGGGGCGGGACACTAGGTGCGGGAGCGGAGCGGGATGCACGGGGATGGCTGACACGATGGACTGGGACAAGCTGCGCGTGTTTCACGCCGTGGCGGAGGCCGGCAGCTTCACGCACGCGGGTGAGACCCTGAATTTGAGCCAATCGGCGGTTTCGCGGCAGATTTCGGCGCTCGAAGAGGCGCTGCAAGTGCCGCTGTTCCACCGGCATGCACGGGGGCTCATTCTCACCGAGCAAGGCGAGGCGCTGAACCGGACGGTCAGGGAAGTGTTCGCGAAGCTCGCGATAACGGAAGCGCTCCTGATCTAGAGCAAGGAGAAGCCGGCCGGGCGGCTCAAGGTGACGACGACGAGTGGATTCGGCGCGACGTGGCTGGCGCCACGGTTGCACCGGTTCCTGGACCTTTATCCCGACGTCACCATGACGCTGCTGCTCGATGACCTCGACCTCGACCTCGCCATGCGGGAAGCGGATGTGGCGATCCGGATGCACCCGCCGCGCCAGCCGGAGCTGGTGCAGCGGCACCTGATGGACATGGGCTGGCATGTCTGCGCCTCGGCCGCCTATCTCAAGCAGCACGGCGTGCCGCAGCGGGCGGAAGAGCTGGACGAGCACAGGCTGGTGCTGTTCGGGGATTACCATCCGCCGGTGACGGACGTGAACTGGCTGGCCGCAGCGGGACGGCGCCCCGGCGCGCCGCGGCGCGCCGCACTCGAGGTGAATTCGCTGCACGGCATGATGCTTGCCATGTTGTCGGGGCTCGGGGTTGGCGCGCTGCCCGATTACATGGCGAAGGAATCGAACGGCCTCGTTCGGGTGCTGGCCGATCTCAAGGCGCCGAAGGTCGGGGTTTATTTCGTTTATCCGGACGAGCTGCGCAATTCCAAGCGGGTTGCGGTGTTCCGGGATTTCCTGCTCGGCGAGATCTCCGGGCAACGTCCGGAGGCGACGTAGTTCAGGACGTGGCTTCGAGCCCAGTCCGCATACGGCAATCGGCCAAAAGATCCGCGAGCGTTTTCGGCCACGGGATGGCCGGTCGCCAACCGAGGAGGCGGGCGGCGCGCGTGGCATCGCCGACGCTGATCGGCAAATCTGTCCGGCGGAGGCGGAGCGGGTCCGTTTCCACCGCGATCGGGACGCGGGCGAGGGCAAGCAGCTCGTCGAGCACGGAACTGAGCCGCCGCGCTGTTCCGGAGGCGAGGTTGATTGCGATCCCGCTTTCGAGTGTATCCGCCCGCTCGAGCGCGGCGAGGTAGCCGGCGCAGACATCCCTGACGTCGAGAAAGTCGCGGCAAGCTTCGAGCGAGCCTGCGGCCAGCACGGGCGGCTGCTTTCCGGCCTCGATGCGGGCGATCTGGGCGGCGAAGGCGCCGATTGCGAAGGCTCCCGACTGGCCGGGCCCGATATGATTGAAAGGACGGAGGCGAATCAGCCTGAGGCCTTCGCTCACCATGGCGGAGAGCGCCATTTCCGCCGCCGCCTTGGTGGCGCCGTACGTATCGAAGGGGGCAAGCGGGGCGGCTTCGGAGAGGGGAGCCCCGGGCAGGAACGAGCGGCCATAGACGGCGGCGCTGGACGCGAAGAGGAAAGCGGCGCCCGGAGCGGCTTCGAGGACGGCGCGGGCGAGCCGGCAGGTGCCGCCGAGGTTGACATGCCAGGTGCGCAAGCCGGCGCGGTTCGCTTCCGCGACGGCGGCGACGGCGGCGAGATGAACGACAGCGTCGGGCCGGAAGTCGGCGATGACGGCACGGGCGGCGGCCATGTTGGTTACGTCGAGGCGGCGGATGCCAGGCTGTTCGTGTTCGCCGGTCGCGAGCAGGCGGACTTCAGGAAACCGCTGGGCGGCCAGGACGAGAAGGTGGCGGCCGGCGAAGCCCGCGGCGCCGGTGATGAGAATTCGTTGCGGCGGCAATTCAGCCCGCCTTGAGCCGCGCGCGATGGCGGGCGAGATCGGCTTCCACCATTTCCGCGGCCAGCGCCTCGAGCGAGACCTCGGGGACCCAGCCAAGCACCCGGCGAGCTAAGGTTGCGTCACCACGCAGCGCATCGACTTCGGCGGGGCGGAACAGCGCAGGATCGACGTGCACGAATTCGCGATAATCGAGCCCGGCGTGGGCGAAGGCGATGGCGCAGAACTCCCGCACCGACGTGCTGCGGCCGGTTGCGATGACGTAGTCGCCCGGCTGCTCCTGCTGGAGCATCAGCCACATGGCGCGCACGTAATCGCGCGCGTGGCCCCAGTCACGCTTTGCCTCGAGATTGCCGAGGCGAAGCTCGCGCGCCAGGCCGAGCTTGATGCGGGCCACCCCGTCGGTGATCTTGCGGGTGACGAATTCGATGCCGCGGAGCGGACTTTCGTGATTGAAGAGGATGCCCGCGGACGCATGCAAGTGGAAGCTTTCGCGATAGTTCACGGCCATCCAGTGGGCGAACAGCTTGGCCGCGGCGTAGGGCGAGCGGGGATAGAAGGGCGTTTCCTCGTTCTGCTGGGCGGTGCCGATCTTGCCGAACATCTCCGATGAGCTGGCCTGGTAGAGGCGCGCTGCGGGAGCGGTGATGCGCACCGCTTCGAGCACGTTGAGGGCGCCGACGCCGGTGACCTGGGCGGTGAGCAGCGGCTGCTGCCAGGAGGAGGCGACGAAACTCTGCGCGGCGAGATTATAGATTTCGTCCGGCCGGTGCTCGCCCACAATGCGGATAAGGCTGCCGAGGTCGCTCATGTTGCCGTCGAGCAGCGTGACCTGATCGATGATGCCGAGAAAGCGGAGGCGCTCGCCGATCACGTCGGAGGAGGCGGAGCGGCGCAGCAGGCCGAGCACGCGATAGCCCTTGCCGAGCAGGAATTTGGCGAGATAGGCGCCATCCTGTCCGGTGATACCGGTGATGAGAGCTTGCGGCATTGGCGGGCTCCGGTTGGCGGCGGCCCGTCCGGGCGCCCTCCGCTGCCTTTAGCCGGAGTTTGCCGCCCCGGCCAGGGAGGTGCCCGGCCAACGTTGGCCGGCGCCGCAGCTTCATCCCTCGTAGCGACCGCCAACGCTGAGCCGGGAGGCGGCCGAGCCGCAATACGATGGCGCCCACCGTCGTGCAGCGCAAAAGTTCGCCATGGCTGCCGGGCCTGCAGATGCCGCCGCCGCGCGCCCACGGCGCCGCTCCGCGCGCCTTCCGGCGCTTCCGCCAGCATCTCGAACAGCCGCTCGAGAAACGGCCGGTCCGCCCGCCCGAGCGAGCATCCCGCCGCCGCAACCGCCCGCTCGAGGAAAACCGCCTCCGCCGCGCCTCGCCTCCCCGGATATTGGCGATAGACGGGAAAATGCGCCGCCAAAGCCGCCACTACGCGCGCGACCGCGAGGGGCGGAAAATCGCATGCGCCGAGCTTGCCCTCCATAGCCCGGACCAACGCCCGGACCGCCCGCCCCATTTCGGCCGAAAACACCCGCCCCGCCAGCTCCGCGCGGGCGCGGTGCGCCACCGCGAACCCCCCGTCCTCGCCCGCGAGCCGCGTCCAGAGCCGCAAGAGCGGCGCCTCACCCGCCGGGTCGTGCAGCAGTCCACCGACCTCGCTCATGAAGTCGTAGCCGGTGGTGCCGTCCACTTGCCAGTCCGGCGGCAAGCTCTCGCCCGGCGCCAGAATTTTCTCGACCACGATGTAGGCCCGCCGCGGCGCACGCTCGCCCCCGAGCGCCCGCCGCAGCCTGCGGCAAAAGGTCCCCGGATCCGCGAGCCCATCGATGTGATCGACCCGCACTCCGTCGATCGTTCCGGCCGAAAAGAGCTCACAAACGAGCCCGTGCGTCGCGGCAAACACCTCCGGCCGCTCCACCCGGAGCGCTACCAGGTCGTTGACATTGAAGAACCGCCGCCAGTTGATCGCATCCCCGGCCGTCCGCCACCAGGCCAGCCGGTAGTGCTGGGCGTCCAGCACCGCCGAAAGCTCCCCCGCCGCCGCGGTTCCCGCCGCCACCGGCAAGCGTCGCCCGAAGCAGACGATCTCTCCCGCCCTGCCCGCCGCATCGCGCTCCAGCCGGATCTCCCCCGCCGCGAGGGCCTCCGCATAGGGCCGCCCGAGCACCGGCAGCAGCACCTTGCCCCTGAGCCAGGGCTCCGGCGCAGACCAGTCGATGTCGAAGAACCGAGCATATCGGCTGTGCCGCCCGCGTGCGAGCACGTCCCGCCACCAGGGGTTCTCCATCGCATCGGCCGCCATGTGATTCGGCACGATATCCATGACGATCCCCATGCCATGCCGGTGCAGCACGCCCGCCAGCCGCTCGAGCCCCGCCCGCTGAGCTCACGATTGATCGTCCCGTAATCCACCACGTCGTAGCCGTGCTGCGATCCCTGCCGCGCCTGGAAGAGCGGCGAGGCGTAGAGATGGCTGATCCCGAGTGCGGCGAGATAGGGCACGATCGCCTCCGCCTCGGCGAAGGTAAATCCGGGACGGAACTGCAGCCGCACCGTCGCTCGCGGCGGTTCGACCGACTGCCCCGCCATTTCAGCCTCTCCCGCGCCCCGCTCGGAGCGCCTGCATCCGTGCCGCGACGTCCGGTCGCTCGAACAGCGCCTCGACCGGTACCGAAAGCCGCCGCCGCCAGTTCGGATGCTCCTCCGTCGTTCCAGGCAGGTTCGGCTGCTCCCTCTCGGCGAGCGCGTCTTCGAGCGGCAGCAGCGCAAGCAGCGAGGCCGCCCGGCCGATGAACCCCGCCGCCGCGCTCGCCACCCTCTCGCCCTCGCCGATGCCGGGTGCCGCGCCCTCCGCCACGCCCGCCGCGCAAAACGCTTCCCACAGCAACCGCCGGTCGCGCTTCCGCGCCTCGCCGCTCCCGTGCGCCAGCCCGAGCCGCGCCCGCCATTCCAGATCTCGGTCCTCCCACCAGCCGGCCACCGTCGGCAGATCGTGGGTCGAGGTCATCGCCGCCGCCGTCGGCTCCCAGTCCTGGGGCGGCCGAAAGCGGCCCGCTTCCCGCTCGAACCAGAGCACGCGGAGCCCCGCTATGCCGCCCGCTGCAAGCCGCTCAGAAAACCCGCATGGCACCGTCCCGAGGTCCTCGGCAAGGATCACCGCGCGCTGGCGGCTGCTTTCGAGCGCCAACAGCCGCATCAGGTCCCGGAACGGATAGCGGAGATAAACGCCGGCCCGGGCCGACGCGCCATCCGGGATCACCCAAAGCCGCGCGAGGCCCATTGCGTGGTCGATGCGGACGCCCCCGGTGTCAGCAAAAGCCGCGCGCAGCATCCGGATCCAGCCCGAGAAGCCGCTCTCCTTCATCCCGAACGGCGAGAAGGTTGTGAGCCCCCAGCCCTGCCCCTCGCGATTGAAGGCATCGGGGGGTGAACCAATCGTCAGTCCGTGCAGCATCTCCGGCTGGCGCATCCAGGCGTCGCTCCCGCCCGGATCGGCGCCCACCGCGAGGTCGGCGATCAGCCCGATGCGCATGCCGCCATGCCGCGCCGCCTGCCCGGCCTCTGCAAGCCCCGCCGCGGCGCGATATTGCAGGTAAAGGTGGAAGGCCACTTCGTCCGCCGCCTCGCGCGCAAAGCACACTGCTTCGGGGCTCGCAGGCGAGGCGAGCCCGGCGGACCATCGCCGCCAATCGGCCCCATTCCCCTTGGCAACCTCGGCGGCGCAAATTGCCTCGAAGAGCGCGTGATGCGAGAGCGCCGAGCCGGCGCGCCGGCGGAACGCGGTAAAGCCCGAGCTCGCCTGCTTCCGTGCAAACTCCTCCCTGAATGCAGCAAGCCGCCCCTTGAGCGCCCCCGGCCAGTCGATCAGTGCCTCTTCCGCGCCCATCGCCGGTCTCGCCGCTGACGGCGCATCGGCCGGCCAGGGGGCATACGCCGGATTAAGTGCGATCCGGCTCGATGGCGCATAAGGCGCAGCCCGCGCCGGATCTGCGCCGAACAGAGCGTGCACCGGGCTGATCGCCAGTGCGTCGATCCCGTGCATCGCGGCCCGCCGTGCGAGCTCAGCCAACGCTGCAAAATCCCCGTTCCCGCCTTCGCCCCGCCGGCGGAGCGCGTAGAGCTGCACCGCAAGACCTGCGAGCCTCTCGCCCCTGCCCGCGTCCGCGAGCGTCCACCCGCGCGGCGGTGCAACCGCAAGCGTGCCCGACCGTCCGCCTGCCACAAGCCTGTGATAGCCGGCCGGCACCCGCCGCCAGTCCGGCTCCGACCCCGCAGCCCCCTCCAGCCGGCCCCCCTCCTCGAGCGTGATCTGCCAACGGCCGGCCCCATCGGGAAGCACCACCTTCTCCCCCTGTTCCGCCGTGACAAGCCGCCCCGCCTCCGGCCTTCCGCGGCGTGCCAGCTCGGCCGCGCTCGCCCGCGCCTGGGCATCGCTCCCGGCCGGCAGGCCGAGCGCCGCAAGCACCGCCCGCAGCACGTCGATCCCAACCGTCCGCGCGCCTCCCGCCTGATCGGTCCACTCCGCCTCGAGCCCTGCCTCCCGGGCCAGCGCGTGGAGATCAGCGTCGCTCATCGCCGCGCCCGCTCGAGCCAGGCCGCGGCACTTCGCGCCGCAAGCCTCCCCTCCCCGAAGGCCGCCTCGGCGGGCGCGTCTGGCACCGCGGCGAGCAACGCACCCTCGCCTGGCTCGACCGCAACCGGCGCGGCGCCAAAATTGGCGGCGATCACGAGCTCCGCACCATTCCCGAGCCGCCACGCCGCGCGCACGCCCGAGCTGCCCAGAGCCGCAGCGCCGATTGTCCGCGCACCCGGAAGAGCCGGCACGACGTGCGTGGCCCGGAGCGCCAGCAGCCGACGGTGCAAATCGCGCCAGGCCTGCCCGGCAGCGCTCCGTTCCTCGGGCGGGGTCGGGATCGAGCGCAGGAACGTCTCCGGGTCGTTGGGGTCGGGAATGCGAAGGCGCACCTCCGGATCGGCGAATTCAGCGAATCGCCGGAATTCGCGCCGCCTCCCCTCGCGCACCGCTTCCGCCAACCCCGCGGCATGATCGGTGAAGAAAAGGAAGGGTCGCGTCTCGCCCCACGCTTCGCCCATGAAGATGAGCGGGATCTGTGGTGCGAGCAGAACCAGGAACGTCGCAGCTCTCAGCGCGTCCGCGTCCGCAAGCACCGAAAGACGTTCGCCGAGCGCCCGATTGCCGATCTGGTCATGGTTTTGCAGAAAGATCACGAAGGCAGTCGGCGGCAGGTGCCCGCTCGGCGTGCCGCGGTGCCTGCCGCCGCGATAGGGGGAAGGCTCGCCCTGATAGGCGAAACCCTCGCTGAGTGCGCGCGCCAGTGCCACGGCCGGCTCCTGGTAATCGGCATAATATCCGCTCCGCTCGCCGGTCAGCAGCGCGTGCAATGCGTGATGCGTATCGTCCGACCATTGCGCGTCGTAGCCCGCGCTATCCGGTCGTGCGCGAAGGAGGCCGGCGTCGTTGCCGTCGTTCTCCAGCACGAGGTGCACTTGCCGCCCGGGCTCGACCGCGCCCCTCACGGTCGCCGCGAGCTCGAGCAGAAACCCGCGATCGGCGATCGCGTGCACCGCGTCGAATCGCAAACCGTCGAAGCGGTACTCGAGCAGCCAGTAGAGGGCGTTGTCGATGAAGAAGCCGCGTACTTCCGGCCGCCGGAAATTGATCGCCGTACCCCACGGCGTCGCGGCGTCGGCTTGGAAGAATGCGCTCGCGTAGGCGCCGAGGTAATTCCCGTCCGGCCCGAAATGATTGTACACGACGTCGAGCAGCACCATCAGCCCGAGCCCGTGCGCAGTGTCGATCAGTCCCTTGAGCTCCTTGGGCGTCCCGTACGCCCGGTCAGGCGCGTACATCAGCACGCCGTCATAGCCCCAGTTCCGCCGGCCCGGAAAATCCGCAACCGGCATCAGCTCGACCGCCGTCACACCAAGCTCCGCGATCCCG
>JBOHMN010000678.1:0-6059 GCA_050730175.1 Acetobacteraceae bacterium | reverse complement strand
GGCCACTGTAAGCAAGGAATGAGCGTCCCGGTTGCAGCATCTGGATATGATCGGGAGCTTCGGGATCCGGACCCTAGCCTGGGATGGCCGGCTTCAGGTTCTCCGGCCCATAGATGACGAACGGAACAGCGCTGGATCCAGCGCTCTCTTCGAGGTAGCCGAAGCGATGCAGCAGAATGTTGATCGCGCGGCGTGCCTGCAATTCCGGGTTCTGGTCGATTGTCAGGGTCATCGTACCATCCTCGAGCATGCGTCTCGTCTCGGAGCTGAGCTCATGGCCGATGAAAACAGCCTTGCCCGCCAAATCTCCTGATTTCAGAGCGGCTTCCACGGCAGCGTTCGCGCCTCCGGTGTTGTAAACGCCGACAACACCGCGGATGCGGCCGAGTGCTTCCGAAAGAAGCTGACTGGAGACGGACTGGTCGTCGTGTCCTTCGAGGACGGAGGCGACGGTGAAACCCGAACTGCCATCATGGATCCGATCGCGAAACCCGCTGACGCGCTCCGCGTGCGCTCGGTATCGCAGGCTGTGGCACAGAACCAGCAGCGGTCCCGGTGGGCGCGCCATGGCTTCCATGAAGAAGGCGGCCGTGCGACCGGCGCTGTAATGGTCGATCCCCACATAGGCAAGGCGCGGCGACGTCGGAATGTCGCTGACGAGCGTCACGACCGGGATGCCGCGCACCGTCAATGCCGTGATCGCATCGATGACCGCGGCGTCCTCCTCGCCATACAGCGCTACCGCCTGGCCTTGTGTCGAGCGGATCCTTCCCGCGAGCGCATCGATCGTCTCATCAACAAAAGTCCGTTGTACGATGACCGAGCGGTCAAGCGTGTTGGCCGCATTCGCGAATGCGCGGCTGAGCCGTTGAAAGAAGGGCGTGTCCGGTCTTGATAAAAGGATGTCAAGGCGAAGTCCGCGGCGGTACGGGAGCGGCAAGGTGCGCGGCCATTTGAGCTTCCGTGCGGCTTCGATGACTTTGCGTGTGGTCTCCGGCGACACGTTGCCGCGTTCATTGAGCACCCGATCGACGGTCGCAATTCCCACGCCGGCAAGCGCTGCGATCTGGTCCAGGCGCGCTTTTCGGGCGTGCGGCGCGATAGCCGGGCCAGGTCCTCCCCCTTCAATCTTCCGCGGCATTGCCGCCTTCCTCCCGGGAGCATCGTGCGCCAGCAATGTTCGATCCGCACTGTGGCATAGTACCTCATTCGCCCGGCCGGCCCCCTTTGTTGCCCCAAGGCCTCCCGCGCCCCTCATGGTCCGCCCCATGCCTCCGCTGCGCGACCCCTCCGCCCGCAACGTTCCCTCCAGCTCGTTCTGATGCGAATCCCCCAGCAAAATGATTGCTGGCGAACTGGGGCCGACCCTAGCCTTCAGGGATAGCTCCTTCCTGACGTGGGATGGACCCGCGCTGAGGCAAAGGACGCGACCTTCGCGTGGCTGAGGCCGAGATCCATTACGAGTGGTCGGATCAAGTCAGTGCTTGGAAGACCAGGCAGCAGGATTGCGATCGTCGGCGGTGGCCAGGCAGGCGGCTGACTGGCCCAGTTGCTCGCCGCGGAGGCGGGCCGCTGGCAGGTGGCGCTCGTCTCGCGGGAGCCGTATCCGCCTTATGAGCGCCCGCCGCTCCCAAAGGGCATTCTGCTCGGCACCGCGGGCTTCGACAATTGCCTCCTGTGGCCTAACTCTGATCCCGCGCGGGCTCGGGTCGAGCGTCGCACGGGCGTTTCCGTCGAGACGATCGAGCGAGACCGAAAGATTCTCCGCCTCTCGAATGGGGAACGACTCGATTATGACTTTCTCGCCCTGGCGACCGGATCATGCGCCCGGCGGCTGGCGTGGCCGGGGTCGGATTTCGACGGGATCCGTCATCTGCGAAGCATCGACGATGCCCTGGCAATCCGAGAGCGCTTCGCCGAAGGCAAGCGGCTGATCGTTGTAGGGGGCGGCTTCGTCGGTCAGGAGGTCGCTGCCTGCGCGCGCCAGCGCAAGCTCGACGTCACCCTCGTCGAGGCATCGGATCGCCTGTTGGCTCGGCTCGCGCCTTCGCAGATCGCAGGTACTCTGGCAAAACGCCACGCAGCAGAAAGTGTCGCACTGAACATGCGCACCATGGTGGAGCGGTTCATCGGAAACGGGCGTGCCGCGGTGAAGGCGGTCGAACTTTCGTCGGGGCAAATTCTGCCGTGCGATCTCGCGCTGGTGGGCATCGGCGCCAAACCAGAGACCGGTCTGGCCGCTGCCGCCGGTCTCGACGTTACCGTCGCGAACGATCACGCACGGGTTGTCGCGAGCGCGCGGCGCGCGGAAACGGCGATATACGACACAGTGCCTCGGTTTTGGTCCGATCAGTATGATCTCACGCTGCAAATCGCCCGCCTCCGCACTTGGGCTCGTCGACGGTGAAGCGCACGCTCGACGATGGGGCGATGATACTCTTCCACCTAGCGCCGACCGGGCGACTTCTCGGCGCCACCGGGCTCAGAGGCGCACAATCGATCGGCCGCGACATCCGCGCGGCCCAGGCGCGTTCCCGGATCGCGAAGGCGGGCAGGGTCAGGGTGGCCGCGCGCAATCACCGGCTGACCGGTGCGCGCGCAGCAGCGCGCTGAATCCGGGCGTCACAGATGATCACGCCGCGCTTATCCGACATCGATCAGGACGCGGCCCGCTTCGACCTTGATGGGATAGGTCTTCAGATCGATGCAAACAGGCGGGGCCACGGCCGCGCCCGTGCGATAGTCGAACTGTCCGTTATGCTTCGGGCACTCGATGATGTCGTCGATTACGAATCCGTCCGCAAGATGGGTGTGTTCATGCGTGCAGAACCCGTCGGTCGCGAAATATTGGTCGTCCGGCGAACGGTAAATGCAATAACTCTCGCCTGCGTGATCGAAACGGATGACATCCTCCTTCTCGATGTCATCCGCTTTGCAGGCCTCGACCCAGGTTGCCATGCGCCATTCCTCCTTGCTGTCCGATGCATATTACGACAATAGTGGCTACTCTGAAGCTGCAACCTGCAGCCCGGAACGCCGCACAATGCCGGTCGCGAATCAGCTCGCCTCCTCTGCCTGAGCCTGCAGCTTCTCTCGCTTTTTCTGAAAGCGCCGGTTCATTGCTTCCATCCCTTCCTCCGTGCCATCATGAAATGTCCTGAAGATGCGGTCGAACGGGACGAGTCCATCCCCGTAATCGTCCTCGAAGGACTTGTGATGGAGGTAATGGACGTAGTGGTCCGCATTCAACAGCGCGCCGCTCGGCAGTTTCACTCTGTCAAATCCGTCGTGCCCCTGCGCCGGCGAGAAGGCGAGATGCTGCAGGTGGAAGATCACATGAATGGGGTGTGATGGGACGATGAATGAAGTAGAAATGGCCCTCGCGGAACACAGGAATGAACAGGAGCGGGAGGACAAAGGCAACCGGGTGCGCCGCCCAGCTGAGCGTTGGCAGATACCCGTTCGCTTGTCCCCAGAGCGTCACAACTTCATAGGCCGTCCACACCGGAACGGCGCTCAGGAAGGTCCAGAACAGATTGTCACGCAACTGGTTGTGGAACAGGAAGTTGTTGTTGTCCTGCGCTGGCCAGTGCCCGTTGTACTTGTACTCAGTCCCCTGCGCCCGCTGCACGTACAGCCTGAGTTGCCAGGCGCCAACGACTAAGATGATGAGGCAGACGTTACATAACAAAAGCTGCCCAACCCACCACAGCTCGATCGTCCGCATAGCGGCCAAGGGCGGGGTGAGCCAGCACCAGGTCGCGACCGCGATCGCGAGATAAAGCGCGTTCCACGGCCAGAGGTACCTTGGGAAGCCGAAAAACCATTTCGCGAAGGCAAGCAGGCGCCATGGCCAGACGAACAACGGCGGCGGCTTGATCTTGCGCGGCCGGTAATCCTGAACTTTCTCACGCTTTCGTGCCTTCGCGGCAATGGCGACGCTGGGCATCTCTCTTCTCGTCTGACGCCGATCGTCCCGAGAATTGCAGGCATCTCCGAGCCACGCAAGCGGAGCTTTGATGGGATTGCATCGTCACGCCGGAGTTCCCGGCGCGTCGTTCTGCCCGCCGCGGCGAGCGGGAAGATTTTGCACGTACGAAGACCCGCAATGTCGAGCCCATCGGACTCAGGTGCGGATAACGTGGTCCGTCACGCTTTCGATGGTGGTGTCGTCTTTCGCCGCTTCGAACACGACGCGGCCATGGCTCATGACGACAAATCGGTCGCACACCATGAAGGCATGATAGAGGTTATGCGTAACGAGCACGCTGGAGACACTCTCGGCCTTCAGGCTGGCAACATAGGCGAGCAGCCGCTCCGTCTCACGGACCGACAGCGCCGACGTCGGCTCATCGAGCAGCAGGATCCGGCGCTTGAAATATGCCGCCCGGGCGATCGCCACGGCCTGCTTCTGCCCGCCCGACAGGAACCCGACCTCCTTGTCCGGATCGTCGATGCCCGATATGTGCACCGCGCTGTTGAGGATGTCGACCGCGAGGCGCTCCATCACCCGGTGGCGCATGAATCCGAAGCGGCCGGTGATCTCCCGCCCCATGAAAATATTGCGAGTGATAGACATCGCATCAACGAGCGCGATATCCTGATAGATGGTCTCGATGCCGAGCCGCTCGGAGTCCGCCCGACTTTCGACCTTTGCCGGCAGGCCATCCACGCGGATCTCGCCGGAATCCGGGATCACGATCCCTGACATCAGCTTGATCAACGTGCTCTTGCCGGCTCCGTTATCACCTAGTAGCCCGACCACCTCCCGGTGCCCGACATGGAAGTTCACTCCGGCCAGAGCCTGTACGTTGCCGTAGCGCAGCGAAACGTCGCGGACTTCATAGAGCGGCGCTTGGTCAGAGCCTAGCTGCCCGTCCACCGCAGCTCCCCGCTTCAGTCCCGGTCATGACTTAGGCCTTCCTCCGGATGGCATGGTTGAGGATCACGGCAACCACGATCAAGGCGCCTACGAACATATCGAAGTAGAACCCGGGTGCACGCAACAGCAGAAGCACGTCATTGATCGTGAAGACGAGGGCGGTGCCGAGAACCGTGCCGATAATCGACCCGCGCCCTCCCATCAGCGCGTAGCCACCGATGACGCAGGCGGCAATCGATTGCAGTTCCATGCCCTCTCCGCCGCCAGGTTGCACGCTGCTGACACGTGTCATGGCAATGATGCCCGCGAAAGCCGCGAGTCCGCCGGTGATCGCGAAGGCGATCAGCTTCACTTTGGCGGGCTTGACGCCGATCGCGATCGCCGCCTGCTGGTTGCCGCCGACCGCGTAGAAGTGATTGCCGAGCTTATGATGATGCAAGAGAAAATAGCAAACTACGGCCAGCCCGATGAACCAAAGAAATCCGGCATCGAGGAGCCAGACCTGCCCCGAGAACAGTCCGACAAACGGTTGTGTGGGAAGGAAATTCACCGCCGCAGCACCGTTGTACAGCAGCACCGCACCGTTCCACAGCAGCATGGTACCCAAGGTGGTAATGAACGAGGGAATCCCGAAACGAATGGTCACCGCGCCGTTAGCAAGCCCGGCCAGGACACCGACAGCGAGGCCAAGCGCCATACCGATAAAAGGTGACAGCGGGTTGGTGATGCCGCCGAAGTACGTGTCGGCCATTGTTGCGGCGAAGATCGAACAGAAGGAATAGACGCCACCGACCGAGAGGTCGAACTCACCGGCGATCATCAACATGCCGACGCCGAGCGACATGATGCCGAGCGGCGCGACCGATTGGAGCGCCACCCTGATATTGGCATGGTTCAGATAGCGAAACTGGCCGGGAAACAGCAAACCCGCCACGATGCAGACGATCTGGAGGACGATGAACAGAACGGCAATTCCCCCGGCTGGCCGCTTGCGGACGGCGTCGGCCAGCCGCTGCAAGAACTGACGCCCTGCAGCCCGACTCATCGCGGTACCCGCACCCGCGCGTGTGGCCATCATTCCCCCCGGCTCCGCACCGCGAGCAACCAGCCGCGGCCCGCGGCAGAGGCAACGGCGCGCGGCGGCGCCGCATCTTTTCCCGTCGCTGCCCTATTGTCC
>JBOHMN010000677.1:0-4652 GCA_050730175.1 Acetobacteraceae bacterium | reverse complement strand
GGGTTGGACATATGCCGGACACAGAGCTTTTCCCCAACTCCAAGCCGGCGCCTGTGCAGCGGCTGGAAGTCTTTACCGGGACCGGACGGCGCCGCAGTTGGACGGCGGAGCAGAAGGCGCGGATCGTCGCCGAGAGCCATGAAGGCGACGAGACGGTTTGCGCGGTTGCGCGCCATCACGGGTTGACGCCGCAGCAGTTGTTTGGCTGGCGCCGGAAAGCGCGGCGCCGAGTGATTGTCGAAGCCAGTGAGAGCGGCCCGGCGTTTGCGCCGGTGATTGTGGAAGCTGACCGGCCGCGCTTGGAAATGCCGATTGCGCCTGGCCGCCCAAGCGGGTCATCGACGATCGAGATCGTGATCGGCGCTGCCACGGTTCGGGTCCCGCCCGGGATTGATGCTCTGACCTTGACGGTAGTGCTGCGCGCCGTGAGGGCAGCGACTTGATTGCGGTTGCGCCAGGCATGCGGGTGCTGGTGGCGACGAAGCCGGTGGATTTCCGCCGCGGCGCCGACAGTCTTGCTGCGCTGGTGCGCGAGCAGCTGCGGCACGATCCATTCTCGGGGACGATCTTCATTTTCCGATCGAAGCGGGCGGACCGCTTGAAGATCCTGGCCTGGGACGGGTCGGGCCTGGTGCTGTTTTGGAACTAACTGGCTTCATACTACAGCCCTTTCGTTGAGATCTGTGCATTTTGGACATCGAGCAAACGGATGGCCTCGGCGCGGTAGGCAAGCTGATTCCATCGGCTGCATTGCTTGGCCGGAACGTGCGGTCCGGGCGGCTCATAGAGGCCGACATAACCGTTGTAGGCATGTCTTTTCACGATGCCGTATTTCGCCCATCTGACCAGGGTGCATTCGGTGATGCTGAGCTTTGCGCAGGCCTCCGCTTTTGTCAGCATCCCCCGCTCTCGCAACCGGTCATAGCGAGAGCGCAAACTATACTGTTTGACGAGATAGCTGACCCGCAAATCAGTGAACTTCGCGCCGGCCTGACCGCGCCGCGCTGAGCCGCCGGGACGGATCCCTCGGTCATTCAGTATGTCCGCGATTTCGGCGCAGATATGGTCGTCGAGAAGCTTGTCGACCAGTTCGACCACCTCGGGGCGGGTCTTTACCTGTTGCGCGGAGGATTTGGGATTCTGGGCCGTCAGGGTTTCGGTCCTCCCGCCTTTGAAGCGGATGTGGATCCGGGTCTCTCCCTCGGCCGGGAACTTGAGCAAGGTGACGTCTTCGACGAGATGGGCAAGGAGCCGCTTGCGTTCGCGGTTCGGCAAGGTCGGATCACACCAGACTGTTTTGAAGTCATCGGTCATGGCGATCAATCGATCCCGGATCGCATCGTCGAGCGCCACCCGATCTTCGCACAGAGCACGTTCTCTTTCTTCTCGCACATCAGCCAGCACGCGCAGTTTTTCGTTCCATTCGCGTTCAAGAGTGTCGGCAACCAGGCGGTTGTTCGGATCAACCAGCATGAACCGCCGCTGTGCAAGATCGGCATCGATCTGGGCGCGTTCGACGGCACGGAGCCGGAGTTTGTCCGCTTCGTCATGGCGCGCTTCGACCTCTTTTCGGATCTCCAGCGCCAACTCCACGGCGGCGGGCGTTATTTCCGCTGCGATCAATTCGCCTACCGCTTCGTCGACAGGCCAGCCTGCAATCGACTGACAGTGTGGTTCACCGCGAGAGGCGTAGGCCCGATGACAGACATACCAGGTGTCCACCTGACCGCGTCGGGCCGCGTAACGGGCGCTCATATGACTGCCGCAACGCCCGCATATGACACGCCCTTGTAGCAAAGCCGCGCCTTCGCGCGGTGGCGAAGCGCGGACAGTTTGGTAACCTTGGCCATTGGCCTCGAGTACCTTGAGGTTGTGCTGGAACTGCTCCCAGCTGATATAGCCGGGATGGGCGTCCGGAATGCAGGCGAGCCATTCCTTGGGATCCCGTTTGCGGAGCTGTTTCTTTCCATCGACGGTGCGCCGGTAAAGGCGCTGGCCATAAGCATAGACGCCCGCGTAGCGAGGATTGTGCAGCATGCGCATGGCGGTCGATGTGGTCAGCGGTTGGAAGACCACTTGTTTGCCGTTGCGCAGACGTGATGGGAAGAGCAGACGTTGTCTGGTGAACGTCTTGACGGTCTGCGTGGCCGACCCGACCCGCGAGAACGTCTCGAAGAAGTGAGAGATCATCTCGCGGATCTGAGCGTCCGGATCGAGAACGACATCGCCAATCTCATCATAGATAAAGCCAGTCGGCAGAGGACAACGATATTCACCGCGGCGCACCTTGTTAAGAATCCCGCCGCGTAATCGGGCCTTGATGACATGAAGTTCAGCTTCGCTCATCGTGCCCTTGAGCCCGAGCAACAGGCGATCGTTGAAGTTGGCCGGGTCGTACACGCCGTCTTCATCGAGGATGAGCGTGTCGGCGAGGGCGCAGATCTCCAGCAGCCGATGCCAATCCGCATTGTTTCTGGCGAGGCGGGATACCTCCAGCCCCATGACGATCCCCGCGCGCCCCATGCCGACATCGGACACCAGGTGCTGGAAGCCTTCGCGCCACGACGCAGATGCGCCGGATTCGCCCTGGTCGCTGTCGATGACGTTGATCTGGTCGTCGCGCCATCCAAGTCCGATCGCGCGACCGCGAAGATCGTATTGACGCTTGGTGCTTTCGACGTTCTCCATGACCTGTCGCATCGATGACTGCCGGATGTAGAGATAGGCGCTCCGTTCGAGGTGATGCGATTGGACCTTGAGCTTGTCGTTCATACCGTTCTCCGTTCAGAGGGCGCCATCATGAAGGTGGCGAGCACGCGGATGATTGTGTGTCGATTGGAGGTTTCGTCCGTGACGGGCAGCCCAGCCATCGGCGGCGCGGCAATGGGTTGACGCCGGCATGGTTCGTGCAAAATCGTGCGAGCCCACGCCCACAGGCCGCGATACAGAAGGATGCTAAGGCCGCTGCGCGCCTCCGGCGGTAGAACGGCGCCGAGCGCGGTTGCGCGCAGTATTTCGTATTGTTCGGTGGCGCTGGGCTGTCCCGCACAATGCGGTCCAGCGCCACCGTTGGTCACGCTGTTTTTTTTACGCCGAGCGCACGCTCGATCGTTCTGGGATGGACATCGAGGCCGAACTCGGTCCGAAGCCGGTTTGCCAGTTCGCGAGCCCGAATGGGTTCGCCGGGCTCCACCTGTGCCTGGAGGAAGGCCTGTACTTCGCCTTGGATCTTGTGTGGTCCGCGCGGTCCGCGTTTCTTGGGCACCAGACCGGCCAGGCCCGCGTCCGCGAAGTCCGCCTTGGCTTGGTAGAAGGTCGGCCGAGAGACACCATATTCGTCGGACACTTCCGTTATCGACATTTTGTCGACGGATACGCGCCGCAACATTTCGTATTTCACTTGCACGATGTCGCGCGGATCGAAGAAGCTGTCCTCCTGGAATTTCGGATCGCCGATTTTCTCCGGGGCTGGATTGAGCACGCCATCCTTGGCCAGAGCGCTGACCTTCGATCGCTTGTGTTTGACGCCGTCCGGCACCTGCGCTGCTCTCCGACGTCGACTCAATCAACGTAATTATTAATATGCCGCATAAAGCCAAACCGTCAAGCGCATATCCGCCGATAGATCGCATGTAATCTCCACAGAGGCAGCGCATTTAGCGATGATCCCATGGTCTTTGCGGCGTTATTTCTCTTACAGTAGCGGCAGAATTTGCCTTACAATCTTTCGGCGTTGCGCACTTGCTTCGCGATATGAGGCGCTCTACGAGACCACAGAGATCCAGTAGATCGGCGAGGCGGCACAGTGCGCGCCCATCGCCCACGACGCCCTCAAGATCGGGGTCCACCGCATCGGTCCATTGCGGCGGAACAGAGCAAATCCGCCCATCGTCAAAGCGCAGCAGCAACAGCTTGCCCGATCGGTTGCCACGCCTCCCAACGCAAGCACCTCTCTGACCGGAATACGGATGAAAGCGATGGGTCACCGTCACAAGCAGCAACGGGACCGATGAACCGTTTGCATTTCTAACTGAGTTACAAACTGTGCGACCCGGAGGCCGAACTTGCGCCTCCGATAGCCGAACTATTGTAGCCGGCCGCATCAGCGTTTGCGCCGAACGCAGAAGCCTGTGTGTTGGTAGCTTGGCTACCAATGCCGTAAGCGGTACTGTATAACCCACTGGCGGTACTGCCGATGCCGCAGGCGGTTGCATTACCACCGCTCGCTGTTCCGACGCCGCAGGTGACGCCCGCGTAGGCTGCCGGCACAGCCGCGAGGTATCCGGCGACGATGAAAGCGCAGCCCGCGATCAGGTGGAACCCGACGGAGCAGCGCATTGGTAGCCCGGACCGAGGGCTAGTGTCATCCGTGACTGGCAGTGCGGCGGGCAAGGCCGCGCGCCCTCTCCCTATTCCTCCGCCGCATGCGGGAGAGGGAAGGGTGGCGGAAAGCGCGCTCGAGGCGAGCAGCCCGGCACGGCGGCTGGAAGGCGGAAGCATGTGGACGCAATTGACCGCCGCCGGTGCCATCGGCACCGCACGCCGGCCGAGCCGGATCGTCTTCATGGAAATTTCCCCTAAGTCGCCCCGTGAGTAGATGTGAAACAGGCTAGCTGGTGCGCGGAACGATGCAAGTGTGCCCCGCGCCGGAC
>JBOHMN010000676.1:0-2675 GCA_050730175.1 Acetobacteraceae bacterium | reverse complement strand
GATGTTCACCGCGATCACCGCGCAGTCGTTGGCGCCGACGATGCCTTTCGCTCGATACTCGTCAAGCTTGAGCCGCTTGTCGGCTATCGCAGACGTGCACCGCAGAACGCGCTCATCGTTGGGTTTCGTCTTCACGCGGATTTCTCCGCCCGGCACTGGGGACTCGAGATAGTCGGCCGGAATGCCATGCGGACCAGGCACAACCGCCTCGATCCAGATCGTCCGGCCCGCGTGCTCAACCCGAAAGTCGGGGCCGTGTTGCCCAGAGCGCTTGACGACACCTTGCGGCTCGTAACCCTGAGTTCGGAGGTGTCGATAGAGCATCGCCTCCCAGATGTACGAGCACAATTTGCCTTCGTCGCCAGTCTCGACTTCGTCGACGAGATGCGGCGGACCGATATTGGCTCCGACGTACTCGGTCAGCAGTTGGCCGAAGTGGGACGGCGCGATCTTGTTGTTCGGAAACCGTCGCTCGAGCGCAGCAGCAATTCGGGGATGGATATGGGGAGAAGCGCTCATGCCTGCGCCCGCTTGACGAAGAGAGTTTCGACCAACTCTCCCGGCTGTAACCGCTGAGAAGCGCCCGACTGCGTGCGGATGACATTCCGCTTCTCCAGCAGAAATTCGGCCGACAAATCGTCGTTGCTGCAAAGCTGCAAGCGGTGCGGAAACTTTGCGTCCTTTACAAAATAGGCAATCGCCGCCTCCGGGCTCGTTTCGCCCGGTAGCGACCAATCATCCTTTTCGTCGGGTTTATACCTCGGCGTCATCCTCTTCAGCGTATACCAGTGAACCTGGTTTGACGGGCCGCCGCCGCTCGGCGGCTGCCGCGTCAGGATCGCCAGTGCTTGTTCAAGTGAGCGCTTGGCTTCTGAAAGGCGGACGATGTCCGCCGCCGTGGTATCTTTACTGAGGTTGCCCCAGCTCATAGATCCCGACCGCATCTCGCCGGATTGCAGCATCTCGAGCTGGCGGGAAATGTCCTCATGCTGGCGCAAAAAATCCATCGCGGTTTCCAGAACGACCGTCACTGGTCCCGGGACCTCGTTCTCGCCAGACTCCCATCGGCGCACGGTACGGCCGTCGCCCATGCGCACCATCATCGCCAAACCTTCGGCGCTGAGACCAAGGATTCGTCTTGCTGCCTTCAGCTCGTCTCGCGTCCTCACCAACTGAGGGATCGCCGTCATCGTGCTGCTCCTAGGACGAATTGCCCTAGGTTTGATATAGGGCGATATGTCCTAGGAGGCAAGCTGCCATGAGGCGAAACGCCTGCTTGGGCTTATTTGGCACTCCAAGGCTGCCATTCTACTATCGGCCCGGAACCAGATCCTCCGGCGGCCGGGACGCCAGCGTTCGCAATTGGTCCGCAGAAATTCAAAGTTGCCGATGTCCGGGCTCTTATTCACCTTCCGCAGAGGTAGCCTCAACATCGCGAGTAACCTCATCGGCAAGCTTGCGACCACGCGCCAGCCTTCGGCCAATGGCTTCGACGAAGCCATCGTAGCGCTCGCGTCCTTTGGTCTGTGCGGCCGCGAGAGTCGTGTCAGGCAAAGCCGGTGTGCTAGTCAGCCAGAAGCGCACGAACACCGCCAGCGCCTCGTTAGAGATTGTGACGTGCCGCTCGATCAGCTCCATCTGCCGCGCCATGCGATCGAGTCGACGCGCCAACGCCGCTTCCAATCGATCGGCGCCGTCAGGCGACAGATGCGATGCAAGCGCCGCCTCGACGATCAATGCCTGGGGAACGCGCTTGCGGGCGGCGTAGTCTGCCAGCTTCGCGGCCAGGTCGGGCGGGAGGCGAAAGGTGTGCTTGGTCCGCATGGACGTCACATCTTCATGTCATCGGCCGGATCGAGCGAAACCTGACGGGCGACGGCGCCGAATCTGCGCTGCATGATGCGTTGACGCTGAACTTCGTCGTCTGGCTCATCGTCGATCGGCTCAAATTCCTGAACGGGTTTCGCCGGTTCGGGCACGATCTCCTCATGTTCGGGCAATTCCGGTTCGCGCCGGATGCCGGCGTTGGCGGGGTCTTCCGTGGCGGTCGCAACGGGTGCCACGACCGCACCGGCCCAGTCGCCTTCTCGCGGGAGCGATGGAGGTTCCTCGCCTGGTGGCGACCCGGGGTTGGTCAACGTCGGTGGCGGCAGGATACGCGTCTGCATTTCAGGGTCTTCGAAGTAGCGCGCCTTTTTCGCCCGGATGGGCGCGCAGCTTGATACCAGAACGAGTTCGTCGTCGGGTGGAAGCTGCATCACCTCGCCCGGAGTCAGGAGCGGACGCGCCGTCTCCTGTCGCGAGATCATCAGATGTCCGAGCCACGGGCTCAGCCGGCTGCCGGCATAGTTCTTCATCGCGCGGAGCTCGGTCGCCGTGCCGAGCGCGTCGGACACGCGCTTAGCGGTTCGCTCGTCGTTGGTGGCGAAACTCACGCGCACATGGCAGTTGTCGAGAATGGAGTTGTTCTGGCCATAGGCCTTCTCGATCTGGTTCAGCGACTGCGCGATCAGGAAGCTCTTCAGGCCGTAGCCCGCCATGAACGCCAGCGCGGACTCGAAGAAGTCGAGCCGGCCCAGCGCCGGGAACTCGTCGAGCATCAGCAGAAGCCGCCGGCGATCGGCCTTGGCCTGCAGGTCCTCGGTGAGCCGTCGGCCGATCTGGTTGAGGATCAG
>JBOHMN010000675.1:0-24518 GCA_050730175.1 Acetobacteraceae bacterium | reverse complement strand
CATCAGGCCGCTGCCTAGGAAGACCGTCGCGAAAAAGCGGTCTTCACGGGCGCCGAGGCGATCGCGCAGCACGCCAAGGAACCACATGAAAGCGACGCCCGCAAAAGGCACGAGGTTGAGCGCGATGGAGACGCGCTGAACGCTCGTTTGAAGCCAGGTGCCGGCCTCGTGCGGATCGGCGGGAACCGAGAGGCGGAGCAGCAGGAGGCTCAGCATCAGGAGGAGCGAGAATAGGATGCCGGCGAGGGCGGCCGCACGCGGCGTTCTGAGCCCTTCGCGGACGAGCGTCGGGCGGGCGGCGTCTGCGGCGGCTGTGGCGACCTCGGTCACCCCGGGAGCTCCTGTTCCGCGCCGAGCACCGCGGCGGTGTGGCGCGCGATCATCTGCTCTTCGTCGGTCGGAATGACCCATGCGGAAGCAGCGGCGCCATCGGGGCTGATCCGGGCGCTTCCGGCTGCATTGGGCGCGTCATCGAGCGCGAGCCCGAGCCAACGGCACCCGGCCACGACCTCGGCACGTGTCGCGCTATCGTTTTCGCCGATGCCGGCGGTGAAAACGAGCGCATCGAGTCCGCCGAGTGCAGCGGCGAGCGAGCCGATCTCACGCACGATCCGATAGACAAAGAGCGCGATCGCCTCGACCGCCGCGGGGTCCCGAGTCGCGCGCAGCGTGCGCATGTCGGCGGAGATACCCGAGACGCCAAGGAGACCCGAGCGGCGGTAGATCAGGTCCTCCAGTTCGCGAGCACCCATTTTGTACTCGTCCATGAGGTAGACCAGCGCGCCGGGGTCGATCGAGCCGCATCGGGTGCCCATCATCAGCCCATCTGCGGCGGTGAATCCCATCGTGCTCGCGATGCTTCGGCCACCCGCCAGGGCGCAGAGGCTGGCCCCATTTCCGAGATGCGCGACGACGACGCGTGCGGCGGCGATCTCCGAGGCGACGAGCGGCAGGCGGGAGGCGATGTACTCGTAGGAAAGACCGTGGAAGCCGTAGCGCCGGATGCCCGCCTCGGTCAATTTGCGCGGCAGCGGAAAGAGCTGAGCGAGATGCGGCTGGCCGCGATGGAATGCGGTGTCGAAACAGGCGACCTGGGGGATTTGCGGGGCGGCTTCCGCTATCGCTCGGATTGGGGCGAGGTTATGTGGTTGATGAAGGGGGGCGAGCGGGGCGAGCGCTTCAAGGGCGGCCACCACGCTAGCATCTATTCTGGTTGGTGCCGCGTATCGGGTGCCGCCGTGCACGACGCGGTGGCCGACGCCGAGCACCGGCCTGCCGCGGAGCAACTCCCGCACGGTCAACAGGATTTGCCGCGTGGCGCCATCGTGATCCCGGCTATCGGCCGGCCAGCTTCGTTCGCCAAGGACTTCGCCGAGCGCGCCTTCGACGCGGAGAACGGGCGCCAGCCCGATCTTCTCGACCTGGCCTCGAAAGAGCGCGGCATCCAACAGCCCGATGTCGTACGCCGCGAACTTGATGCTGGAGGATCCGGCATTGAGTACGGCGATGCAGCCCGCCGATCCTGCTGCACCGTGCGCGGGGTATGGAGGGTGAGCGACTTCAGGCAACGATATTGGCTCCGCCGTCCACGTAAACAGTGCCGCCGGTGATGCGACGGGCGAAGGGGGTGGCGAGATAGGCGCAGGTAAATCCCACATCCATGATGTCTATGAGCTCGCCGAGCGGCGCCTTTTGCGCCGCTTCGTTGAGCAGAAGCTCGAAGTCCTTGAGACCCGAGGCGGCACGGGTCTCCAGTGGTCCGGGCGAGATTGCGTGCACGCGAATTCCGGCGGTTCCGAGTTCGTATGCGAGGTAGCGGCACGCTGCTTCCAGCGCCGCCTTGACTGGCCCCATGACATTGTAATTGGGAACCACGCGATTGGCGCCGTAATAGCTCATCGCAAACATGCTGCCACCCTCTTTCATCAGCGGAGCGGCAAGTCGGGCCATGCGGATGAAGGAATGGCAGGAGACGTCCATTGCCTTCGCAAACCCTTCGGCCGAGCAAGTGAGCAGCCCCCCCTGCAGATCCTCTCTCGGTGCAAACGCAATGGAATGGACGAGGATTTCGAGCTTTCCCCAGCGTTTGGCGATGATTTCAAACAGCGACTCGAGCTGCCCGGGAACAGTCACGTCGAGTGGCGCCGTGATGGCTGCTTCGAGCTCCTGGGCGAGCGGTTCCACGTACCGGCGCGCCTTGTCGTTGAGCCACGTAATCGCAAGGTCGGCACCGACGGCGCGAAACGCCTTGGCGCAGCCATAGGCAATCGAGTTGTCGTTGGCCACTCCGACGATGAGCGCCTTCTGTCCTGTCAGGACAGGCCGGATGGTCCAACTCATGATGGCTCCTTCAACGGATGGCTGCAGATGCGTCGGCCCGGCGTGCCGCGGCGACCAGGACGGCAACGGCGCAGGATGCGAGCCGGGTGAGGTTCGAGTCCGCACGGCTCGTCAGTATGATCGGCACGCGCGCGCCGAGCACGATGCCGGCCGCGTCTGCACCGGCCAGGAAAGAGAGGCTCTTCACCAGCATGTTGCCGGCTTCGAGATCCGGAACCACCAGCACATTGGCGCGGCCTGCGACCGGCGAGAGGATGTTCTTGATGGCTGCGGCTTCCGGCTGGATTGCATTGTCGAGAGCGAGCGGCCCGTCCAGCAAAGCGCCTGTGATCTGCCCGCGGTCCGCCATCTTGCAGAGGGCCGCCGCTTCGATCGTCGAAGGGACTTTAGGATTGACGGTCTCCATCGCGCTGAGGATTGCGACCCTCACATCAGTGCGGCCCATCGCGTGGGCGAGATCGATGGCGTTCTGGACGATGTCGACCTTTTCCTCCAGCGTTGGCAGGATATTCACGGCGGCGTCGGTGATGATCAGTGGTTCGGGATGACCCGGAACGTCCATGATGAAGCAATGGCTGATGCGCCGTGCCGTGCGGATCCCGCTGTCGCGGGCGACAACCGCGCTCATCAGCTCGTCCGTGTGGAGGCTCCCCTTCATCAGGGCTTCCGCGCGACCGGACCTGGCCAGGCCGACCGCTTTCGCGGCGGAATCGTAGCTGTGCTCGGAATCGACGATTTCCATCGCGCCGATGTCCAGATTCGCGCGCGTGGCCACGTTGCGCACGCGGGCGGCCGGACCGACCAGGATCGGGACGATGAGCCCGAGGCGGGCGGCTTCGACCGCACATTCAAGAGACACTTCATCGCAAGGATGGGCGATCGCCGTCGTAATATGGGGCAGGGCTTGCGCGGCCTTGACGAGGCGTTGGTATTTTTCGTGCTTGCGAGTCGCGTCCGGTGTCGTGACGTCAGGCATTGGCGGCCTCCGCTTTCACCTGCTTGCTGCGCTCAAGGCCGAACAGAGCCTCGACCTCGTGGAGGCGGCGGCGGGTCTCCGCGGACTGAATCCCGCGAGCCGCGAGAGCCCGGTGCAGGATTTCGAGCGCAGTTCGCCGCTCGTCCTGGTTTGCCGGCAGGAGCTTTGGAATCGTACTCGCGGCGCGTTTCTCATCGAGCAGAACGAGCAAGTACTGGTCCCTGAAAATGGTCTTCCACTCCGCCATGCTCACGCGCTCCGCCGCTGGCCGTGCGGCACGGATGGCCTGCAGTGCCGCGAAACCGCGCTCGTCGATTTGTCCTTCGGGGATGCGGACATAGATCAATGCGCGGATTGTCGCCTCGCGAATGCCGCCAGCCTCGAACCGTTGCTCGAGTTCGGAGCGCAGCCGCGCCGCGGCCAATTCGCGCGCCAGGTCTCTTTCGATGCGCTGGTGCGCCGGCGCGATTTGCGGGCCGAGCCCGACCATGGCCTGGAGGAGGGGCGAGCCATAGGCGGCAAGGAAAATGGCCTCGCTCACCGTGTCCCGAATATTACCGCAGATTTCGAGCCAGCTCTCGATCGCCGACGACATCGTCCTTTCCAGCGCAAGGAACGGATTGTCCGGAGCGACCGGCTGGCGCGCCGCCCGCACCGCCTCAGCCATTGGCTTGACCGGGGACATCAGCGGATTGTGGTCCGAAAACATCGCGAACTGCAGACGGCTCGGGTGAAGCGCCCTGAGCGCCTCGGCCCCCGCCTCCGTTACCAGCGGGCGAAGCGCAGGGGCGAGCAGCGTTTGATAGAGCCCCTGGTTCACTTCGGAGACGCGGGCGGCGGTGGCGAAGCGGAGATCATCCTCGGGCCCGTTCGCGCCAAGGGCCCGGATGTCCTTGAGAGTGCGCGGCTCGAGATGGAAGAGGTAGCGCCCGTGGATGAGCTGACGATTGACGGTATCCTCGGCGACCTCGGTGATGACCGCTTCGTAAAGGCCCGGCGGAAGCACATCGATCATGTCCATACAGGCGGTGAACTCGTCGTGCTCTTTGCCGGCGACCTTGCCGGAGACGAAGATGCCAAGGTGGCCGATCGTCTGGTGCAGTGAATAGACGATCGTCTGGCCGTTCTCGACGATTTCCCGATCGGCACTGTAGAGATCGGTGATCCACCCGAGTGCCTGCTGCGGCGGCGTTATGTTGTCGCCCCACGAGCAGAAGACGATGATAGGAGATCGCACATTGCGCAGATCGACGCGCAACCCACCGGAGGTGCGGATTTCTCCCGTCGAAAGCTTGTTCCCGACGAAGAGGTTGTCGGCGATCCACTGCATTTCCCCGGCATTGAGCAGGACCGGGCTTCCCCACCAGGTCTCGAAATCGAGGAAGCGGGAGGCTTCGGTGTCGATCTTCGAATAAACGTTGTAAAGTTTACGCCAATAAGTATTGTCCGGATTGAGGGATTCGAAGTTGGAAACGAGGTGCGCGCCGTCGAAAATGCCATTGCCAAGATCACCGGCAAGGGCGGTCATCCAGGTGCCGCCGAGCAGCCCGCCGAGATAGCGCATCGGATTCCTGCCGCGTACTCCTGCCCAGTAGGAGAGGGGCGAGCCGGCGAGCATGATCGGACCGGCCAGTTCGGGTTTGATCGCCGCCATCATCATGATCTGCCAGCCAGCCTGGCAATTGGCGATGATCACGGGCTTGCCTTCGGCATCCGGATGGCGCGCCGCAACCTCGGCGACGAAGATGGCTTCCGCCTGGCAGACGTCCTCGATGGTCTGGCCGGGCACCGGCGCCGGCAGGAAGCCGATGAAATAGCAGGGGTGGCCCGCGGCAAGGGCGATCCCGATCTCGCTCTGCTGCTTCATTCCGCCTATGCCCGGGCCGTGACCCGCACGCGGATCGACGACGATGAACGGGCGCTTCGAAGGAGCCGGCTCAGTGCCGTCAGGGGGAATGATCCGGGCCAGCGCGTAGTTGACCGGCCGCTCGAGGCGGCGGCCGTCCAGCACAAGTTCGGCCTTGAAATCAAGCACGTGTGGCACCGCAAGTGCGTTGTGGGTGAAGTAAGTGTTGCCGCGTTCCCGGAGCACGTCGAGCAAGAGGGTCGTGCGCTGAAACACATCCTGCCAATAATCCATGAGCGGGTTAGAGCGAATGTCGAAAGACATGCCGGATTCCCCTCGTTAGCTTGACCGAGCCGCTGCGGTGGCTGCTCGCAGCGGGGGCATTTTTGCCGGATAGCCAGTCCCGGCGATGATCCAGATCAATGGAAGATCAATTTGACGGTGTTAGAGATCTCCTGCATCGCAGGGGAACCTGCCGAAGGCACGACGGTTGGCCGACGGATTGGCCGGGCGCGATGGCGGAAATCTGGCCGAGGGCGAAGGCAAGCGCCGCCAGTTCCTCGTCGCTCGGCCTTCGGGATGAAAGGTAGGCGCTGAGGGATATGCAGACCACGACGCTCGAGAACGCAATCGCGATGATCCCGGACGGAGCCAGCCTGATGATCGGAGGGTTCATGGGCGCCGGCACCTCCGAGCGCATGATCGACGAGATCGTGCGCCAGGGCAAGCGCGATTTGACGGTGATCGCCAACGACACGGCGACGCCGGAGAGCGGCATCGGCAAGCTCGTGCGTGCGCGGCTGGTCAGAGCGGTGATTACCAGCCACATCGGGCTCAACCCGGATACGCAGAAGCAGATGATCGCAGGGGAAATGGCGGTCGAACTGGTGCCGCAAGGCACGCTCATAGAGCGGATTCGGGCAGGGGGCTCGGGTCTCGGCGGAGTGCTGACACGAACCGGGGTCGGAACGGCGGTAGAGGAGGGCAAGCGGCGCATCGAACTCGACGGCATTGATTATCTTGTCGAAGCGGCGCTGCGCGCGGATTTCGCGCTGGTACACGCCTTCCTCGCCGACTATCTCGGCAACCTCGCCTACGCGCTGACAGCGCGCAACTTCAATCCCTTGATTGCCATGGCCGCCGCGACGGTGGTTGCGACCGCAGAGAATATCGTGCCGGTCGGTGTGATCGCGCCCGATCACGTCGTAACTCCGGCGCCTCTGGTCGACTATCTCGTCGGCAATGCGTGAGGGCAGCATGGGCGCCGAGACCATCATCGCGCGACGGATTGCCCGAGAGCTTCGTCCGGGCATGCTGGTCAATCTCGGTATCGGTATTCCGACCCTGGTTGCGAACCATCTGCCAGAGGGGATGCAGCTTTTCTTCCAATCCGAGAACGGCTTGATCGGCACCGGCGCGGTGCCGACGGAGGGCATGGCGCATCCGATGCTGACCGACGCTGCGGGCCGGCCGGTGACCGCCTTGCCCGGCGCCAGCACGTTCGACAGCGCCATGTCGTTCGCCCTGATCCGCGGTGGACATCTGGATCTCACGGTGCTCGGGGGGTTGCAGGTCGATCAGCGCGGAAGGCTCGCGAACTGGATGATCCCTGGCAAGATGGTGCCAGGGATGGGCGGTGCAATGGATCTCGTTTCGGGAGCGCGGCGGGTGATTGTCGCGATGCGGCACAGCGCCAGAGGTGAGGCGAAGATCGTTCGGGAATGCACGTTGCCACTCACCTCGGTGCGCCCGGTGGACCTGGTGGTGACGGAGCTTGCGGTGATCGCATTCCCAGGCGGACGCGCCACCCTTGCCGAGATCGCGCCCGGCGTCAGCGTCGAGCAGGTGATCGCGGCGACCACGGCCGAGCTTGCGATCGCCCCGCAGCTCCGGGAGATGATGACATAATTGATTTGTATCTTGTCAGGATGGATGCCGATGTTCCGTTACTGGTTCGATCCGGGCCAGCGCACGGCGAGGACCGTGGCGCCCGGCGCCGCGTTGGGGTGAGATCCCGCCTGATCCGAGGAGCTCTCTCGAGGTGACGCAAGTGGCTGTAGCTGAGGAGGGAGAGATGTGCGAAGCTGGCGCGTCGCCCGGGAAGCGTGAAGGCGCCGCTGCCCGCCGCTGGCGGGTGGTTTTCGTATGCGCGGTTCTTGCCGGGGCTGCTTTCGCAGGCAATGCAACGGCGGCCGAGACGCAATCGGCGGCTGTTCCGGTCGGGACCGTTGTCGCCACTCGCACGAACGTGACGCCTGCGGAGCAATTCGTCGGCCGCATTGAGGCCGTCAGCCGCGTCGAGATCCGTGCCCGGGTTACGGGATACCTCGATGCCGTGCAATTCAAGGAGGGCCAGCTCGTCAAGGAGGGCGATCCCCTGTTCCTGATCGAGCGGGCGCCATTCGAAGCCACGCTTCAGCAGGCGCAGGGTGCGTTGATCAAGGCTCAAGGTCAGTACGCCAACGCTGAGGTGAGGTTGCAGCGGGCTGAGGAACTACTGAAGACGCACGCCGTTGCCGTCTCCGAACGCGATCAGCGGAAGGCCGAGGTGGAAACGGCGAAGGGCAATGTCGTCACCGCCATGGCCAATCTCTCGGCGACGCGCATCGATCTCTCCTACACCGAAATCCGGGCGCCGATCACCGGGCGGATCGGGCGCAGCAGCGTCACCAAGGGTAATGTCGTCGGCCCCGATCATGGGGTGCTGGCCTTGATCGTCAGCCAGGATCCGATTTATGTCGTCTTCCCGGTGAGCGAGCGCCAGCTTCTCGAACTGCGCCGGCAGGGACAGGTCAAGGCGGCTTCCCGCACGGTGCGTGTCATCTTTGCGGACGGCTCGAGCTACGATCAGACCGGCACGATCGATTTCGTCGATGTGACGGTCAACCGGGAGACGGACACGGTCACGGTGCGTGCGGTCCTGCCCAATCCGCGCAACGTGCTGGTAGACGGCGCGCTGGTGCGCGTTTCGGTCGAAACCGCAAAGCCCGAGGAGAAGGTCCTGATACCGCAAGCGGCGCTGATCGCCGACCAGCAGGGGACCTACGTGTTCATCGCCAAGGACGGCAAGGCCGAGGTGCGGCGCGTCAAGATCGGTGGCGAGAAAGGTGCCGACGCGGTCATCGACGAAGGACTTTCCGGAGGAGAGCAGGTCGTCGTCCAAGGGTTGCAGTCACTCCGGCCAGGCAGCCCGGTGAGCGCCGCGCCGGTTCAACCGGCCGTGCAGGGCTGAACGATGTTCTCGTCGGTCTTCGTCGATCGGCCGAGGCTTGCGATCGTCATTGCTGTGGTGATGACGATCGCCGGTCTGGTTTCCCTTCTGGCTATCCCGTTCGCGCAGTACCCCGACATCGTGCCGCCACAGGTTTCGGTGACGACACTGTATCCGGGGGCTTCGGCGTCCGTTGTGCAGGACACGGTCGCGCAGCCGATCGAGGCGCAGGTCATCGGCGTCGACAAGATGATCTACATGAAGAGCGTGAGCGGGAATGACGGCAGCTACGCGCTGCGCGTGTCGTTCGAACTCGGCACGAACCCGGACATCGACGCAGTCAATGTCAACAATCGGGTGCAGGCCGCGCTCTCCAAGCTGCCCGAGGATGTTCAGCGCCAGGGTGTTGTCGTCAAGAAGCAGTCCACGGCACTACTCGGCGTAGTTGCCGTCTATTCGCCGAAGCGGACGCATAACGAACTCTTCATTTCCAACTATGTCACGATCAACCTGCTCGATGCCGTCCGCAGCGTGCCAGGGGTGGGCGACGCGGTGCTGTTTGGGCCGGCGGACTACGCGATGCGCGTCTGGTTGCGCACGAACCGCCTGACGGGCCTGGGGCTCACCCCCGCCGACGTCATCACCGCGATCCGGGCCCAGAATATTCAGGCGCCGGTCGGACGGATCGGCGCCCGGCCGATCTCCAACGACCAGCAGCTCCAGCTCAACATCGAGACGAAAGGGCGTCTTTCCAATGTCAAGGATTTCGAGAACATCGCCATCCGGACCAACCCTGACGGGTCGATCCTGCGGCTCGGCGATGTCGCGCGGGTAGAACTGGGAGCGGCGAACCTCGACCGCGAGACGCGGCTCAGCGGGGCACCGGCGGCGCTGATCGGGATCTACCAGACGCCCGGAGCCAATGCGCTCACCACCTTCAGCCAGGTGAAGTCCACGATTTCTGACCTGGCGAGGGATTTTCCGCAGGATCTCGCCTGGAAGGTGACGTACGACCCGACAGTTTTCGTTACTGCGACGATCCACGAGGTGGAGAAGACACTGTTCGAGGCGTTCGTGCTGGTCGTTCTGGTGGTCTATCTTTTCCTCGGTAGTGTCAGGGCGACCATCATTCCGACCGTGGCCGTTCCGGTCAGCCTGATCGCCACGTTCGTTGTTTTGAATGCCATCGGGTACTCCGCCAACACCGTCTCGCTGCTGGCGCTGGTGCTTGCCATCGGCATTGTCGTCGATGATGCGATCGTCGTCGTCGAGAATGTCGAGCACGTGATGGAGCTGCACCCGGAGCTGACGCCGACTGAAGCGACGAAGCGGGCAATGGGACAGATCACCGCGCCGATCGTCGCGATTACGCTGGTGCTGCTTTCGGTGTTTGCGCCGGTTGCGTTCATTCCCGGGATCTCGGGCGAGCTGTTCCGTCAGTTCGCGGTGACGGTCGGTGTCGGGATGTTTATCTCGGCGATCAACGCGCTCACGCTCTCGCCTGCGCTCTGTGCTCTTTTGCTGCGGCCGCGTCATGGACCGCGGCGGGGGCCGATCGGCTGGATCATGCGTGGCATCGACCGCGTGCGCGACGGCTACGGCATTATCGTCGCCCGGCTGGTACGGTTCTCGGTGATCGGGCTGGTCTTCGTCGCTGCCTCGGCGGTGGGCGTAGTCGCGTTTGGCCGCATGGCCCCTACGGGGTTCCTTCCCGAGGACGATCAGGGCGCGTTCTTCATCGTGATCCAGTTGCCCGATGGAGCTTCGGTTGGACGTACTGCGGCGGTGGTGCGGCAGGTCGAAAGTATGTTGAAGAAGGAGAAGGCGGTTGAAGATTATTCTGCCATTACGGGTCTTAATTTCATCGACAACTATTCGCAATCCAACGCCGCGTTTATAATCGTATCGCTGAAGCCGTTCGACAAACGGCACGCCCGCTCGGAGGGGGCCGCGGCTATTATCAGGGATCTGGCGCCTCGACTGCGGAAGATCCGGGAGGCAACGGTGGTGCCGATCATGCCACCGCCGATCGTCGGCCTCGGCACCGGCGGCGGCTTCAGTTATGTGCTGCAGGACATGCGGGGTGGCAAGCCGGCCGCACTTGCGGCAACGCTGCGCGGGCTTCTGGTCGCCGCCAATCAGGATCCGAAGTTGCAAGGCGTTTTCAGCACGTACTCGGCGTCCACACCGTCGATCTTTCTCAATATCGACCGTGACAAGGCCCAGGTGCTGGGCGTGACGCTGAGCGACATGTTCCAGGCGCTGCAGGCCTCGCTCGGAGGGTTTTACGTCAACGACATGAATCTGTTCGGACGGGTGTGGCAGGTCCAGGTACAGGCGGAGGCCAAGGACCGGGCAAGCATCAACGACATCTACCAAATCCATGTACGTAGTCGTGACGGAAAGATGATTCCATTGCGAAGCCTCGTCAGCACGCGCGTGGTACTGGGCCCGCAGGCGCTCATCCGGTACAATAACCGGCTGGCGGCGACGGTCCAGGGATCTCCGGCGCCGGGTGTGTCGTCCGGGCAGGCGCTGGCCGCGATGGAGGCGGTCGCAGCGAAGACACTGCCGAGCGGATATAGCGGTGCCTGGACCGACACGTCGTTCCAGGAGAAGCGCGCCGAGGGCAAGATGACGATGATCCTCGCCTTCGCCGTGCTGTTCGCCTATCTCTTCCTGGTCGGGCTTTACGAGAGCTGGACGATCCCGGTTGCGGTTCTGCTCTCGGTCAGCGTGGCGATTGCCGGCGCGATGTTCGGGATCGTGGCGGCCGGGCTGACGCTTGATCTCTATGCACAGATCGGAATGGTGGTTCTGATTGGGCTGGCAGCGAAGAACGGCATTCTGATCGTCGAGTTCTCGAAGGAGCAACGCGAGCGCGGCGTGCCGCTGCTGCAGGCGGCCGTGGAGGGAGCCAGGCTCAGGTTCCGACCGGTGATGATGACCTCGCTCGCCTTCATCCTGGGGCTCTATCCGCTGGTCGTGGCGGTCGGGCCTTCGCAACTCGCGCGCCGGGACGTTGGCATGCCGGTCTTCGCGGGCATGCTGGCGGCGTCCGCGATCGGCATCTTCGCGATTCCTCCGCTCTATGTGCTGTTCCAGTGGCTGCGCGAGCGGTTGCGACCGGCAGCCCGGCCAAAGGTACCGGAGCTGCAGCTCGCCGCGGCGGCGCAAGAAGCTGGTGCGACAGGGAGCGTCACCGGGCCTGCGGCCGACGCGACGCCGGGCGAATGACCCGAACGCCTTTGCCAGAATCCCTTACCGCACCGGGCGAGGTGACAGTTGCGAAGCCGTTCCCGCCTCTTCTTCCTGCACTTCGCGGCTGAGGAAATAATTGAGAGCCGTCCGAATCACGGCAATCGCAGAAAGCTTGCGATCCCCTCCCAGCTCGGCGCGACCGCGGTCGAAAGAATGTCGGCGCCGAGTTGAAATTCCAGCGCGATCGCGAGAAAGCGCGCAAGCGTGAGACGCACTTCCGTGAAGTCCCGCGCCGTGGGCGGGAACGACCCACGCGCGAGACGAAGAGCGGCGAGGATCATACCGACGCCGACGACCAAGGCGCCGATTGCCTCGATCACCAGCTTCAGCCAGACCACGAGGTTGATAACGACCTCTTCGACGCCGACATGCGATGGTGGCGCGATCATCTTCCTTGATCTCCCAGGAGCGCGTGGACGCCGGCCGATCCAGGCCGGCCGGTCCATTGCGGCAGACAGTGCTGCGCCGAGTGCGCGGCGGCGCAGGCGTGAGGCGTGATCACCCAGAGCCGATCATTGATTGGCGGGAATCGTAACAACGGGCGTTGCGCCTTGCACTCCCGTCTCGGCAATAGAGAACAGGAGAATCAACACTCCGAACACGGACTTGGAGCGAATATCGCTGTTGGCGATCCAAAACCAGCGGCCGCCGTATCTGACCGCGACGAAGGCATCCTCGGGGGCCAGATCGCCACTCAGAATCCTCATCATCGGCGTGCCCTCGGGCCCGCTGGTCCCCCCTGAACCAGGCCAGGTGACGCGCGTCCCCGGGCAACGTCCGATTCCGGCGCCTGCACCACCGCCGCGAATTCCTGCATGATCTCGTGCAGGTCCTCTCGCAAGCCGAGCAGACGGCGGATCTCGCGACCCTGAACTGCAATCGCCGGATCCTTGCTCGGCCCGAATACCATGACCGATGATTCGCCACCGCGGTTTGGTTGACCGATGCGGATCTGGAGGGCACCCTCGAGCTGACCATCACGTAAGAGCTGAGCGAGACGGACAAATCCCGGCTGGGCTGGTCGCTTGAGCGTATATGATTGATTGTGGAGGTCGTTAATGGAGGTCAGCGTGATGCGCATGATCCGGTTCGCATCGTAGCCCGATTGCAATACGGAGAGTACTGCGCTCGGCGGGATCGGCGTCATCAGGCTCTTCAGAAAACCCACACCGGTGAGCGGCGAATAAACCACCGTGGGCCGGTCGGTGTACGTGCCGCCCGCCGAAGCGTTTCCGACCACAGTGATCGGGCCGACGACGCCCGCGGTGAAATTGCCTACGGCAAAGTTCGCGCCGACCGTGCTCTGCAGCTGATACCCCGCGATAACCTGGGCGACTTCGAGGAAAACGGGGACATCGCCGTAGCGCAGCGTCACAGGGTTGAGAGGGGTCTGCTCTTTCCACGATTTCCCGATCGACGTCGCATAATCGATGCGGTCGCGCACGACGGAGCCCGGGCCGATGCTGCTGCAGGCCACAACCGCGAAAGTCGGCAAGACGGCCGGGCCACGGGTTGGAATCATATGCTCACGGTCATTTCGCCTCCAACGCGAATTCGCTCGCGGGCATCGCCGTCGGCAGCCCCAACTGCAGGTTTGGCCGAGGACTACGCGCACCGGCGCCTTCGTATCCCGAGCGCGTCTCGGGTGAGGATGGTCGTGAAGTGGCGTCGGATACTGAAGGAGCGGCGCGCTTCCCGTTAGCGTGTTCCTCGAGCCCCGGAGGGGCGGTCCGCCAGGGATAACCGTGCGCCGCCTTCTGGTAGGCGTAGTCGAACAGCGATCGCATATATGCGGTGTCAAACTGCGGATGTGGCTCGTCGGGCGCGTCCACCCCGATGTAAGCCAGCCGGAAGCGCAACCCGTCCCGTCGTGCGGTGGCGTAGATGCGCAGTACGTCGTTCACGCCGCTATAGTGAATCATGGTTGCGATGGCGCGGCCGGTGATCGAGAGAAGGTGCCGATCGGTCGAAGCCCAGTCCGCATCAAGGCGTCCGTTCCGGATGACGTACACGGTCCGCTGGCGCTTGATGCCGACGGCCTCCGCTTCGCGCTTCAGCTGAAATCTTACCGGATACAGAAACGCCTGCGCCACTGCGCCGCCGTCCACGTGCATCTCCTGGTAGTGCCGGCCGCTCACATCGACGTTGATCATGACCGGCGGGAAGGCTCCGGGGATGGCGGAGGACGCGAGCAGAATCCGGCGAAAGAGATCGAGCGCACCCGGCTTCCCGCTCGCTGCGATGGCGCCGATGTTCCAGATCACCGGGCGTTGTGCGTCGAGATTCGTCGTGCCGATGAACAGCAGCCGACCTTTCTCGTACTCGCGCGCTATCGCTTGCAGCATCTCTGCGTTGGCGAAGCGCGCGATCAGCCTGTACAAGGGGGAGCTGTCTGCCAGTGCTTCCCCGAACAGGACTGCAGGCAGCAGGTCGTTGCTTTCCAAGACGTTTTGCTTGCTGATGTTCGTAAACACCATACGAAGCTGGTTGTCGTACGACGGGCCGAGAAAGGCGAAAGGTGCAATCAGACTTCCCGTCGATACGCCCGTCACCAGCCTGAATTCGGGTCGCCTCCCGCTCGCGGTCCAGCCAACCAGCAGGCCCGCACCGAACGCACCGTTTTCGCCTCCTCCGGACAGGGAAAGGAAGCTCACCGGCGCACGTTCGCCGCCTGGGCCCGGCGGAAAGGCGGCGGCCTCGCGTTTCGCTGAGAGCTGAATTTCCCGAATGAACGGGGTGGTTTCGCCGTCCGCCCAGAAGCGGGCGTTCGGTATTCCGAGGACCGTCGCGGTGTCGGTATCGCCATGGGGCGGCGCCGGCTCGCGGGAAAGGGCGCAACCAGAAAGCGCTAACAGAAGCCCGAACATCGGCAACAGAGCCGGATACGGACGGCGCCGCCCGAATGCCCAAGAGCGGTGCGCATATTCGTGACCCGGGCGGGTCGAAGCAGAGAAGACGGCGAGCTTCAGACGGCTCCTCGTCATCCGCACCACCCCGCAACTTCCTCGCGTGCCTGCTCCGCTACCCGATCTGTCCGTGGCCGTGCCGCTCGCCACACGCCGATCTCCTGTGTCCACCCTCTGCCCCCAATGCCCAAACAGCGACCATCGCCCTCAATGACAAGACTGCCACCCCCGGTCGGGAATGACCATTGATCCGCGTCAAGAGAATCATCGTCTGCGCACCGATGAACCTGAGCCGTGGCGGGGGTTTGGCCGGCTTCCTTGTCTTGGCCTCAGCCATCATAGAGGGAAGGAAGCGTCCTTTCCGGCCCGCGTAAGCAGGGTTTCATGCGGCAGAAGCTGATTGAGCAGTTTGTAATGCACCATGCGGCGGTCCGGTATTGGTTGCGACGTACGGCTGGCCTACGCGGAGGCTCGACCGATCAGCCGGTATGCCCCTGCCGGCCGTGCGGCGCTTTCGCGGGACCTGGAGCGTGCTTCCGCCACATGGATTTCTTGAGCTCGGCGGCGGCAACCCTTCCGGCCTCGCCCGACGCCGCTGCGATGACCTTCATTCGCTGCTCAAGAAACTCTCTTGCGCTCTCTTCCCCGACGGGCATCAGCCTGTCGATGTTCGCTGCGCTGCGATCGAGCTTGCCTTCATAGTCCAGCGTCTCTTGCACCTTCTCCGGCATTTCGATGCAAGGGATGTGATAAGGCCGGTCGGCGGCAGTGCTGGACGACTTCGGAACGCGAATCGGCGCCTGGATGTCCAGTTGCGCCAGGAAGTCCGGGCGGAGTGCGTCACCCAAAATCAGGTCGTTGATCAATTCCAGCTGTTCGAGCTGCTGAAAGAGCGAAAAGTTGCCCTCGAGCTGGTTGTGCCGGTCGTAGATCTCGTCGGCCTGCTTCGGCACGTTCTTGCACCCTGTGGGATTGATTTTGATCAGCCAGATTTCGTTGGGAACATTGTCGATACCGACGGTGCGCGGGCGGAGGAGCCTGCGCGGGTAGTGACGAGAGAGGGCGGCGGTGTCGGCCTCGGCGCACTGCAACACGAGCTGCATCGCGGAGGCCTGGTGGCCGCGGTGGAAGAACAGGAACGCGGAGTGCCGCGGCCTGATCGCCGATGGCGGAGCTCGCCCGTCCGCGACGCCGCCAAGCAGGCCGGCGTCTGTTCAGCCTCGCCAGGCACGCGTTTCCGGCTTGACGTATTCATCCTTCTTCGGCCAGGGTCGGCCGAGGGCGTGCCTGGAGCGGCGGGTTGCCGGAGAGCATTCTTGAAACGCGAGGATTGGTGCGGGAGTTCGGCCGCTTCCGGGCTGTCGACGGGGTGGATCTGCAGATCGCGGAGGGCACCATCCACGGCCTGATCGGACCGAATGGCGCCGGCAAGACCACCTGTTTCAATCTACTCTCCAAGTTCCTGGAACCGACCGAAGGGACGATCCGCTTTCAAGGGCGTGATATCACCGCGATGCGCGCGGCGGACGTGGCACGCCTTGGGCTGGTGCGCAGTTTTCAGATTTCCGCTGTCTTTCTTCGCCTTTCCGTGCTCGACAACGTGCGCGTCGCGCTGGCCCGGACCGGTGGTGTCAGCCCTTATTCGTTCTGGCATTCGGAAAAGACGCTCAGGATGCACGACGTGCGGGCGCATGAACTGCTGGCGGATGTCGGGCTCGCGGACGAGGAGGCAACGGTCGCCGCGACGCTCCCTTATGGGCAGAAGCGCGCTCTGGAACTGGCTACTACGCTCGCTCTCGAGCCCACGATGCTGCTGCTTGATGAGCCGACGGCCGGCATGGGGTACGAGGAGGTCGAGCGCATCACCGCTTTGATCCGCCGCGTGCAGCGCGGGCGGACGATTCTGATGGTCGAGCATAACCTTTCGGTGGTGGCGGGCCTGTGCAGCACGATTACCGTGCTGACCAGGGGGAAGGTGCTGGCCGAGGGCGCGTATGCCGCCGTCGCCAACCACCCCGACGTCATCGCGGCGTACCTCGGCACCGAGCATGCTTGAAGTCTCCGAACTCAACGCCTGGTACGGCGAAAGCCACGTGCTGCACGGCGTGGACTTCATCGTCAAGGCCGGCGAGGTGGTGACGCTGCTCGGCCGCAACGGCGCCGGCAAGACGACGACGCTCAAGTCGATCATGGGCCTGGTGCCGCGCCGCGAAGGCAGTATCCGCTATCTCGGGGCGGAAACGGTGCGGCTTTCGCCGGAAAAGATTGCCCGCCGCGGCATCGCTTTCTGCCCGGAGGAGCGGGGAATATTCGCCTCGCTGACGGTGATGGAGAATCTGCTGCTGCCGCCGGTGGTCGCGCCGGGCGGCATGGAACGCACCGCGATCGCGGCCCTCTTCCCCAACATCTTCGAGCGGGCAGAGACCGGCCAGGGCACAAAGCTCTCGGGCGGAGAGCAGCAGATGCTGGCCATCGCACGCATTCTCAGAACTGGCGCCAAGCTTCTGCTGCTCGATGAGCCGACTGAAGGGCTGGCACCGGTGATCGTGCAGCAGATCGGCCGGACGATCGCGGCGATCAAGAAGCGCGGGCTCACCGTTCTGCTGGTTGAACAGAACTTCCGGTTCGCGGCGACAGTGGCGGACCGGTATTACGTGGTGGAACACGGCCGCGTGGTGGACGGTTTCCCGCAATCCGAGCTCGCGGCCAGCATGTCGAAGATCAATCGCTATCTTGGGGTCTGAGAGCGAGCCCGAGCCCGAACTCGAGCAGGTGCTGGTGTGCGGACTCGCGCGCTTGTTACCCACCATGAACGTGCCGAGTCGGCACACCAGCTCTTTGTTTTCAGCGCCCGCCCGGGCCGTGGCGCGGGGCGAAACGGCTTGCCGTCCGGGCGAAACCGGGCGATGCAAGCGTCCGGGCGGTGCGAATCCGGGCAATCGGGCTTGCGCGCGAAGGCGCCGAGGTTGCATGCTGGCTCCGCGGGCCCGGGTCTCTCTCACCGGTCGGAGCGATCTCTGTGCGGCGCGACGAGCGGCTGGCCGGGCTCGGCCGGCAGCCGCGGCTGAAGTGAAAAACCACCGAGAGGGAGGAGGCATCCATGATGATTTCGCGCCGTTCCCTGATCGGCTCCGCCGCTTTCGCGGCCACCTTGCCACGTATTGCCGCGCGCGCCGCAGCGCCTGTGATCAAGCTCGGCGTGCTCACCGACATGTCCGGCCCATACAGCACCGACACCGGTGAGGGCTCGGTTGCTTGCACCAAGCAGGCCGCCAACGAATTCATGGCGGAGCAGCCGGGTTTCGCCGTCGAGGTTGTCTCGGCCGATCACCAGAACAAGCCGGATGTCGGGGCGACCATCGCGCGACAATGGTTCGATCGCGACGGGGTGGATGCCATCGTCGACGTGCCGACCTCTTCGGTCGCGCTCGCCGTCAACACGGTGGTGCGAGAGAAGAACAAAGTATTTCTGAATTCCGGGGCGGGCACGCCGGACCTCACCGGCAGTCAATGCAGCCCGAACACCGTGCACTGGAGCTACGATACTTATATGCTCGGCCGCTCGACCGGTGGGGCACTGGTGAAGACGGGCGGGACCACGTGGTATTTCATCACTGCCGACTATGTGTTCGGCCACGATCTGCAAAACAGCACCACCGAGTTCATCCTGGCGGGCGGCGGCAAGGTGCTCGGTTCCTCTGCTTATCCGTTCCCGGCAACCACCGATTTTTCTTCGTTTCTGGTCCGGGCGAAGGCCAGTGGGGCCAAGGTGATCGGGCTCGCGAATGCCGGAGTCGACACGCAGAACTGCGTCAAGCAGGCGCATGAATTCGACATCCTGAGCGGCGGCACGCGGTTGGCGGCACTCCTGATGTTGATCGCCGACGTGCACGCGCTGACCCTGGAAACCGCGCAGGGCCTCGTGCTGACGGAAAGCTTCTATTGGAACCTGAACGACGGGACACGGGCGTTCACCAAGAGCGTGCTGCCGAAAATGCCGAACCAGATTCGTCCGAACATGATTCAGGCCGGCTGTTATTCGGCGACGCTCCACTACCTGAAGGCGGTGCAAAAGCTGGGTGTCACTGCGGCGAAGGCAAGTGGCAGAGCGGCGGTGGCTCAAATGAAGAACATGCCAGTGCAAGACGACGCTTTTGGCAAGACGACGCTCCGCGCAGACGGTCGCAACCTGGTGCCGGCCTATCTGTTTCAGGTGAAGACTCCAGCGGAAAGCAAGGGACCCTGGGACTATTACAACCTCGTCGCCACGACCCCGGGAGCGGAAGCAGCGCCGCCACTTGCTTCCGAACACTGTTCTTTGATCAAGCCCTGACCGGCGGGGAGGGTGGCTGAGCGCTTCAAGTTCGGCCTGGCTTTCGCAGCTACAGAGAGAGCTTCGCCTTCGCCATCACTTCCCCGATGATGCCGCGCCGGAACAGGAGCACCGCGGCGACGAAGATCGCGCCCTGTACCACCGTGACCCAGGCGCCGTACGGCGCCAGATAATTCTCCATGGCCGCGAGCACGAGTGCGCCGACGAGCGGCCCGAAGATGGTCCCGAATCCGCCCACCAGCGCCATCAGCACGACTTCTCCGGAAGTCGTCCAGCGCACCGTCTCGAGCGTGGCCAGCCCGAACACGAGCGCGAGCAGCCCGCCCGCTAATCCGGAAAACAGTGCCGATAGGATGAACGCGATCCACTTGTAATCACGGGTCCGGTAACCGAGTGATGTCGCGCGCGGCTCATTCTCGCGAATCGCCTGCAGCACGTTTCCGAATGGCGAATGAATGATCCGATGGATGGCAACGAAGCAAATCAGGAAGACGCCGGCTACGAACCAGTACATCGCCATGCCGCCGCTGAGCGGGATCACCCCGAACAGCGGCGCCCGCGGCACTTGCTGGATGCCATTCTCGCCGTGCGTGAACGGCACCTGCACGCAGAAGAAATAGACGAGTTGTGCGAGCGCGAGCGTAACCATGGCGAAGTAGATGCCGGTCCGCCGGATTGCGAGCAACCCCACGGCCCCGCCAAGCGCCCCGCCCACGAGCGCGCCGCAGACGATGGCGAGCTCGGCGGACAGGCCCCATTGCTTCGCGGTCCACGCCGCGATGTACGCGCCCATGCCGAAAAACGCCGCGTGCCCGAAGGAAACCAGGCCCGCGTAGCCGGCCAGCAGGTTGAATGCCATCACGAAAATCGCGAAGCACAGCACCCGCATCAGGAAGATTGGATAGAGGACCCATGGTGCCACCACGATGCAGGCGACCATGCAGGCGAACCCGACAAGGTAATCGCGCCGCAGCGCGGGCGCGCCACGCGCCACGTCAGGCAACCTTGCCGAACAGGCCGCGTGGCATAACCAGCAGCACCAGCGCCATGACCAGGAAGATCACCATCTCCGAGCCCTGCGGGTAGAAGACGGACGTCAGCCCCTGGACCACGCCCAGCACGAAGCCAGTGACGATCGAGCCGAGGATCGAGCCCATCCCGCCGATTACCACCACCGCGAACACGACGATGATGAAATTCTGGCCCATGTCCGGGTTGACCGAATAGATCGGCGCCGCGAGCACCCCCGCGAACGCCGCAAGCGCGACGCCGCAGCCGAACGTCAGCGTGATCATGCGCGGTACGTTGACGCCGAAAGCGCGCACCAGCGGCGCATTCTCCGTCGCCGCCCGGAGTGTCGCACCAAGCCTGGTCTTCTCGATCGCAATCCAGGTGGCGACGCACACCACGAGGGCCGCCAGCACGACGAAGCCCCGATAGGTCGGCAGAAACATGAACCCAAGCTGCCAGCCACCTCCGAGTGAAGGCGGAATCGCATAGGGCAAGCCGGCGCTTCCGTAGGCGTTGCGGAACAGCCCATCGATCACCAGCGCCACGCCGAAGGTGAGCAGCAGGCCGTAGATCGGGTCAACCTTATAGAGCGGGGCGACGATTGTCCGCTCCATCACGACCCCGAAGACGCCGACAATCAGCGGCACCAGAACGAGCGCGGGATAGAACCCGACCCCGAGATAGTGCAGCAGCATCCAGGCGACGAACGCTCCCGCCGCGAACAGGGCACCATGTGCGAAGTTGATGATATTGAGCATGCCGAAGATGATCGCGAGCCCGAGCGAGAGCATCGCGTAAAACGCGCCGTTGATAAGGCCGAGCAGAATTTGGCCGAGCAGCAGCGGCGCCGGCAGGCCGAAGATCATCACCATCGGAAAAGCGCTCCCTCTCGAAGCCCCCTGGGCGCTCGACGCGAGCCGGCTTGGTCGCGCGGGCCCGCGCCCGCGTCAGGCTTTATCGAGGTAGCAACCGGTCGCATCAAGCGGCACCGCGGCCTCCTCCGGCGGAGTGGTTGCGAGCAGCTTGAAATAGTCCCATGGCTCCTTGCTCTCGGCAGGCGTCTTGACCTGGAACAGATACGCCGGGACCATGTGCCGTCCGTCGGCGCGGATCGTGGTCTTGCCGAAGCAGTCGTCATCGACCGGCATCTTCTTCATCGCGGTAACGGCCGCGGCGCCGTTCGCCTTCGCCGCTGCGATCCCGAGCTTAGCCACCGCCTTCAGGTAATGGAGCGACGCCGAATAGCACCCGGCGTGCACCATCGTCGGCCGTTCCTCGTTTGGCATCCGCGGCAGCACCCGCTTGGTGAACGCCCGCGTCCCGTCGTTGAAGTTCCAATAGAAGCTCGACGTCAACACCAACCCTTGCGCCGTCGCGAGCCCGAGCGGATGCACGTCGGTAATGAACATCAAGAGCGCGGCGAGCCGCGTTCCGCCGGCCAGAATGTCGAATTCGTGCGCCTGCTTGACGCAGTTCTGCGTGTCGGTGCCGGCATTCGCGAGCCCGATTACCTTGGCGCCGGTCGCCTTTGCTCGCACCAGGTAGGAGGAAAAATCAGTCGTTCCAGGAAACGGATACGCCGAGGAACCAAGAACCTTGCCGCCGCCCTTCAGCACAAACTCGGTGGTGCTGTCCTGCAAATCGTGCCCGAACACGTAGTCTGCGGTAATGAAATACCACGTGGTCCCGCCCGTCTTCACCAGCGCCTCGCCGGTCGAGCGGCCAAGCATGTAGGTGTCGTAGCTCCAGTGCACGGTGTTCGGAGTGCATTGCTTGCCGGTGAGATCGGGCGTCCCGGCCCCGGCACACAGAAAGACCTTGTTTTTCTCCTTGACCACCGTGTTGACAGCGAGCGCAACCGAGGAGGTCGGCACGTCGACGATGGCATCGACGCCATCGCGGTCGAACCATTGCCGCGCGATCGACGCCCCGACGTCCGGCTTGTTCTGGTGATCCGCAGAAACCACCTCGACCCCGAAGTCTTTGTTCGCGGCCATGAATTCCTGCGCCGCCTCCTTCGTGCAGACGACCGAGCCAGGGCCCGCGAGTGCGGCATACGGGCCCGACATGTCGGTGAGCACGCCAAGCTTGATGCCCGGCCGGCCGGCAGCCCGCGCAGCAACCCTCGGTAGCGTAGCAGCAAGGGCGGCAGAACCAAGCACGGCGCGGCGTGAAATGTTCATGGCAAGCCTCCGGTTTTGCAATCGGTCGTTTGACCGGCCGCACGATGCAATTCGTGCGGTGCGTTTGCAAGCAGGGATCCCGGCGGGGGACTTCTTCTCTTTCAGTTCTCTTCGAGAGCACGATGCTCCCGGAGGCCAGCAGCCATGTGGGGTAGCCTGCTCCGCCCGCTGCAACTTCTCCGTTCTGATGGTCGGGGCAGCGTCTGGGGGAACGGCAGGGCCTGGAACGGTTGCGATCATTGACGTGCCGCCGGATCGGTGTGTCCACTTCTTGTCCTCCGGAGCTTGGTTGTCGTGTCGGGGCGCCACGGGCGGTCCGGGGCTTCGCAAGGAGCACAATCGGGCAGAGGCGGTTCCATGAACATCGCATTGTGGCTGGAACGGGCCGGGAAGAGCCATCCGAACCTCCCCGCCGTTGCGCTTGGCGGGAGCGCGGTGCGCGACTATGGCACGCTCGCCATGAGAGCCGCCCGCCTGGCCGGCGCGCTGCGTGCTCTGTGCGGCCTCGACGCCGGCGACCGCGTCGCGATCGTCGCCAAGAATTGTCTCGAGTACGTCGAGATCATGCACGGGGTCTGGCACGCCGGGCTCGCGGCCGTGCCAGCCAACGCCAAGCTGCACGGAGCCGAGCTCGGCTACATTCTCGAGCATTCGGGCGCGCGAGTATGTTTTGCTCCTCCGGGGCTTGCCGCGGCGATCGCCCCGTTCGCGCCGCCGCACCTCGAGAGGCTGATCAGCATCGGCCTCGCCGACTATCAGCGCCTATTCGCCGCCGAGTCGATTCCGATCGTCCCGCGCGCTGCCGGCGATCTCGCATGGCTCTTTTACAGTTCCGGCACCACCGGCCGCCCGAAGGGGGTCATGCTGACGCACGGTGTGCTCTCCATCGTGAGCCACGCCTACGCGGCCGAGGTGGACCAGATCGTGCCCGGAGACGCGATCCTGCACGCGGCGCCGATGAGCCACGGGTCCGGTCTTTACATGATGGCTCACGTGGCGCGGCTCGGCATCAACGTGGTGCCCGAATCCGGCGGCTTCGATCCGGCGGAAATCTTCGGTCTGATCGACCACTGGCCGCGGAGCTCCATGTTCGCCGCACCGACCATGGTCAAGCGGCTCGTTGCGGCGCAGAGCGACTGTTGCCCCAGCCACATCCGGACCCTGATCTGGGGCGGTGCGCCCATGTACGAAGAGGACGCGCTGAGCGCTCTTGAGCGCTTCGGGCCGCGGTCGGCGCAAATCTACGGCCAGGCGGAAAGCCCGATGACGATCACCACGCTCTCGAAGCAAGATCTCGCCGACCGCGACGACCCGAGCTGGCGGGCGCGGCTTTGCTCCGCCGGCCGGCCCTTCGCCTGCGTCGAGGTTTCGGTAGCGGGCGAAGACGGGCTTCCGGTTCCTGTCGGCGAGACCGGGGAGGTTCTCTGCCGGGGGGCGAGCGTGATGCCGGGCTATTGGCAGGATCCGCGCGCGTCCGCGGAGGTGCTTCGCGACGGCTGGCTGCATACCGGTGATCTCGGCGCACTCGATTCGTCGGGCTATCTGACGCTCAAGGACCGATCGAAGGACGTCGTGATCTCGGGCGGCTCCAACATCTACCCACGCGAGGTCGAGGAGGTGCTGCTCCGTCATCCGAACGTGCGGGAGGTTTCCGTGATCGGCCGCTCCGACCGCGAGTGGGGTGAGGTCGTCGTTGCGTACGTGGTAGGCCAAGCGCCGGCGGCGGAGCTCGACGCGCTCTGTCTCGGCGCAATCGCCCGCTTCAAGCGTCCGAAAGACTATGTGTTCGTTGAGACGCTGCCGAAAAACAGCTACGGCAAGATTCTGAAAACCGAATTGCGCGCGTTGGATACGAAGCGGGAAACCCGCGACGGCTGATCGTCTGCGGGGAAAAGTGGCAATCGCCGTCGGTGCAGGCTCGATCGGACCCGGCTGGGGTAACGGCAAGGCAACCGCCGTCACTTTCGCCCATGAAGGCGCCTCGGTGCTGTGCGTCGACATCGACGCGGCGGCGGCCGCCGAGACTGTCGGCATCATCGCGCGCCAACGCTCCAGCGTCGCTACACTGATGCTAACTTGCCGCGAAACCTCGTCTACCGCGGAACTCTCCGGCGGCAGCAGCCGTGCTACCACGCGGTCCCTATACCCTGTCCGTATCGGGCCACTTCCTGCTTCCAAGGCTCCCCCCGTTGGTTCCGGTGCCCCCTACCGGCAGTGGTTGAGGCTGCGTGGATGAGTTGACGGCCTCGCCAATGTTCCTATTATGTTCGCATGAGAGGCCGTTGGAAACATGACCGCCCGATGTCCCGAACCGCCTTTGATCGTCGGTTTGCCGACGAGGCAGCATGCGCTCGGTCGCTGGCAAAACTGCGGTGGCCAGACGGGTCCGTTTGCCCCGGCTGCGGCACCTGCAAGGGACGGGAACTGGAGACCAAGCCGTTCACCTAGGAG
>JBOHMN010000674.1:0-7075 GCA_050730175.1 Acetobacteraceae bacterium | reverse complement strand
CACCTACACGGCGCCGGACGGGACGGGGTTCAGCCTGCCCGGGCGGAGCCTGCTCCTGGTTCGCAATGTCGGCCACCACATGATGAGCGATGCCGTGCTCAGCCCGGCCGGTGAGGCGACACCGGAGGGCATCCTGGATGCCGCCATCACCGCGCTGATTGGCGTGCATGACCGGAACGGCCGGGCCGCGTTCCGCAACAGCCGGAGCGGCGCGATCTACATCGTCAAGCCGAAGATGCACGGCCCGGATGAGGTCCTGTTCTGCAACAGGCTGTTCGAGCGAGTGGAGGAGCTGCTGCGGTTGCCGCGCAATACCGTGAAACTCGGCATCATGGACGAGGAGCGGCGCACGACGGTCAATCTCAAGCGATGCATCCAGGCGGCGAAGGAAAGGGTCGTGTTCATCAACACCGGGTTCCTGGACCGCACCGGGGATGAAATCCACACGTCGATGGAAGCCGGGCCGATGATGCGGAAGAACGCGATGCGGAAGGCGCCCTGGATGCTGGCTTACGAGGACTGGAACGTCGATATCGGGCTGGCCACGGGCCTCGCGGGAAAGGCGGAGATCGGCAAGGGCATGTGGGTGATGCCCGACCGGATGAAGGACATGCTGGAGCAGAAGATCGCGCAACCGCAAGCGGGCGCGAGCACGGCTTGGGTGCCGTCGCCAACGGCGGCGACGCTACATGCGCTGCACTACCACGCGGTGGATGTGCCGGCGCGCCAAGCGGAGCTCGCCGGCCGGCGCCGCGCCAAGCTTGCCACCATTCTCAGCATCCCGACGGCGGCGGGAACCAACTTCTCGGCGGAGGAGATCCAGGAGGAACTCGACAACAATGCGCAGGGCATCCTGGGCTATGCGATCCGTTGGGTCGACCAGGGGATCGGCTGCTCCAAAGTGCCGGACATTCATGATGTCGGGCTCATGGAGGACCGGGCGACGCTGCGCATCTCGAGTCAGCACATCGCCAACTGGCTGCATCAAGGGATTGTTTCACGTGCGCAGGTGCTGGAAACGTTCCGGCGCATGGCGGCGGTGGTGGACCGGCAGAACGCGGGCGATCCGCTGTACCGGCCGATGGCACCGGGCTTCGATGGGCCGGCATTTCGCGCCGCCTGTGCGCTGGTTCTGCAGGGGCGTGAGCAGCCGAACGGCTATACCGAATGGATCCTGCATGCGCACCGGAGAGAGGTGAAGGCCGCGGCGCGGACGGCAGGATAGTGCCTGGGATCTTATCTCGGAGTCATATCCAAGTGATTCGGGGCGACGAGGGGAGGGCCTTCATCGAAGGCGGGAGGATTTCGGGTGGCTCCTGGGATGGCGGAATGCCCGCGGCGGCCCGCCGTGCGGGCCGCGCGGTTTTCCGCCCTACGCCCGCAAGCGGGATTGTGGGGACCAGCGGTCCGACTCTAACGCTTGTTGCTCTTCAAGCAGGCTCCGGCGTCGGACCACTATCTCATTATGTTCAGTGGCCTGCTGATCCCCTTACGTTTGCTGCCGTGGGCAGCGAACGACGGGGGCAGGACACTGGGCGACGGGCGAAAGAGTGATGGCGTTCGTTCTGTTCGCTGCCGGCGGGCGGCTTGCGGGCAGTGATCTCTACGCGAGGCGGCTCGCGGCGACGCTCGGGGCGAAAGTGGTTGCGATTGCGGTAAGCGCATCCGGTGCGGACGAAGCAGCCACCGCATCGGCACAGGCAGGCTGGGAGGCGCTCGATGGGGATGCACGTCCCTTGATCTCGGGGATGGTCCTTGCGGCCTTTCGCCCGATTGCCGAGCGTCTCTCTCTGCGCCGCACGACGGTCCTGATGGATGAGCCGCGAGCGAGCGCGAAAGAAATGCTGGCGTCAGTACCGCTGATTGTAGCGAGCAGCGAGGCGGCGGCGGAGGTGATCGCGGCCGGCGCGGCGTTGCCGCGCGAGCGCGTCAGCGTCGTCGAGCCGCCGACCCCCGCGCTGCCCCGCGCGGCGGGTTCCGGTGGAGAAGGGGCGGTGATCGTCACACAAGATGAACCGGCCATGGAGGAGGCGCAGGCCGTGTTGTTCAAGGCGCTTGCGGGACTTTTCGATCTCGACTGGCGGCTCTTTATTGTCGGGCCGGCGGCAGCGGATCCGGCCAATGTGGCGGCGCTTGCTTCCTGTGCTGAGCAATTTGGCCTGGCAGGGCGCATCAATTGCGAAGTCCGAGCACATGGTTCGGATGATCTCGCCCTCTGGCGACGGAGTGATCTCTTCGCGAGCGGGGTGGCGCGCCACGGTTACGCGCTCGCCACTGCCGCGGCCATGAAGCGCGGCCTGCCGGTGGCGATTGCCGGTGATGCGAAAAGCGCGCCGTCGATTGCCTCCGAGGCAGGTGCGGTTGCTCCGCCGGGTGACCATGCGCAGCTTGCCAAGGCGCTCAGGAGGATGATCTTCGATCGGGAACTGCGGGCGTTGATGGCGGAAGCCGCGTGGCGGGCGGGTCAGAACTTGCCGAACGATTCCGATGTGCGCGAGCGGCTCTCTGCGGCGCTTGGTTGATTCGCGAAGCGGACGAGGAGCGCAAACAGGGAAAGGAGCAGGGCCGTGCCATTGCTAGGAGCGATTGCCGATGACTTCACCGGTGCCACGGATCTCGGGCTGATGCTGGTGAACGGGGGCATGCGGACGGCGCAGATGATCGGCGTGCCGGAAGCGGGAGAGTCGGCCGCAGATCTCGATGCCGTCGTGGTGTCACTCAAATCGCGCACGGCGCCGGCGGCGGAAGCCTGCGAGAAGAGTCTTGCCGCACTCGCCTGGCTGAGAAGGGTGGGATGCCGGCAGTTCTTCTTCAAATACTGCTCGACCTTCGATAGCACGGATGCGGGCAATATCGGGCCGGTCGCGGATGCGCTGCTGGCGGCGCTTGGCAGTCGCTTCGCGCTCGCCTGTCCTGCCTTTCCGGCCAACGCACGGAGTGTCTATCAGGGTCACCTGTTCGTCGGGTCAAAGCTGCTCAATGAGAGCGGAATGGAGAACCATCCGCTGACGCCGATGCGCGATGCCAATCTCGTCAGAGTTCTTGGCCGGCAGACCAAGGGCGATGTCGGTCTGGTGCCTTATGGCGCCGTGGCGAAGGGGGCGGCGGCGATCGAGGCTCAGATGCAGGCGCTGGCCGATTCCGGAAAGCGCTATGCGATTGTCGATGCGGTGTCGGATGCGGATCTGCATGCCATCGGCGCCGCCGCGGCGAAGCATGTGCTGATCACCGGCGGTTCGGGAGTGGCGCAGGGGTTGCCGGAGAATTTCCGCCGCGCCGGCCTGCTGGCAGATGTGGGAAGCCCGGCAGAGCTGCCCAAGCTTGCGGGATCGGCGGCGATCATTGCCGGTTCGTGCTCGCCGACGACGCTCGCGCAGATCGCGGCGGCGGCGCTTCCGACCTACACGATCGATCCGCTTGCCGAGCCGGATGCGACGCGGCTCGCGGAGCGGGCAATCGATTGGGCGCGCAAGCGGCTCGGCGACGGACCACTTTTGGTCGCGGCGTCGGCGCCGCCGGAACGCGTTGCGCATGTGCAGCGGGTGCTCGGGCGCAGCGCGGCGGGGTTATTGATAGAACGGACTCTGGCGATCGTTGCAGAGGGGCTGGTTAGGAGCGGTGTCAGGCTGCTCGTCGTGGCAGGCGGCGAGACAGCGGGGGCAGTCGTCGCGAAGCTTGGCGTGCGGCGGCTTCGGATCGGCCCCGAAATCGCCCCGGGTGTGCCGTGGACGTATGGGGAGGGTGGCGCGGTCGCGTTGTTGCTGGCACTCAAGTCGGGCAATTTCGGAGGTCGGGACTTTTTCAGGAGTGCGCTTGCGAAGTTGCCTGGAGCGTGCCCAGGGCAGGCGGTTCAGTAGGCGGCAAAAAAAAGGGCGGCACGAGGCCGCCCTTGCAACGCGAGACGGTGTCTCGCGTTGGCAGTGAGAAATGGCTTTCAGCTAATCTCTTCTTCAGAGGGCTCAGGCATCGGTTCGCTTTCGGGGACCGGAGCCAGGGCTTTGCGTGTCCGCCGCACGCCGGTCTTGCGGATCTTTCTAGCGACTTTTCGAGCAGCTTTCCGGGTGCCCATTTTCCGGGTGCCGACCTTCCGCCGGGCCATCTTTTTCCGCGCCGCGACCTTGCGGACGCCAATCTTGCGGCGACCGATCTTCCGGCCGACGGTCTTGCGCGTTGCAGTCTTGCGCCGTGTCGTTTTCTTCGCTGCCGTCTTGCGGACGCCGGTCTTGCGGACGCCGGTCTTGCGAACGCCGGTCTTGCGGACACCGGTCTTGCGGACACCGGTCTTGCGCCGCGTGGTCTTCTTTCTGGTGGTTGTCTTGCGGGTGCTCGCACGCATCGCCATCGGCTGGGCGCGCGCGGGCTCCGTGCCGGTCTGTTCGTTACTCACTTCCTGCAACTCCTTTGTGCCGTGGGGTGGACGACGACCGGTTGCCCGGTCGTTGCCAGGCTCGACGACAGCGCCGTGAAGCCCGGCCGTCAGTCCGGCGGTCCGGTACGGACGAGGCCCGGGAAAACGGCGAAAGTGCGAAACCATACGAGTTCCGCTGCCGAATGGCGTGCTCGCCGATCGTGCTCCCGAAGTGATTCGGAAATCGCGGCGCCGCTGACGCCGTTGCCTCCGAACGAGCCTGCGGTCCATGGACCGTCCTTCCTCGTTGCGTGCATCCGCGAAATGAAGATCGCACATGTGCGACTCGGGTGCGGGCACAGCAACTCCGCTATTCCCCTTCTCATCATCGCATGTCAAACAAAAACAACCGAAGTCTCTCTGGATCCGATCATTTTCTTTTGCAGCATGGCAATCGCGAAGCGAAGCGAAGGCGTCAGCGTTCCTCAATCGGCTTGACGGAGCGCTCGGCAACACCCGAATAGACCGAGAGAGGACGGATGATGCGGTTGTCTTTTGCCTGTTCGAGGATGTGCGCGGCCCAGCCCGAGATGCGGGAGGCGACGAAGATCGGCGTGAACATCGGGATTGGGAATCCCATCAGGTAGTAGGCCGGGCCCGTCGGAAAATCGAGGTTCGGGTGGATGTTCTTCCGCTCCAGCATTGCGGCGGCGAGGATGCGGCTGATCTCCATCCAGCGGGTATCGCCGACGACGGTGGCCATGCGCTCGGCATAGCGGGACATCGTGGGTACGCGGGAATCGCCGCTCTTGTAGACGCGATGGCCGAATCCCATCACCAGCGTGCGCTCCTCGAGCCGGTGATCGAGCCAGTCGCGTGCCCGCTCCGGCCTTTCGATCTCTTCCAGCATGTGCATCACCGCTTCGTTCGCGCCGCCGTGCAGCGGGCCCTTGAGGGCGGCGATCGCGGCGGTGACAGCAGCGTGAATATCGGCCTCGGTTGAGGCGACGGTGCGGGCGGTGAAGGTGGAAGCGTTGAACGTGTGCTCTGCATAGAGGATGAGCGAGACGTCGAACGCCTTGACGACCTCCGGTTCCGGCACGCGGCCGAAGCAGAGATGGAAGAAGTTCTCGGCGAAGCCAAGCTCGCGACTGGGGCCGAATGCGCGGAGCCTGTGCGAAAGGCGGTAGCGTGCAGCAATGGCCGTCGGGATTCTGGCCAACAGGCGCAGCGCCTTGTGTCGGGTTGCCGCTTCGGAATTGTCAGCCGTCTCCGGATCCTCGAGGGCCATGAACGAGACGGCAGTGCGGAGCGCGTCCATCGGATGGCCGCGGCGTGGAAATGCGGCGATCACCTGGCGGAGGCGCGGCGTGATACGCCGCTCGGCGCGCTCGGCCTTTTCAAAGGCGGCGAGCTCGCGCCGGTTCGGCAGCTCGCCATTCCAGAGCAGGTAGACGACCTCTTCGAAGCGGCAATGCTCGGCAAGCTCCTGCACCGGGTAGCCGCGGTAGGTGAGGCTGTTCGATTCGGGCATCACCTTGGAGATTGCGGTGGTGTCGGCGTAGATGCCGACCAGGCCCTTGTGCACCTCGGGTTCGCTCATCGACTATTCTCCACTGCTGGACGGTACGTAACACTCAGAAAATACCGGGTCGCCCCTCTTTCAGTGTTCCCGCCGGCAGCGCGACGTGCAAGCGCGCGAGTGTTTCGGCGCCGAGGCGGGGCAATTCCTGGACCGCAACAAGGAAGCGCTCTGCCTCGGCCGGCGGCAGCTGCTTTGCGGTCAGCTCGTGGAACTTCTCGATGTAGTCAGGGCGGGAGAAGGGGTGCGTGCCGAGGGGATGGGCATTGGCAACGGCGAGCTCGTCCTCGATGACGCGGCCATCGCGGAGGAAGATCTCCACGCGGCCGCCGAACGCCTTCTGCTCTGGATCGGTGGCGTGATAGCGGGCGGTCCATTCGGGCGCTTCGCGCGTCTCGATCTTGTGCCAGAGAGCGACCGTCGATGGGCGCTGGGCGCGGCGCGGCGCGTAGCTTCTGACGTGGTGCCACGTGCCGTCCTCGAGGGCGACGGCGAAGATGTACATGCTCGAGTGGTCGAGGGTCTCGCGGCGGGCGTCGGGATTGAGCTTCTGCGGGTCCTTCGCACCACTGCCGATCACCGTGTGGGAGTAGCGGTTGGTGTGGATGGTGATCGAGCGCACGAGGTCGACGTCGCCAACGCGCGGGCGCATCCGCCGCGCGAGGTCGATCAGCGCCTGCGCGTGGTAGGCGGCGGCGTGCTCTTTGGTGTAGCTCTCGAGTATCGAGCGCGTGGGTTCGCCTTTTTCGGGGATCGTGACGCGGTACTCGGCGTCGGGACCGTCGAGCAGCCAGGCGATGATGCCGTCCTCGCCCTCGTAGATCGGCGCCGGCGATGACTCGCCGCGCATCGCCCGGTCCATCGCCTCGATCGTGTTCTTGGCGACGAAGGCGGGTGCGTACGCCTTCCAGCTCGAGATCTCACCTTTGCGGACCTGGCGCGTCGCGGTCGCGGTGTGCAACGCCTGGCCGATGGCCTGGTACGTGACCTCCACCGGTTGGTGCAAGAGCGCTCCGAGGCCACCGGCGATCGAGGGCGCCAGGTGGGCGACGTGGTCGATCTTGTGCCGGTGCAGCGAGATCGAGCGGGCCAGGTCGATCTGGATCTCGTAGGCACAGGCGATCGCACCGAGGAGCGCGGGCCCA
>JBOHMN010000673.1:0-2105 GCA_050730175.1 Acetobacteraceae bacterium | reverse complement strand
GCCTCGGACACCGGCCGCACCCGCACCCGGCGCCGATCAGCCGGGCGATCCGCCCTGGGATAAGACCCGCAGCGCGTCCTGGCAGGCCACCTTCAACGGCGGCAGGTCGCGTTCGATCAGCAGCCAGACGCGCGCCAGGTCAACCGTGTCGTAATCGTGCCGCGGCCGGTTGCCGAGGCCGCGGATTTCGCGCCAGGGGATATCGGGGCGGAGATCGGGGGCGGTGTCGCCAAGCTTGGCCGTTGCCTCGCTGATAATCGTCAAGGCGTATTTGACGGCAAACGTGACTTGATCGTTCGCAACGAAGGCCGGCTCGTCCAGGCCTTTGGTGAATTGCTCGATGCGATCGATATTCTCGATGATATCCGTGAAGCGCTGAACTGGATCGCTAGAAGGCACGCACAGCCTCGCGAGCCGCGTTCAGCCGCACGCGCGGCTTGAGCGTTCCTTCCTCGATCAGATCGACAGGCTGGCCGAGCAGGTCGGCGATCTGGTTTTCGATCCGGATCACATCCAGCAGCGAAAGCGGCCGGGCGTCATCGAACGCGGCCAGCAGGTCGATGTCGGATTCTGGGCGTGCCGCGTCGCGTGCGGTGGAGCCGAACAGCGACAGCCGCACGACGCCGGCCGCTTTCAACTCCGGTTCGTGCGCGCGCAGCGCGGCAATGACGGCCTCTCGGGTCATGTCCGAATTCTACCTCAGCCTGCGGCTTCGCCCCAACCTCAGCCTGGCGAACCCGCGGCGTGTTGGTCAGCCTGCTTGTGCACGTTGAGATCGGAGGGCTGGCGTTTGATCGGCATGGGCTGATCGAGGCTGCCTCAGCGCCGAGTCGCGGTCGACAAATCGCGGCTCTTTTCGCGTCCCATTTCGCCGCTCATTCCGCTCCCCATTCCGCCGCTCATTCCGCCGCTCTTTTTGGGCGGCCCGACCCGGTCGACGCGAGGCAGGGGAGGGGGTCATCTGCGACAGACCAAGGCATCCTTTGGGGTGCGGCGGGCGCCCCCGATAGCTTCGAGAATTGGCATTTCCGGAAGCGGAACTCGAGGCCGCGGGTCACGCATGCCTTGGGACCGTTGCGACCGTCGGCCGCTGCGCGCCTCCCGCCGGCTTTGGATCTTGACGGTGTCAATAGTGATACCAGATACTCCACGGGTGACCACAGCCATCGAGAAACTGCTCGCCGGCATGCGGGCCAACCCAAAGGGTGTCGCCTTCGCGGATGCAGTGAAGGTCGCGGAGCACTTTTTCGGCCAGGGACGGCAAAGCGGGACCAGCCACATGGTCTTCAAGATGCCCTGGCCTGGAGATCCGGGCGTCAACCTGCAAGACACCAGCGGGGGCGCCAAAGTCTACCAGGTGCGCCAGCTCCTGCGGGCGGTCGATCGGCGGCTGGATAAGATCGCCTCACCGGTGGCCGAGGAAGCCGCCACACAGCCACGGAAGGGCAAGCGCCATGGCCGCTGAACGGTACACCTATCGGGTCTCCTGGTCGGAGGAAGACGGCGAGTTCGTCGCAACCTGCGCCGAATTCTTCAGTCTGTCGCACCTGGCGTCGAACCAGGTCGCGGCATTGCAGGGAATCGGTGCGCTGGTGGCCGATGTGATCGCCGATCTGCGCGCCAACGGCGAGCCGGTGCCGCAGCCGTTTTCCGAGCGGCCGGTTTCAGGAACGTTCACGGCGCGCGTGCCGAGCGATCTGCACCGCAGCCTGATGATCGAGGCCGCCGAGGCGGGCGTGAGCCTCAACCGCCTGGTCAGCCAGAAACTCGCGATGCCGCGGCCCGTCGCGCTGGCGCCGGCCGAGCCGGCTTCTCATGACCGGCGCCGCCAGCCGGTTGCCGCCTAGGCCGTGAGCCAAGCCACCGCATCCGAGTCGGCACCGAAAGTCTTCACTCTCGGGCAGGCGGTCGCGTGGATCGCCTGGCAGGATCCGGAGCAGCCGCTCTTGCAGGAACTTCCGGAAGACAAGGAACCTGCGTCGTTGGCTGCCTGGAGCGAAGCGAGGGCAGAACTGAACCGGCAAGTCTACAGCGCAGCAAAGAAGCTGGCGGCAATGATCAACGCCGGGAAGGTCACCGCCAGTGGCAAGCAGACCTCCAGCGGG
>JBOHMN010000672.1:0-2023 GCA_050730175.1 Acetobacteraceae bacterium | reverse complement strand
ACATCGTCGGACGGGTTGTCGCCAAGTTCAGCCCGCTGACGTTCATAGGCTTCGACACCCTTCGGGTCTTGCAGCCATGCTTCAATATCGCCTGCGGCGCCCATGGCGGTGCGAGGCCGCAGGAAGGGCGACCACCTCGCGAAGCCGAACCACGCCTCGTCCCAGAGGAAAATGAGGTCGGGCTTGATAGCCAGGCACTCTTCCATGACCCGGCGCGTGTTGTAGATATGGCCGTCGAAGGTGCAGTTGGTCAGGTCTAGCAGCTTCACTCGATCCAGCCGTCCCTCCGCCCTTGCCGCCAGCAACGCGTGCTTGATCGTACGCAGCGGCACCGCGCCGTACATCGAGTACTCCGTCATCGGGAAGGCCTCGACGTAGAGCGGCTGCCCACCCGCGATCACCATCCCGTAATGATGGGATTTGTGGCAGTTCCGGTCGATAATCGCGATATCGCCGGGTGCCAGCAGAGCTTGCACCACCATCTTGTTGCTGGTGCACGTACCGTTGGTAACGAAGAACACGCGGTCCGCTCCGAAGGCACGCGCTGCCAGTTCCTGGGCGCGCTTGATGTTGCCAGTCGGCTCGAGCAGGCTGTCCAGACCTCCTGTTGTTGCGCTGCTCTCGGCAAGAAACAGCGTGGGACCGTAGAATTCGCCCATATCGCGAATCCAGTCGGACTTGAAGACAGACTTTCCGCGTGCGATTGGCAGGGCATGGAAAGTTCCGATCGGCCGCTGTGCGTACTTCTTCAGGTTGTCAAAGAACGGAGTCTCATAGCGCGCTTGCACGCCTTCCAGGATTGCGAGGTGCAATTCCAGCGGCTCTTCCACGGCGTAGAACACACGACGCACCGGTTCGGCCGCTCTATCACCGGCGATTTCCTCGACCCTTCGGTTGGATAGCAGGTATAGATCGAGTTCCGGCCGAACCTGCTTGAGAACGCGTGCCACGCGCAATGCGGAGATATCCGGTGTTTCCAACAAGGCGAGCGGATCGATCATGCTGCGCAAAATCGAAGCGTCGTGACGCGAGTGAAAGGCAAATCCCTCGTGGATCACCACAGCGGCAAGAGCGGGGTTCAACATCGTCGCGCACAGCGCGTCCTCGGCACTGCCGACGATCACTGGCTCGTACATGAACGCGTCCTGTTGGCGGCGCATTCGGCGCCACTCCGTGCAAATGGAAGGCCATCGCTCGGCAGGGGCGCCGGTGACGATCAGCACTTCGAAGTAGGGGGACGCAGCCTCCGGCCGGCCCAACATGGGCGGCAGGACGTCGGGCACGCTACCCGAGATCTCGGCGTACGGATCCCAGTCCGCGGCATGCTGTCGGAACGATCGGGTAAGCAGGGCAGAGGAGATGCGCCAGGCAAGCGCTGCCGCGCCAGTCGCATCATCGGATTCGGCGCGATTGCGCAACGCCGCCATCAGCTGTGGCCCCGGATAACCGTGAAATTCCTCGATGGCCGCCGTTTCGTTGAGCGCCGCTTCGAACTTGGCCCGATCACCGCGACCGGCCACCCACGCCCTTGCGGCGTCGACAAGGTCCCGCCAGCGGTCCTCGCGCGCGGCCGGCGTCGAGAAGAAGTTGTCGATGCGTTGCGGTCCTCGGTTCGCGGCATGGCGTATTGCGGGCTCCCCCCTTTCCTCCTTTCGGCCTCGGTCTCGGTCTCGCCGGCAATCACGCGGCCAATCCGGATGCCAGGGATCGTATCACGTCCGAGTCGTTGCACGCAAGATACGACGAAGGGCCCGTCAGGGGAATCGGGCGCAGAGCCTACCGCGCGAGCAGGCTGACGAGGAAGTGATCATCCCAGCCGGCGGTCTTGCGCTTGAGGCGCAATGAAGCCTTGCCGGGTGCGTTTTGGATCGGATTGCGGGCCGCGCTGGTCGGATTGAGTCATCTGTCGTGCTCCTACGTTGTTCAGGAAATCAGCAAGGGCGCCAAGTGTGGCTAGCGGCATGCCAATCGTGCCCGTGCGGCGGCAAGTATGCGGTCCGACAGTTTCGGATCGTCGACGGCG
>JBOHMN010000671.1:0-4498 GCA_050730175.1 Acetobacteraceae bacterium | reverse complement strand
GGCCTGCTCAGCGTGCTCGTCGACAACGCAGAATCGCTGGAGTTCACGTCCTGCAAAAATGTTCTCGGTGACGGTGAGGTCCGGGAAGAGGCTCAACTCCTGATGGATCAACGCGATGCCATGACGGCGGGCGGAGCGCGGCGAGCGGAGCACCACCTCCTGGCCACTACAGAGGATGCGACCGGCGTCGGGGGTCTCTTCGCCGGCCAAGATCTTCATCAGGGTGGATTTGCCGGCACCATTCTCGCCCAGGATGACATTGACCCGCCCCGCCTGCGCGGCAAAGCTGACGGTGTCGAGCGCCAGCGTTGCACCATAAGACTTCGTGACACCGACGGCCTCGACGGCCGCCGGTTCACGTGGCGGTAGCGTTGCTTGGTCGGGACGGCGGGCTCGCCCGGACGGCCCGGGCGGCATCATGAGCTACTGCTTTATGACCAGCGTGCACGCAATCTTCATCACCGCTCCGTTCGTTACGGCGTCAGGCGCGTGGCGAATGATCTTGTCCAAAGCGATCACTGCATCCCTACCTTCCTCCGCTACGGGCTGGGCGGCGGTCGCCTTGAAGGCGCTCGTGCCGCTATCAATCGCGGCAACGGCGTCCTTGCCGCCGTCGATCCCGGTCACAACCATCCCCTTCTTGTCCTGCGATCGGATGGCGGCCGCGGCACCGAGGCCAATTGAGTCGTTCCCCGTAACGAAGCCGAGGATGTGCGGATGGGCCTGCAGGATGGTGCCAGCCAATTGAAAGCCCTTGGTCTCGTCGTATGCGGCCGGCTGGCGAGCAACCAACTTTAACCCTGTCTTGTCGAGCACGCTGTGGTAGCCATCTGAGCGGAGGCGCGCCATCGCGTCGGAGCGCGGGCCCGGAAGCTCAGCATAGCTGCCTTTGGGACCGACCAGCTTGACGAACGCCTTGGCCGACAAGGCACCGCACTGGAAGTTATCGGACTCGTATGAGGCATCGGCGATCTGGTGCTTGACCAACACCCGGTCCATGTTGACGACAGGAATGCCGGCTCTGCGCACCTTTTCTACGGTTACGGATGACGCGTTTTCATTTGCAACGTTCCACGCAACACCGGCAACCTTCTCGGTGATGAGCTGCTCAGCGTCCTGCAACTCCTTCGCAGTATTGAAGTCATGGGTGAGGACGAACGCTTTATAGCCAAGCTTATGCGCTTCCTCCACCGCGGCCTTCGATTCGACCTGCAACACGGTGATTTGCAGGGTGGGGACGATCACCGCGATGGTTTTCTCAGCGCCTGCTGCATGAGCGGGCAGGCTACCAAGCGCAAGGATCGACGCCGCAGCAACCGCCACCGTGAGACGGCCCGCCATGCCAGTGTTGCACGTTGCACGCATCGTTTCCCCCTAGCACCAGGTTGCACGCGTCCGGTCCGCCCATCGTAATGCGTTGTGACCGGAAGCGCCGTAGCCGAAAGACTGGTTCGCGCTCACCGCCGCGTCAATACAGGGCGCACCGACTTCTGTGGAACATACGGCGAACACCGACCAGCGACTACGCTATTTCCGCGTGACTCGCCGGAGTCGCGCAAAAGCCACGCACGCCTTTCGCGCAACGGGCCGACGCGCCGACGTGTTTGCGCCCGGTACGATGGCGTCCAAAGCCTACGGCATCGAAGGCGGGTGCCTGACATGACCGAGTGAGGATAACCCTATCGGGTTGCATCCCATCGAGCGCCGCAGCAGGGGCAATCCCACTGCCGTGTCGCGACCGTCCGATCGGCCGAATGGCCCGGCTGACGTCGTAGGCTACTGCTTCATGATCAACGTGCAGGGAAGGTCTACCACCGCTCCGTCAGTTACGGCGCCCCGTCCATCGCGAACGATCTTGGCCAAATTAATCACTGCGCTTCGTCCTTCCGCTGTGACTGGCTGTGCGGCGCTGGCCTTGAACGCGCTGGTGCCGCCTTCGATCGCCGCAACGGCGTCCTTGCCGCCGTCGATCCCGACCACCACCATACCCTTCCTGCCCTGCGCCCGGATCGCGGCAGCCGCGCCGAGACCAAGCGAATCATCGCCAGCCACGAAGCCCAGAATGTGCGGGTGGGCCTGCAAGATCGTGCCAGCAAATTGGAACCCCTTGGTTTCGTCCCAACCGCCGGCCTGCTGTGCCACCATCTTCAATCCAGTCTTATCGAGCACGCTGTGGGCACCAGCCGAGCGGATGCGCGCCATAGCGTCGGAACGCAGGCCGGGGAGTTCCGCGTACGTACCTTTGGGGCCGACCAGCTTGAGGAACGCTTGCGCTTCCAGCGCGCCGCATTGGAAATTATCAGACTCATATGAGGCGTCGGCAAGGCTGTGCTCGACCAGAACCCGGTCCATGTTGACAACAGGAATGCCGGCGTTGCGGACCTTTTCCACGGCCACCGCAGAGGCATTTTCATCGGCCACATTCCACGCAACACCGGCGACTTTTTCGGTGATGAGCTGCTCAGCGTCCTGCAACTCTTTTGCAGTATTGAAGTCGTGGGTGAGAACGAATGCTTTGTAGCCGAGCTTGTGCGCTTCCTCGACTGCGGCATTCGATTCGACCTGCAATACAGTGATTTTCAGCGTCGGAACGATCACTGCAATGGTTTTCTCCGCACCGGCCGCCCGAGCGGGCGCGCCGATAAGCGCAAGCATCGATGTCGCGACGACCGCCGCAGTAAGACCGCCGACGCAGCCAGCCCTGGAATTTGCGCGCATATTTCCTCCCTATCGGCAACCCTTGTGACTAGGAGGGTGGTTCAGGATCGGCCGAGTGTCAATGCAGAGGCGGATGGACACGACGGAGCACGCGGAGAACACCACGCCGGAGGTAGCGGCGGCAATCGCAAGCCGCGTCACGTCGGGGGAACGTTCCCAATGCGCCCAGACCTTCCGCCGCTTCGTTTCCCCGCAGAGGTGCGGGCAGTGAGATTCTCGCTCGGCGCCCTGTCCAGGGGGGATTGCGCCAATCAGCCGCCTAACGGCGCGGTCGCCGGGAAAGGCCGACACAGGGTCGGGCGGCCCGCTTGACGTCTGCGCTCCGCCGACCGATCGGTTTGCTCGCACGCGATTTAGCCGGGCGGGTGGCGCCGAGTCTGACCGGAGTCAGGACGTTGGCATCCCGCCTACCGATGAGAGTAACCCATCTTTGAAAGGATCGCAGGCAGTCGGCCCGCGACCGTGCGGCGCAAGCGCAGGAAGTGGAAACGGTTCGGAAAGTTCGGTATGCTCTCCGAACCTGTTCCGCGAGTCGCCACAGTCGCAGCGTCATTGGTGAAGATCTTTGATTGGAACTACGCCGCCAACGTCTACTGTAATTCGAGAAGCGACCTCGCAAAGGAGATGGACGGCGGCCCATCCGGCATGCGGCGCGGGGACTTTGTGGTTTCGCAGCATCGCGGTAATTTGCACGTGATTCTGCAGCAGGGAGATGCGGTTACGATCATCGCGCCTGCCGCGCGGCCGGTGGACGCAGATGTTGCATTGGTGGACCGTGCGCGCGAGGTACTTGCGGGCTGGGGTCTTTCCGTCAGCGTCAGAATCGAGACGACGCGGCATTTCTACCTTGCCGGCGGCGATGCGGCACGGGCAGCGCGTCTTTACGACGCGTTGATGGACCCCCTGACGCGGGCGATCTTCGCTGCCCGCGGTGGGTACGGCTGTCTGCGATTATTTGACCAGCTTCGCGGCTGGACAGTGCCGGCAAAAAAACTTCTTGTCGGATACAGCGATATTACGGCGCTCCATCTCGCGGCCGGCAAACTCTGGCCGCAGGTTGCCTTGCTGCACGGCCCCAACGTGGCCACGCGACAATTTCTTGACCCGGGCCCCGAAGCGGAAACGACCCGCGCCGCGCTACATGATGCCCTGTTCGATCCCACGTACGAGGTTGACACGCCAGTCGAGTTCCTGCGGCCAGGGCAGGCAAGCGGACCGCTCCGCGGCGGCTGCCTCTCGCTCCTGGCAGCATCACTCGGCTCACGGTTCGCGCTGGCGACGGAAGGAGCGATCCTGCTTCTCGAGGATATCGACGAAGCACCCTACCGCATCGATCGCCTGCTCGTGCAACTCCGCAATGCCGGCCTTTTTGCGGAAGCAGCGGGGATTGTCTTCGGCGTCATGCCCGACTGCACCGACGGCATCAATGACCTTCGCGGCGTCATTCTGGACGTGCTGGCCGACTATGCATTCCCGATCGCGTTCGGCCTGGCGGCGGGACATGGTGAAAAGAACCTCACGTTGCCCCTCGGTGCTCCTGCCACCCTGGACGGAGCGGGAGGGCGATTCCGCGTTTCGAGATGGCGCTAATATCGCGAATCATATGCAACTGAGACGGACCGACGGGGGACAGGTGTTCGTCGAACGCCGGGGGATTTCAGATGTCCCCGGTAATGGCGGAATGCCCGCTGCGGCTCCGGGACCCCATCGCGCGAGCGTGATGGGAACCCGCCTGAGCGGGCCTCGCAGGTTTCCGCCCTACCCTCGCTCAGCCCGGGTC
>JBOHMN010000670.1:0-6084 GCA_050730175.1 Acetobacteraceae bacterium | reverse complement strand
CGGCCTCGGCGCCGCACGTCTTCATGCTGATCGATCCGCAGTGCATCTATTCGATGCGGGCGTTTCAGATGCTGCGGTCGTACGTGGAAGCGGGCCGGCTGCGGATTTCGGTGATTCCGCTCTCGATCCTCGACTACGAGGATCATGGGCAGAGCACGAGCAGTGCACTAGCCTTGCTGAGCGATCCCGCCGAGCAGATCGTCGGGGCCTGGCAGTCGGGCAGTGTGAGCAATCCGCCGAGTGCCCAAGCGGCGAACCTCTTGCGCAGGAATATGGCGATTGCGGAAGCAATCGGGCTCAAGGGCACGCCGACCTTCATCTGGCGCAAGCCTGGCGGGACGGAGGGCCGCCTGGACGGCGTACCCACGAACGTCGCGGCGTTCGTCGCTTCGATCGGGAGCTGAACCGATGCCGGTTCCCTTGCGGCCTTCTCCCGACTGCCCGCCGCCTGACTTTGAGCGACCGGCGCGGGACGAGGGGAGGCAAGTACCACCGGCGCCGAAGCGGCGCTCGTGGTTCGGGAGAGCGTTCAGTGGCGTTGGGTGGTTGGCTGCGGCGCCTGGTGAGTGGCTCGGTGTGAGGGCGCTTTCGCGGGGCGCGGCTTTCATCAACAGACTGACGGGGTTGGTGAAGGTGCGGTCGGTGCGGGACCGGCGGTTCAAGGTGGAAGCCGACGGCTGGTTCGACCTCCGGGCGTCGGCTTTTTCTTACGGCATGAGCAGCGCTGCGTTGGAAAAGCGCCTCAGGGCACGCCGTCGGCAGACGGCGCTGCTTGCTTATGCGTTGTTTGGCTTGGCTTTGGTCTTCCTGCTGGCGTGGGCACGAGCGGTACTGAGCGCACCGCTCACCGCCTCGCGCCTGATGCTGGCGTTCGAATTCTTGCCGTTTTGCCTGCTATTCTTTTTGATGGCGTTCTACCAGGCGCTGGTCAACTTCCAGATCCGGGTGCGCCGGAGCGCGGGCTGGCGCGAGTATCTGACGACGAACGAAAAGTTCCTGCCCCGATGAGTTGTAGGATGCGCCTCGCATGCGCCAGCCTTTCGGCGCTGCTGCTCGGCGGCTGTGCGGTGCATTACCAACGCCTGACTATGACCGGTTCACCGCAGACAGCGGAGTGGAAGTACTGGCAAGTCCCTGCGACAGGCGCGTTTCTTTGCCTTGCGGTTCCACCCGGCACGCCGGTCTACGCGCATCCGGGCAACAATCAACCTGTCATGGGCTATACGCGTGACGTCGTGGCGTTCGCGGGGATTCAGGAAGGCAAGTGGATCAGCATTGTCTATTACGATGCCCGGATGGGCTGGATCGATGGGCTCCTGATTCGGCCCTACGGAGATGCGCATCCCGGGCACAAATGCGTGGCTGACCGCGATTGGCAGCAGCGCCCGGTATTCTACAGAAAATGAGCTCGCCGGCGAACACCAGCGTACGTGCTGGCTGGCGGTAACGGTGTTTCGCTCATCAATGTTGGAGGCGGGGCCGTCCACTGGCCCTACGCTCCCCCGAAAGTTCCTGGCCGTCTCGATGGTGTAGCTTCTGGAATTGGGCGAGCCGCTGGGGCGGTCAGAAGGTGCCGGGCGGTGCGTTCTGGCTGCCGCCGGCGGCACCGGTGGCCCAGGGGGCGGATTCGTAAGGTGGCCGGCCGGCCTGGGTCGAGGGCTCTGCGGGTTTGACGATGGTGCCGTTGCGATTGAAGACCGGCGGCTGCCAGGTGGCATTGGCTTCGCCGTAGGCGGTGTAGGGATTGTAGAGTGGGTTACGGACGGCCGGCGCCGCCGGCGCGGAGTATTCAGGGACGGGTTGAACGTTGCCGCTGCTGCACGCGGCGAGCCAGACGACGATCAGAGGGATGACGAGGAAGCGGTTCATGGCTGGCCTCCGATGTTGCGGAGCCGAGCCTGATCTTGTGATCTGCGAATAGCGATGAGTGCAGCGGCCTATTCGATGCCGTTCATACGGCGGATTGCTCGTTCGAGAGCATATTTCCGGACCTTTTCGTCGCTTTCCGCCTTTGCGGCGCGAAGGCCGGTCAGCTCCTGTTCGAGCTCGGCGATGCGCTGGTCGCGCTCAGTAAGGAGAGATTTCATCTCTTCTTCGTAGCGCTCTACTTCGCTTAGCAGGTTGTTGAATTTTTGGACGACGCTGTTGTAGGCGGCGATCATCTGTTGGTGAATCAGATCGGCCTGGGCGTTGGCACGGCGAATTTCCCGCATCTGCTGGTAGTGGTCTTCCCAGCGGTAAATCTCGAGCTGGGAGCTAAGGGCTGCGAGTGCGCCGTATTCAAACATCACCGTTGTCCTGTCCGCCCGGATCCGTAACGGCACGGAGGGTTGTGTCCATACCATCTCCCCGGTCGGTTGCATATCCAATTTTGGGCTGACCGCCTTCGGAAGCTTGGGCAGCGCCGTTCCGCAATTGCCGCACGCCTGCGGTGAGAGCGCGTTGGGTGCCGGTACCGACGCCGATGCCGGGGATCCAGGCTGCCTGTTGGTAGAAGGCTTCGGCATCGACACGGTTGGCGGCGGTCCAGCCGAGAAGACGGGGAAGGTGGTGGGGCAGGAGCATAACCATGCGGAATGACATCAGGGCTGCAACGACCTGGAGCATGGCGAAGATGTTGAGGAGCACGACGGTGCCAATCCAGTTGGCGACAATCCAGCCGCCGGCGAGCGTAAAGCCAGCCGCGATGCCGAAGCTCTCGCGGATCAGCCAGGACATGCAGTCGAACACGAAGTAGCCGAGGAAGAGGCCGAGGACCATCAGGACGTGGCGGAACATGACGTTGAAGAGCAGGCCCCAGCCTTCGATGGCACGCCCGTGTAAGCCGTCACCCCCTACGGTCATGTGCGCAAGCATCCAGAGCGGGACGGCAACCATCGCCTCGCAGACGAGGATGATCCAGCCGCAGACCCCCGCCATCCAGAGGACGTAGGGGATCATCGGCAGGACGTAGGTGATGATGATGCCCGGGAGGAGAAGCGCGAGCAGGAAGGAATAGATCGGAATGGCGAAGGTGCTGATGAACATGTGGCCGGCGACGGAAGCGGCGGCGGCTCCCCAGTTCAAGGGGAGGAAGTTCCAGATTGCAGTGCCTGCGGTTGCGGTGGTCGAGGAGAGCACCGCGCAGATGCCGAATGCGATGAGGGCGGTGTTGACGAGCGTTTGCCCGAGCGCGACGAGGCCGCCGAAGGGGTCGGTCCAAATCTGGGCACTTGGCAGCAGGTACTTGATGGTCGTGTTGAGGGCTGGCTGCGAGAGGTCGAGTGCCTTGAACAGGCGGTCGAGGATCGAAGAGCCCTTGGCCGTGTTTTCGGCGGAGGCGAGGGTCGTCGGAACGCCGGTCGGAGGTTGCGTGCCGTCCGAGGTGGCCACGACCGTTTGCAGCGTGCTCATGAAGGAGGTCAGCGCGGTTTCGAGCGGCGCGAGGTCGTAGGAGAGCGACTTGCTCAGGCCCTCGTAGGTCGGGGACGTGACGACGGGGGTATCGCTGAGCAGCGAGAGCGTGTCGGCATTGAGTCTCGCGATTTCGAGGTAGTAGGCACCGGCGGCGGTCCAGCCGAGGGTGGATTGCTGGATTTCGCTGGCGATCAGGTCGAGACCGCCGTTGCGGGCCTGGGCGGCGTTGGTCTGGATGGCGGTGTTGATTGCCTTCTGCACGGTGGTGGCGGCGGTTGTGAGCTGGCTTGTGTAGTCGTTGACGGCGCTCTGGAAGATGCCTTGCAGCGGCGTCATTGCCGAGGCGTCCTTGGTGGTCCAGAGATTGGCAGCGACGGAGGCGACCTGGTTGCGGAGGTCACCTTGCAGCACATTGGTCAGGACGGCCTGTTGGACGGAGGCCATATCGACGTTCTGGCCGGCGATGGTGGACTCGTTCTGGCCGGCCTCGCGGATCGTAACGGTGCCGCAGGCGGGATCACCGGATTCGTTGCCGGTTGAGAGGCTGTAGCGCCAAGTGGCGTAGCCGCCGTTGGCGCCGTTGTTGATCGCGATCGGCTGAGGGGCGGGGACGAGAGGCTGGCCGCCGTTGTTGTTGATGCCGCCGGCAAGGTTGACGAGATCCATGCAGAGTTCGCTGTCGATCAGATCCGAGATGACGTTCTCGGTGCCGGGGATCATCGGCTGGGCGATGACGACGGCATCGGGGCCGACCGCCTGGATGGCGTTGGCGTAAAGAACCTTGGCCATGCCGACGCCCCACATTGCCCCCTGCATGACGAGTTGCTGGCCGGCGGAGAACCCGCCGCCGAGCGGAAACATCATGATGGCAGCGAAGGCGACACGGACGACGAACATCCAGCTTTGACCCTGACCGAGGATCTGCGAGGTCTCGGCCGCGCGGTGGATGTTCATCACGGTCGTGTAGCAGACGAAGGCGCAGGCGATCGCCGCGATGAAGCCCGTGAACTGTCCGAGGATCGTCCCGATGACGGTGGCTTCGCTCCCGGTCGATGCGCCCGGAGTGTTGCCGGGAATCGGGAAGAGTGAGCGCAACACTTGTGCGGCCCAGTCATTGCCGGGGTTCAGCGCGGCCCAGCTGATATTGTAGGGATTGGTCTGAGCGAAGGCGGGGTGGGCGGCAGCGAGGACGATCAGCGTGAGTGCGGCGAGGCGGATGATGCGCATGGGAACCTCGGAGTTCGTGCCGAGGCTCCCATGGCGCGTTGCGAATAGCTTGCCTTATGGGCTCATGGATGGTCCCGCGGCGGTGCGGCCGCCGGCTTCGGGGGAGGAGCCGCCGAAGAGGGATTTGAGGGCTTCGACGGCGCGCTGGATCATCTCGGTGGTTTGCTTGGCGAGATCGTCGAGCATGTTCTTGCTGTCGCGGCGTGACGGAATGTTGCCGGCGGCCTCGCCGATCTCGGCGTCGAGCCGCTGGAACTTGGCGGTGAGGTTGGCGGCGTCGGGCCGGTGGGCGATGATCTGTTCAACATCAGGACGGCTGACCGCGTACTCGGCGAGCGCGCCGGCGGCCTGATCGAAGGCCTGTGCGAAATCCTTTTCCTTGATGAGGGCGTTGTTGAATTGCTGGCGGAGCTCGCTGAAACGCCCGCCGGGGCGCATTTCCGCGAGGACTTCGGCGACGCCGCCCGGTTCGGAACGTCCGGCGGACTGGATGCGGTTGAGGATTGTAGCCCCTTCACCGGTGCGGAAGCCTTCGAGGGTATTGAGTGCAGCGCGCCCGGCGGTCTCGGATCTCTCCAGGGTGGCCTCGTCGTGGCGACTGCGTTGTGCTTCCTGGAATGACTTGAGCCGCTCGGCGAGCGGTGTGGGCGCCGGATTCCAGGGCGCGCCCGCGTTTTGGCCGCTGCCGCGTAAGACGGAGAGAATCGCATCGAGCTTGCCGGTCTTCACGAAACCCTGAACGATCTGTGGGTTCTGCTGGGTTTGAGTTTGAACGCGGGCGGCTCCGTCGCTGCGGCGGGCTGTTCTCGTCGCGGGGGTGTCGTCGGCGTAAGAGCGGTTGTTATCAGGCTCGGCGGAGGCAGTCGGCTTGCCCTCTGCGGGATCGCGGTTGGGGTGTTCCGGCGTGGCTTCTCGAGGCCTCTGCGCGAGGCGGACGCGGTTTTCGAGAACCTCGATTCGGCTGAGAGTGTCGCGACTATTCTGGTCGGCTTGTTGGCCGATTTCGGCGCCGGTGCGCCGGACGTCTCGGACGAGGGCCCGATCTTCGATGATGGAGGTCGAGTGCATCAGATTGAGCATGCGCGCGTTCTCGAGGCCGGGGGCGGAACCAGCGAGGCGGATCACCTCGGCACGGGCTTCCGGGGTAAGGGATATTGTTGCAGTCTTTCGTTCCATATCTTGGAATGTATATGCGACTTCGTGTTGAAACGATCGCTGATTGAAGCATAGTTGGTCAGCGCCCTCTCGGACGAGAGCTTCGATTCTTTGCGCTAGTGCGTTGTCGATTTCTTTCAGATCTGGTGCTCCGCGTCGCAACTTGTCCAGGACTTCCCGAATTCGCTCCTGCGACTCCGCGATCTGGGCTTTGCCCGCATTCGTCGACTCCTCGTGGTTCGTTTCGCCGATGGGAGTCCGTGCACCTTGCGTTTGGCTCATTGCTGGCCTCCGTCCTGTCAGTTG
>JBOHMN010000669.1:0-1600 GCA_050730175.1 Acetobacteraceae bacterium | reverse complement strand
GCTCTGAGCATCTCGAAGATCCGCATACCAGAAATTTCATATCCTTACCCTCTACGCGCGCCAATGTTGCCGTCCTGGGCCATCGGCGCCCCTTCCGAACGGGTCAGCAACTGCCAGACCGCGGCATCGCGCTTGTAAGGATCGGCATGGAATTCGATCGCGCCGGACGGGGTGACGGAGACTGTCTGATAGACGATGTAAGCGTCAATCGGCTTCGGCAGGGTCTGGGTGTGGACGTGCCCTCCGGCGATGCCGCGCGCAATCGCGGCCGGGCTCTCATGCAGGACCAGCGCAGCCATCTCCTGCGGATACGCGACCCGCACGCAGCCGTGGCTCTTCATCCGATTCGCGAGACGGAACAGGTGCCTTTCCGGGGTGTCGTGGAGATACACCTCATAGGGATCGGACATCTCGAATTTGATCCGCCCCAGCGCGCTGTGCGGCCCGGCCTCCTGTTGCACCGCCATCGGCCCGCGCCAGCGCATGTGATGGCGGACGAGGTAATCGGGATCCCGGGCGAGCTTCGGCAGGATCTCCTTGCGCAGGATCGAGACTGGGATGTCCCACGGCGGATTGAACAGAACACCGTGGATCGTCGCGTGGAATTCCGGTGTCTGCTTCGTGGGCTCGCCGACAACGACGCGGGTCGTAAACACCGGCCGATTGTCCTGGAAGAGCTGCAGCTGCTGGATCGCGACATTGACGGCGACGCGGTTGGGCGGCATGTGGCGCGGCAGCCAGCGCAGCCGTTCGAGAGCCACCGCGAGTTGGCGGACGCGACGTCCCGCCGCCTCGGAGCTCAGAAAAGGATATTTCGCAGTGCCTCGATAGCGCGTGCTGCCGGCATTCTCCTCGTATCCGGCAGAGCCGCCGTTGCGGTCGCCGCCCGAATAATCCCGATATGACACCTCTTCCGGGGCTGCGGGCGCCCCGACGGCCCGGGCGCGATAGTAGGCATAGGCCCGGCGCATGGCCTCATATTCGGGCGACGAGGGGGCCAGCCCCGCGATGACGGCAGCGGGGTCGGGGGCGGCGACCGCCTGATCGATTGCGGCGACGACATCGATCGGCATCGGATGCAGGGCCTCGGTCGAGGGCCGCTTCCGGCGCGGGACGGCGCCCTCGGCCAGGGCGTCGGCATAAGAAAGGACGGCGTCCGAGATCAGAACGTCACGGGCGACCGGCGGCAGCGGCATCCCGCGTCCGGACAGCGCCCTGGCGTGGACCAAGGCGGGGTCGAGCCCCTGATCCTCGGCGCGGAAGACGGCGCCCAGCAGCGCCCTCGCCGCCTCCGGATGATGGTCCCAGAACGGCTCGCTGCCGTGCTCGGCATAGAAATGCCGCACGAGGTCGGGACGCCGGAGCCGCTCACCGGCGACGATCGCCGCACCGGCAGGGTCGAGCAATGCCAGCAGTTCGGGATTCCCCGACTTTTGCGGCGGACTCGGCGGTTGCGGCGCGGGCAGCAGTGCCGCCGAGGCACGCGGCAAGCTCGCCGCGGTGCTCGCCGGCGGCGCAGGGGCAACGCATGAGATCGCTCTGGTAGCTGAGCCCGCTCGGCAATGACGCGTCTCGGTTTGGAAACGGTTGCTCCTCTCAG
>JBOHMN010000668.1:0-1685 GCA_050730175.1 Acetobacteraceae bacterium | reverse complement strand
GCATAGACACCGGCGCCCGCCATCAGCAGATCCGCGGAGAGCGCGTCGCCGGCCGTACGAAGCCGTTGCTCGACGTCGGTTGCCTCGATCCGCGCCTCGAAATCGAGACGCAGCGGCGCGGCCGCCGCGGCCATGACGCCGGCAATGATCACGGTGATCGCCATGGCGACCAGCAGTTCGATCAGCGTCATGCCTGCCGCGTATGGATCCGACACGCCTCTCACGGTTACCCCATCGTCCGCACCCGTACGCCGATCGCTCTCGCCCCAATCGAGCGGCCCCGCTCTACCGGCGCCGCGCCGGACACCTCTGGCGCGACCAGCACAATGACTTGCACCAGTCGCGTGTTCTCCGGATCCTCGGAAGGCGCGGTGATGGCCCATCGACGCACGTACACGGTACCCGGTGGAGCACGCTCGCCGGTCGCCAGCCACCGGCCCTGGGCATCGAGGAAATCAACCCATCCCGGCGTATTCGCGTCGAGCACACCGGGCGGCGACAGCCCAAGGCCGACGCCAGCCGCCGACCAGGGCTGCACGCTCAGATCTGTTGTGTCGTCGCCGAAGAGGCGGCCATCAGGACGCACACCCCACGCCAGACCTTGCAACTGCTCCAACCGCGCGTTGGCAAGCGCCGACGCGCGCGCCATCCGCTGCGCCGTGCGGCTCGCCCGGGCGGAGACGGCCAACAGTTCGACGAGCGACCCGGCAGCCGCGAGGAGAATCGACATCGCGACGAGCACCTCGACGAGCGTGAACCCACGGGCGGGCGCGCGTGACATGCCGACCCCCAGTGCAAAGCGCGCACCGCCGGACGATATGCGCGCGGGTCGTTGATTCACACCGAATTTCTAAAAGGTCTCAGCCGGCATGCGGGCGGAGCGGGCAGGAAATGCAACCAACGAGGCGGAAACCTGTTGCAGAAAGATCGACACGAAAAAGCGGGGGAAGACCGGTGGCAAGGCGGCCGGCCGCCAAAGCAGGCTCGCGATCTTCTCAGCCGCCGACCGGCAGCACGACCTCCAGGATGGCGCCGCCGGCGGGCGCGGCTCCGACGGTCATGCGTCCGTTGTGGCTCACGACGATTTTCTGCACGATGGCCAGGCCAAGCCCGGTCCCCTGGCTCTTGGTCGTGAAGAACGGCTGAAAGATCCGATCGCGATCGGCATCCGGAATGCCCGGGCCGTTGTCGATGACCGCGATCCGGACGAGCCCCTGCGCCTGTTCCACGGTTGATTCGACGCGGACCGCCGGCGGCAAGCCGGCGGCCGCGCACGCATCCACGGCGTTCCGCAGCAGGTTCCCGAACGCCTGCCGCAGCAGAACCTCGTCGCCTTCGACCGCTGGAAACATCCCGTGGATTTCGATGGTCCCGCCGTGCGATCGACACTCGGGCCGCGCGTCTTCCGCGGCTCGGTCGACGATCGCGCGCAGATCGACGGTTGCCAGCGTCAGCGCGGTCGGCCGGGCGAAGCCGAGAAAATTCGTGACGACTTCGCCGAGTGCCTGCGTTTCGTCGCGGAGCCCCTGCACGTAAGGGCGGTACGACACGGGCAAGTCGTTCAGGTCCAGCAGCCGCGCATAGCCGTGAATGGTCGCCAGCCCGTTGCGAAACTCGTGCGCGAGGCCGGCCGTCAGCTCGCCGACACGGGCGAGACTTTCTTTGAGCCTGATACGTTCCTCGAG
>JBOHMN010000667.1:0-20211 GCA_050730175.1 Acetobacteraceae bacterium | reverse complement strand
GGAGGATGTTGCCCCAGGGGTCAAACGCACCCGTTCGTACGATCACTTTTGCTTTCGGGGCCATTTCGGTCAGGATCACATCGTGCGGGATCATCGCGTGCTCGGCGGCTCCGAAGATTTCGCGGACGTGCTGGAGAAGCGGCGCATTGTTGGTCGGCAACGTGTCCGCATAGGCCACTTTCTCGGCGATGAACGCCTCGGCGATGGCGCCGAGCACGGTGACGAGGTCCGGGACATCCGGCACGACGGCGAGATCGATGCGCCACGCGTTCGATGGAATGGGGAATCCGGCGTCGCAGACGATCATCAGGTCGCCGTGCCCCATGCTGGCGATGGCATGGACGAGGGAGGCGTTCAGCAAGCGGCTGCGATTCACGGTTTCCCCTTTCCAACGGCGGACATGATTGCGTGCTGCATCCTATCCGCGGCGCTGCGTTCGGGCAGGCCCGGGATGACGCCGAGCCGAGTGCAGACGAGGGCGCCGCAGGCAACGCCGTAGCGCACCGCGTCGATGACCTCGCGGCCCTCGGCCAGGGCAACGGCGAAGCCGGCGTTGAAGGCGTCGCCGGCGCCGGTTGTGTCGACAACCTCTACGCCGGGGGCTGGAATTGTTGCATCGATCGAGTTGGTGACGACCAGAGCGCCGCGGCTGCCGAGCGTCACCACGACATTGGCGACACCGCGCCGGCGCAGTCGGTCAGCCAGTTCCCGCGAGGGGATTGGATCGTCCGGGGCGAGGCCGAGCAGAATCCGCAGCTCGCTCTCATTTGGCGTCATGTAATCGATGAGCGGGAAAATGGCATCGGGAAGTGGCGCTGCCGGAGCGGGATTGAGGATCGTCTTCACCCCATGCCTGCGTCCGAGTTCCATGGCCCGCATCGCGGCGGGCAGCGGGATCTCGAGCACCGCCATGACGACGTCGCTGGCAGCGATGCGCGCTTCCGCGCGATCCACGAAGGCTGCGTCCATCAGATCGTTGGCGCCCATGTCGAGGATGATGAAGTTCTCGCCTCCCTGATTGAGGATGATGAAGCCGACGCCGGTCGGGCGGGCGTCGGTTTGCGCGAGCAAGGCGGTGTCCACACCTTCCGCGGCGTAGAGGTCGGTTGCGATGTCGGCCAGGCGGTCGCGCCCGATGATGGCGGCGAGTGCGGCATCGGCGCCGAGCCGTGCCGCGGCAACGGCCTGATTCGAGCCCTTCCCGCCGGGGCCCAGATCGAAGTCGCGGCCGAGCATGGTCACGCCGAACGCCGGTAGCGTTGGTGCGCGGATCGTGAGGCCGACGGCGAAGCTGCCGACGACGGTGATTTTTGCTCGCCTCATGCTGTCCTCGACGGGTCGGCTGGCCTGCATTCAGCCGGAGAGCGCGGAGGCCAGCACGGCCTCCTGGGTGATCGCGGCGCCGTCAAGCTCGCGCACGATGACGCCGCCGCGCATGACGAGCACGCGCGCCGCGTGCAGGATGAGCTCGGTCAGTTCCGATGTCACCATCACGATCGCCACGCCATCGCGCGCAATTCCCTTCAGGATGTCGTAAATTTCCGCCTTTGCGCCGACATCGATGCCACGGGTCGGCTCGTGCAGAATGAGCACCGCGGGGTTCGTCACGAGGCCGCGGCTCAGGATGATTTTCTGCTGATTGCCCCCGGAAAGCGTTGCCAGGCGCTGGCTGAGACGGCTGATCCGGGCATCGAGGCGCGCCACCTGTGCGCGTGCCTCCTTGCGGATGCGGGCGCGCCGCTGGATGCCAAGGTAGCTGAAGCGGGGAAGTGCCGAGGCGACGATGTTATCGGCGACGCTCATTCCCAGCATGCCGCCGGCGCCGCGCCGGTCGGCCGGGATCAGCGCCAAGCCCGCCCGGATCGCCTGCGGCGTGGAGGCGGGCGGCACCGGAGTGCCGTTGACGCGTACTTCGCCCTGCCGCGCACGCAATCCGAACAGGGCAGCGGGCAGCGCATCCTTGCCGGAATCGGGTAATCCGCCGACGCCGAGGATCTCACCGCGCCGCACCGCGAAAGAAATCCTCGCGATGTCGGGCGGGCAGGCGAGATTCTCCACTGCCAGGACGATCGGCCGGCGCTCGGCTGACGCCCCCGGCTGGACGGACCATTGCGGCACGGCCCCCATGTCGCGGCCGATCATTCCCCTGATCAGCCGCGCTTCGCTGATATCGGCATTGACCAGCGTCTCGATCGTCCGCCCGTCCCGCATGACGGTGACCCGGTCGGCCAGGCGCAAAACCTCGTCGAGGTGGTGCGACACGTAGATGACTGTCGCGCCCTCCGAGCGAAGCCGCTCGACGATCGCGAAGAGCCTTTCCGACTCACGCTGGGACAGCGCGGAGTTCGGTTCGTCGAGCACCAGGACGCGGGCGTTCTGGGAGACGGCGCGCGCGATCTCGACGAGCTGCATCTGCGCAACCGTCAGGCGCCGGAGGGGGGTGTTGGGGTCGAGCGTGAAGATGCCGAGCTGGGCCAGAAGCTTGCGCGCCGCCTGCCGCATCTCCTCGCGCGGTCGCAGCGCAAGCGCCGGCCGGCGGGCCGCCTGCGGCATGGTGATGTTTTCGGCGACCGTGAGGTTGGCGCAGAGGGAAAGCTCCTGGTAGACGACGGCGATTCCCAGTTTCTGGCTGACCAGCGGAGACGGGATCGCGGTCTTCCTGCCGTCGACCCAGAGCTCGCCCTCGTCCGGCTGCAAGTCTCCGGAAAGGATGTTCATGAGCGTACTCTTGCCGGCGCCGTTCTCGCCGACAACGGCGTGAACCTCGCCTTTGGCGAAGGCGAGGCTGACCTGGTTGAGTGCGATGACGCCCGGGAATCGCTTGGAAACCCTCCGGGTTTCCATGATCGGCGGATGCAGGGGAGAGGCCGCCCGGTGGCGGGCGGCTTCTCCGGTGTCGGGACGCAGCGACATCTTCTGACGGCGCCGCAGCTACTACTGCGGCAGCGTCGCGATGTTGGACTTGGTGAAGACCTTGACACCCGTATCGACGTTGGAAATCGGTTCACCGTGCAGGAAACGCACCAGCAAATCGACTGCCGCGTAACCCTGGCGCTCGGGAGCCTGATAGATCGTGGCCTGAATAGCGCCCTCCTTAATCAAGCTCACGGTCTCATCGACCGTGTCGAAGCCGACGACCTTGACGCGGCCGATCCTGTGGTTGCGCTTCACCCAAAGGCCGGCGGCGGGTGTCGAGCAGCATTCGAGCGATAGGATTCCATCCACGTTCGGGTGCGCGAGCATCGCATTCTCGATCGCTCCGTAGATCTTCTGCGGGTCGGTTCCGGTGTTGATCGTCTGGAGGATTTTGATTCCGGGTTCGGCGGCCAGCGCTTCCCGGGCACCCTTTTCGCGGTCGAGCGACCACTGCGCCGCCGCGTCGATGGTGGTGATGATGATCGTTCCCTTGCCGTCGAGCTCTTTTGCCATCAGCTTGCCGGCGGAGCGACCGGACGCGACGAGGTCCTGCCCGGCGAAGGCGAGGCGTTTGCTGTCCGGATTGTCGGTGTTGAAAGTGACGACCGGGATACCGTCAGCGATGAAGCGGTCGATGACCGGGGCCAATGCGTCGGTGCTGGCTGAGGAGATGGCAAGGCCGTCCATCTTGTTGCTCAGATCTTCGATCTGGCTGATCTGCTTGTTCGCGTCGGCTCCGACGGGCCCGATGAAGTAGGCATCGACGTGGTCCGCCTTGGCGGCGTGCTGGACGCCTGCTTTGAGCTGGGGCGCGAACTCGTTGGAGACGTCATGGTACGAGACGTAGATTTGCAGGGGCTTGCCCGCCTTCAGCGCCGCGGCGATGCGGGGGGCCAATTTGAAGTTCTTGAGGCTTACCGGCTGCTGCGCGCGGGCCCCGGCGGCAACCGTCAGCGCCGCCAGGGCGACCAGCGGCAGCATGCGGCGGGTGATTGTTCTGAACATCAGCTTGTCTCCTCCGTTCTGTTGCGACTGCAAGCTCCTTGGACCGCTAACCAGCGTGGCGGTTGACGGTCCACTTGTCGATGGCGACCGCCCCGATGATCACCACGCCGATCATGAGCTCCTGGATGAATGGCGAGACCCCCATGAGGATCAAGCCGTTGCGAAGGACGCCGATGATCAGCACCCCGAGGCAGGTGCCAAGAATCGTGCCCTCGCCGCCGGACAGCGATGTACCGCCGATGATGGTTGCCGCGATCACGTCCAGCTCCAAGCCTACCCCGGTCTGTCCGGCCTGGCCGCTCGGCAGAAACGCGAGGCTCAGGATACCGGCGAAAGCGGACAGGACTCCGACGACTACGAACGCCCAGATCTTCACCGCGGCGACCGAGATCCCGGCGACCTGCGCGGCCTTGGGGCTGCCGCCGACCGCATAGACGCGGAAGCCGAAATTGGTGAAGGAGAGCACGGCCCAGCCCACCGCGGCGACGCAGATGAAAAACACGAGCTGCATCGGGACGACGCCCACCAAGTGTCCTTGCCCCATGTAGAAGAAGGCGGCGAGGGTTGCCGGCATCCCGCCGTTGTGCCGGTCGACCGTGACGGGATTGCCGTTGGTGAAGAGCAGCGCGGCGCCGCGCACCGCGCTCAGCATACCAAGCGTCGTGATCAGCGATGGCAGGCGTCCGTAGGTCGAGAGCAGGCCGTTGACAACGCCGATCACCACACCGCAGAGCAACCCGACCGCGACGGCAGGCGCGAGCTGCCATCCGTCGTCGATCAACATGCCGCAAGCCAGACCACTGAAGGCGTAGATCGAACCGACGGAGAGATCCACTTCGGCGCAGATCAGCACGAAGGTCATGCCGACGGACATGATGCCCAGCAACGAAATCTGCCGCCCGATATTCAGCAGGTTGATGGCGGTGAGGAATCCGTCGGTCGCGTAGGACAGGAACGCGCACATGAGCAGGAGAGCGAGCAGAATGCCGCTTTCGCGCGCACGGGAGAGCTGCTCGAGCTTGAGACCCCACACGAGTGGCTTTGCCCCGGCCGTCGTGCCGGCGCCCGTGGGCTCGCGGTAGCGGGCCGGGCCCGGACCGTGCGGGACGGGGTCTTCCATAGGCGATTGCCCGGTCAGGCTACCCGTAAGAAGCTGCCGGCGGGCACCGGGACGAGCTGTTCATAATTGCCATAATCGCGCACCCGCTTGAAGGGTGCGTTGTCGATGGCGTTGTACGAACAGATGTAGCCCCAACGGTAGGTGCTGCTGCGGTTCGCGTCCGAGCGATGCAGCAGGTTGCCGTGGAAAACCAGCGCGTCGCCAGCCTCCATTTCGACGTAGACGCGTTCGAACCGCTTGAGCGCGGCCTGGATATATTCGGGGTCCACGTTGGTCTGATCGTTTTCGCGCACGTGGTTCAGCCGGCCGAGCCGGTGCGATCCTTGCAGCACCTGCAAGCAGCCGTTCTCACGCACCGACCGGTCGAGGGCGATGTAAATGCTGGCCATATCCGGCGCCAGACATCCGTAGTTGTGCCAGTAGCCAAAGTCCTGGTGCCACTCCCAGGCGCCGCCCTCCCCGGGTTGCTTCATGGTCATCTTGTGACTGTAGAGATAGACCGGCTTGCCGATACTGGCCTCGACCAGGCCGATCAGCCGCTCGTCGCGGGCGAGCAGGCCGTACTTGTCATCGCCTGCCCGGTTCCACATTTTCAGCAGTGTTTTGTTGCCGTCTTTATCGCCCTTCGCGATCACCGTGCCGCGCGCGGCCTCGATCTCCAGTTCCCGCCGCGCGTGCTCCCGGAAATCCGCGACCTCAGCCGCCGCCAGCAAGGCCGGGCGGATGAAATAGCCATCTTCGGTGTAGCGTGCGCGTTCGTCGGTGGTTGGCGTGAGCATCCCGGTTCTCCTCGCAGGCGGCGCGGCCGGAAGGTCTTTGTAAGCGACGCGCATATCGCCACGGGTTCCGGCCAGGCACCTTTCCCCTGAGTGCGCGGCAGCACGTGCAGTCTACAATCGCGGTATGCGGCAACAATTCAATGGACAAACCGTGCCCGGATTTGTAAAAAACGCGCACTATGACTGTGCGCCATCGCACGGAGTTCCCTGAGAACCATTACTACGTCCCCGACCCCGCGTGGGCGCGGAGCGCGTTTGCCGTCGTGCGTGCCGGCAAGGTTATTGCCGCGCCGGACTATCGCATCGAGCGCAGCGCGTACCCCGGGCAGGATGTGTTGTTCTGCTGTTCCGGTCACGGGTTCGCCCAGAGCGAAGGTGCGACGGCGGCGGTCGGGCCCGATCAGCTTGTGTGGATTGCCAATGAAGCGCCGCATGCGCATTGGCCGGATGAATCTGACCCGTGGACGCTGCTCTGGTTCCGGCTGACTGGGCCTGACTGCGCGGTTGTGCGGAGGAAGATCTTCGGCGCTGGTTCGACGCGCATTGATGTGCCGCGTGCCTTGCCGATCGAGGCGTGGTTCGGGCGCCTGTTCGGTATTCTCGGGAGCCGCAAGGTGGAAACGGATCTCGCCCTCAATCATCTGGTGGCCGAATTCCTCTACCTCCTTGCGAGCCGGGCGCCGAAGCTTGGTGCGGCGCCGTTACCGAAGTCGCTGCAAGCGGCTCTTGCAGAGATGCGGGGCGCGCCCGAGCGGCCTTGGCTGGCGGCCGACATCGCCGGTGCGACACGGTTGAGTGCGGCGCAGACGCGCCGGCTTTTCCACCGCTACCTGGGTGTCAGCCCGCGGCAGTGGCTGATCCGCGAGCGGATCGGGCGGTCGCAGAGGCTGCTTTTGGAAACCGATGCCAGCGTGAGCGAGGTCGCGGAGCTGTGCGGGTTTTGCGACGTTTTCCACTTCAGCCGCGAATTCAGCCGTCGCGTTGGCGTGAGCCCGCGGAGGTGGCGCCGCGCGTAAAGGGGGCGCGCGGAGTGATTCCCTGACGCGGTGTACGCGACTACGCATTATTATGGTACGCGGAATCGTACACGCGTGATAGGTAGGGTCACGTCGCCGCGAGGCGACGAACCGGCCGTGACGGTCCGCGCGAATTGCCGCGTGATGGATTGCTTCCCGCCACGTCGCTGCGCTCCTCGCGGCTGAAGGCCTCGCTCGCAATGACACCTCCCGCGAGCCACTCAAGCGCAATCGTGAGTACTTGGCCTCGTCCAGCTGCTGAAGTCGGCGATTTGCGGGGCATGTGGGAGAAGCAGCCAACGGGCCGCGGCCACGCGGGAACTGCTTTGTGATGTCGGGTCGTAGAGTCGGTAATTCCGTCCGCGGCCTATTTTGCTCTGCTCTTCTTTGAGGCACCACCCGTGCTCTTCTCACTCATCTTGAACTGGTTCGACAATTCTTCAAAACTTTCTAGAGAGATCGCCAGATATTGTGCAATTATGCCGCGAACGTCGGGCATCAGCCCTCCCCACTGGGTCGAGCCCATGGTTTTCCTCGTTTTTCTTGTGTGCGATACATCTCCGCCAGAGTGATCAGTAATCGGCGAAAAATTGAGAGCGCCAAGAGCAGCGGAGCATTTTACACAACATGGCTTTGCCGTGCATTTAATCGACAGTTGCCCGCTATCGCAGTAGCTTTTTAGCAAGAGCGCGCGCTGCTCGAGCGTAGCTGCGTCACCGGTCATGCAGAACTTGCGTATAGATTCCGTGATGGCGTTCATTTCAGCGTGTCCCTGGCCCGTAGTTCCAACAATGTCTCCGACCTCGACTATCTTTGATGCCGGTGTACATGCCGCCAGATCTTTCGGATAATAGAGCACAGCCTGACACTCTTCTCTGCCGTCGCCTTTATCTTCAGTTTCCTCTGCGGAAAATGCTTCCCACATGGAGGCCCAATCACATGCGGGCTTCCGCTTGGCTGCGGCTCGGGAAGGGCGCCCGGAATTATGCTGGGACATCGACTTGGTTCCTCCAGATCACGGATCAGCTCGGATTCCGCGAAAGTACGGGGGACGCCGGACCGGCAAAGGTTCCCTTGCAGCAAGGTAAATCAGCGATGCACAGAAGCTTCCTAACTGTAACCTACGGTAGTATCCGCTGGTCGCAATTGCAAAAAATTTCCGGCTGCCCCGGGACGCTGGGGTGCGGCGCGGTGGAAGAAGCTATGGGGCGGGCGGCGAGGCTAGTGCCCGGAATCACACATGGGTGACACAGGCTCCCTCACCCGGCGCTCCGCGCCGCCCTCTCCCAGAGGGAGAGGGCGATGTGGCTGCAGGTGCGGTGAGCCAGTCACACATGAGTGAAAGTTGGTACTAGAAGCATCATTCGCCGAACATGTAGCTTTGCACGTAGAGAATGTGCGTGCGGAGCAGATGGCGTGCGGCGTCGCGGTCGCGCTGGCGCAAGGCGTCGACGATCGCGTGATGCTGGGCCTCGAGGGCGGCGCGGTGTTCCACGGTCATGCTGCGCGCCTTGAGCTTGCCCCACTCCGCCTGCAACCGCACGCGGGCGAGCGCACGCGAGACGGCGATGATGGTTTGATTGTGCGTGGCCGCGGCGATGGCATCGTGCAGTGCGGCGTCCCAGTGCTCGAAGCCGGCAACGTCCAGCGCGGCATCGGCACCGGCGAGGCACTCCTCCATGCGGTCGAAATCGACCGCGGCGGCGCGGGCGACCACGAGCGCGGCCAGTTCGGGCTCGAAGACCAGGCGACATTCGATGACGTCGGCGGGCCCGAGCGCCTCGGGGCGCATGGCGAATGAGTCCGCTTCCTCAGCCTGGCCGTCGGAGGCCTTGAATGTGCCGCGGCCGACATGGCGGGTGATCAGCTTTTCCGCCGCCAAGGCATGAAGGGCGCGCCGGACGGTATTGCGCGCAACTCCGTAGCGTTCGCCGAGCGCGCGCTCGGTCGGCAATTTCTCCCCGTCGTGCCAACGGCTGGAGCGCACCTCACGTTCGAGCGTGCGCCGCAGCCGCTCGGCATCGCCGCGCTGCCGCGCTGTTTCGTTGCCTGTTCGATTCACTCAGTCGTCGCCTTCTGCCCCGTCTCGTCTTGACTCGCGCGAATCCGGCCGATAGCTTGGTACTGTATTGGTTGAAAAATGACAAGAGATTGGAATAAATTGGTTCACACGTCATGAAGCTGGCCCGAATCGCTTGCGGCGGCGGGCCGGTCGTTGCCGTCGGCTTCCTCGGGGGACGGGCGCCGGGCGCCCTGCCGGTGGAAGGTGGAGAGCGCGTTGCGGATGCCATGCTGCTCGCACCTCTCCCCAACCCGCCGCACGGCGTTCTGTGCGTGGGCAAGAACTACCGCGCCCACGCCCACGAGTTCAGCCAGAGCGGCTATGACAACAAAGGCGCTGCGGCGATGCCGGAGCGTCCGATCATTTTTGCCAAGCCGGCGAGCGCGATCAGCGATCCGGAGGCGGCGATTCCGCTGTGGCCCGGGCTCAATGTGGCGATCGATTACGAAGCCGAGCTGGCGGTGGTGATCGGCCGGGGCGGGCGTTGCATCCCGCACGCAGAGGCGATGGCGCACGTGTTCGGCTGCACGATCATCAACGATGTCACCGCGCGCGACGTGCAGCGGCGGCAGAATGCAAACACGAGAGACTTGATTTTCGACGTGCCCGAGCTGATTGCGACGATCAGCCGCAGCATGGCGCTGTTGCCCGGCGACGTGATCGCTACCGGAACGCCGGAAGGTGTCGGCATCGGCCGGCTCAGGAACACCGTCCGGCGTATGACGGTTGACGGTGGCGCCGCAATCGAGCGGCGCGTCGTCGGTACGATGTGAAGGTCGGGGGTGAAGAGGGGGAAGATGGCAGCGACGCAACGGCAGGGGATTGTCATCGATGATTTCGGCGGCAAGGGCGAAGTGCTCGTTCTCGTGCACGGCCTCGGCGGGAGCAGCAACACCTGGTACCCGGAGGCACAGGTACTGAAGCGCGACCTGCACGTGCTTGCCTATGATCTTGCCGGCGCCGGGCGCTCGCCACTCGGCGAGGCGATCACGGTCGCGCGTCACGTCGCCGATCTTATGGAAGTGATCCGCGGCGCGGGTGCGGAGCGGGTGCATCTTGGCGGGCATTCCTTCGGCACGATTATCTGCCAGCACTTCGCGGCTCTCTATCCGGGACAAGTGGCGAGCCTGGCGCTGCTCGGGGCGTTTCCCGCGCCCCCCGCGGCGGCACGCGGAGCCTTGAAGGAGCGTGCGGCCAAGGTGCGGGCGGAAGGCATGCACGCGATTGCCGATGCGATCGTGGCCGGCGGCATCTCCCAGGACAGCAAGGTCAATCAACCGGCGGTCGCCGCGTTCGTGCGCGAGTGCATCATGGCCCAGACGGCCGAGGGATACGCGCGCAACTGCGAAGCGCTGGCGGCGGCCGAGCCGGCGGACCTTACCCGCATCAAGTGCCCGGTGCTGCTGCTCACCGGCGAAGAGGACCGGACTGCGCCGGTCGATGTGGCCCGCGCCATGGCGAGCGCCCTCGCCCAGGCCACGGTCGCGCCGCTTGCCGGGTGCGGGCACTGGGCGCCGATCGAACGCGCGAAGCAGGTGAATTACGCGCTGACCGTATTCTACGCACGGCAACGCAACCACGGCCGGGCCGCATCATGAACGGGCGCATCTTCGTCTGCACGACCTGCGACCGCTACGCCGCGGCTCCGCCGGGCGACCCGACGCCGGGGCAGCTTCTTGCGCAGGCGATGAAGCGCCGCGCCGCCGAGATCGCGAGCCCGATCGTCATACGCACGGTAGAATGCCTGAATGCGTGTCCCAAACCGTGCACCGCGGCGCTCAGGGCACCCGGCAAGATGATAATGCGGTTTTCGCGACTGACGCCGGAGGATGCCCCGGCCCTGCTGGACGCCGCCCGGGGCTATGCCGAGAGTGCCGACGGCAACCTGCCGGAGGAGGCGCTGGCGCCGCGCCTCTCCGGCAAACTCGCCGGGCGGGTGCGGCTGACCCGGCTTTGAGCGGGAACGCGGTATAACGCCGAATAGCTGGAGGAGCGAAGACGATGGCCAGGACGCTGTTCACCAATGTCATGATCTTCGAGGGCACGGGCCGGGACCTCGTTCCCGGCGAAGTTCTCGTGCAAGGCAACCGGATCAATGCCGTCGCTGCGCCGGGCGAGCACCTGCCCCGCGAGGGCGCAGAGATCATCGATGCCGGCGGAGCGACCCTGATGCCGGGGATGATCAACACCCATTGTCACCTGACGTACACCAACGGCACGTCGGTCGCGGGGCTGACGGCGCTGCCGGTGGAAGAGCACGTGCTGGTGACGATGCACAACGCGAAGCTCGCGCTCGACATGGGGTTTACCGCGGTAGTGGGTGCCGCCTCGGCCAAGCCGCGGCTCGACATCGTGATCCGCGACGAGATCAACACGGGCAGAATTCCCGGGCCGCGCCTCCTGGCGTGCTCACCCGAGCTGACGGTGACGGGGGGCCTCGCCGATGACAATCAGCTTGGAGCCAAGCATCCGTCCGTCTCGATCATCTGCGACACGCCGGAGGAATTCCGGAAGGTGGTGCGCACGATGATCCGCGAGGGCGTGGATATCATCAAGTTCAACAACTCGGGCGACAGCTTCTGCCATCCGCGCATGGCGGCGTACGACAACCCGATGACCGATGCGGAGGCGCAGGCGATCTGCGACACCGCCAACAACATCGGTAAGCGCCTTGCCGCGCACGCGCATGCCGACAGCGGCGTGCGCCAATGCATCAAATACGGCGTCGAATTCATCTATCACGCGACCTTCGCCACCGATGAGACCATCGCCCTCCTCGAGCGCGTCAAGGACAAGCACTACGTTTCGCCGGCGATCGCCGCCCGGTACAATACCACGTACGAGGCGGCCGACTGGGGCATCACCACGGACGTTGCCGAAATGATCGGCAACAAGCGGGAGCTGGAAGAAGGCATCAAGGTGATGACCAAGATGCACAAGGCCGGGATCAAGGTGCTGCCGTTCGGCGATTATGGTTTTGCCTGGCTGCCGCACGGCACCGATGCGCGCGACCTCGAGCACTTCGTCAACCTGTTCGGTTTCGCACCGTGGGAGGTGCTGCGCGCGGCGACCGCCTATGGCGGGGAGGCCTGGGCCGGCAAGACGGGGGAGAAGCTGGGGCGTGTGGCGCCCGGCTATCTCGCGGACATCCTGCTGGTCGACGGCAACCCGCTGCTCGACCTCAGCCTGCTGCAGGACCGCAACGCGCTGCTTACGATCATGAAGGATGGCCAGTTCCACAAGCGCTTCGCGGGCCGCGCCGTGCTGGCGGAAGTGCTAGCTGCGGAGTAGCAGCAGCGGGATACGGGTAAGGCGTCAGCACGCACGAAAGGAGGAGGAAGATGCAACGCAGGGAGTTTCTGCTCACGCTCGCAGCAGCCGGGGCTGCAGCCGAGCTTTCGACGGCCGGCACGGCCCGCGCGGCTGAATCGGATATCGTGATCGGCCTCTCCAATGGCTATTTCGGCACCGAATGGCGCAACCAGATGATTGCCGGCGCCAAGGCGCAGTTCGCGCTTTACAAGAAGAAGGGGATGGCAAAGTCGTTGGTGATCCAGCAATCGGGCGCCAACATCAACGAGCAAATCCAAGACATCCGCAACATGATCCGCCAGGGTGTGTCGGTCATCACGACGGACGCCAATTCGGCCAACGCGCTCAACGGCGTCATCAATGAGGCGAAGCGGGCGAAAATTCCGTTCGTCGCCTTCGACATGGCGGTGACCGATCCGTACGCGGTCAACGTGACGGTCGACCACTATCAATGGGGTACCGTCTACGCCGAATGGGTGGCCAAGACGCTCAACGGCAAGGGGAAGGTCGTCATCCTGGATGGCGTGCCCGGCCACCCGGCGGCGGAGGCGCGGCGCAAGGCGGCGTTCGACGTGTTCCACCGCTACCCGGGCATCGACATCGTGTGGTCCGGCTACGGCTGGTGGGATGACGCCAAGGCGGAGCGAGTGATGTCCACGGTGATCGCCTCGCATCCGGTGATCGACGGCGCGTTCGTCGAGGACAGCATGGGGCTTGGCGTGCTGCAGGCCTTCCTCAATGCGCATCGGCCGATCCCGGCGATGACGGGCGAAGCACAGAAGGCGTTTCTCCTGGCCTGGAAGAGGCAGCTCGCACTCGGCACGCATATGCGCGCGTTTGCCCAGGCCAACCCGCCGTGGGTGAGCCGCGACGCGATCGGCTTTGCGGTGCGCATAGCGGCGGGCAAGACGCTCAAGCCGCTGGCGCACAACACGTTCTACACCCCGATCCACAAGACGGTGACCGGGGAGACGCTCGATGCCACGCTGGCCGAGATGAAAGACGAGCCCGACGCGTGGTTCCTCGAGGAGTGGCTCACGGAGGAGCAGCTGGACGCCCTCTTTACCTGACACGTACTACGCAGAATCAAACTTGCGTTATCCGAGCGGGTGAAGGGGCGGGCATCCGCTGACCACTAGAGAACTTCGGCGGTCTGCGGATATGGCGGAATACCCGCCACGGCCGCCCGCCACGCGCGTTGCGCTCGCGGCTTCGGCTTTTGCGGGCGTGGCGGTTTTCCGCCCTACTTTGTACTGGGCCGCGAGTCGCTCGAGTACGATTGTTGGGTACTGGCTTTTTGTTTTTAGAGCGCGTTCAGGTTGGCTGAACACGCTCCCGGTTTGTTTTCTCGAGCAATTTCATCACCTTGACTGGCATCTGGCGATTCCGGCCCGGGTGATATTGCTCTAGTGGATTGGTTATCCCCCATTGCTTGCTGCCGCGGGCAGCAAGCAATGGGAGCAGGACAGCAGTACCGGGGATCGCGCATGCGTGACACGCAGTATCGCGTCACCGCGGGGCGACGAATCGGCGATGGCGATCCAGCCGAATCGGCGCGTCATGGATTGCTTCGCTTCGCTCGCAATGACGTCTCCTGCGAGGCGCTCAAGCACGATTGTGGGTATTAGGGGCCGGTCGGGCGATGGCGCTTTTGTCCGCACGCGGAGTGTGCAAGCGGTTCGGCGGCATCGCCGCGGTCGACTCGGTGGACATCGAGGCGGAGGCGGGCCGCGTTCTCGGTCTCCTCGGAGCGAACGGCTCGGGCAAGAGCACGCTCTCGGGCGTCATATCCGGTGAGGTCACGCCGGATTCGTGCACGCTTCTGTGGCGGGGGCGGCCACTCGTGCTCGCCTCGCCGCAGCACGCCGCCAGGCAGGGCATCGTCATCGCCCATCAGCAGCCTGGCATCGCCCCCGATCTTCCGGTGTGGGAAAACATCTTCCTCGGTATCGAGCGGTGCCGCCGCGGCGGCTTCGTCAATCGGCGCGAGTCACGCCGTGAGGCGCAGGGCATCCTGGACGAACTCGGCGCGCCGATGCGCGTCGATGCGCTGGGCGGCGAGCTTGGTGCCGCCGGGCAGCAACTGGTGGAGATCGCGCGTGCGGTGATGCGCGCCCCGCGGCTCTTGATCCTCGACGAACCGACGGCGGCGCTGAGCGCGGCGGAAGTGGCGCGCCTATTCGCGGTGGTACGGCGGCTGACCGCGAGCGGCGCGGGCGTGATTTTCATTTCGCACCGCCTGCAAGAGGTGGAACAGTTGTGCGACGCCATCATGGTGCTGCGGAACGGCCGCCGCGTCGGCGCGTGGAGCGCGTCGGGCCGGCTCGACGAACAACGGATCCTGGAGCTGATGACCGGCGATCCGGAGGCGGTGCTGCGTCCAACGGCGACGCGCAAAACCGGTGCCACCCGGCTCAAGCTGGAAGAGGTGCGCGCGGGGACTGCGGTCAAGGGCGTCGATCTTGCATTGCGCGAGGGCGAGATCGTCGGCCTGGCCGGGCTGCAGGGCCAGGGACAGGAGGAGCTCCTGGAGGTGGTTGCCGGGCTCAGGCGTCTCGACGGCGGACGTATCCTGCACAACGGCGCGCGTGTTACGCCGCGCCGGCCGCGCGACATGATCCGTCGTGGCGTATGCCTGGTGCCCAACGACCGGCGACGCGAAGGGCTGTTCATCGAGCAGACGGTCGGCGAGAACCTGACCTACGTGCGCGTGGCCCTGGACCCGCGCCCGTGGCAGATGCCGTTCGCCGCGCTTGCCGCCGCGGCGCAGGCGACGGTCAGGCGGCTTTTGATACGCACGCAGGGGCTGGAGCAACCGATCAATACCTTGAGCGGCGGCAATCAGCAGAAGGTCGTGGTCGGCAAGTGGCTCGCGACCGAGCTTGACGTTTTGCTGCTGAGCGATCCGACCAAGGGAGTGGACATCCACGCCCGGGCGGAAATTTATGCGGCGCTTGCCGAGCTCGCGGCGCGCGGCGCCGCCGTCTTGGTGTTCGCCTCCGACGTGCAGGAGCTGCTGCGCGCCTGCGACCGGATCCTGGTGATGTACGAAGGCCGGATTGCCGACGAGTTGGCCGGGGCGGCGATGAACGAGGCGCGGGTGATGGCCGCGGCATTCGGCAAGGCGGCATGAGCGAACTCTTGTGGAGCGGGTCGCGGCGCAGCGGGGCGCTGCCGGCGCTGGCCATGCTGATCATCGTGGTCGCGCTGAATGCGTGGCTGCAGCCGAAGTTCTTCGGCTATGCGTCGCTGGACGACAACATCGCGACCTTCGCGCCGACCATCCTGGTGTGTGTCGCGCAGGCGCTGTTTGTGCTCAACAGGGAGCTTGACCTCTCGGTCGGCGCAGGCGTGTCGCTGGTCAACTGCGTTCTTGCGTCAGCCCCGGTCGCCGCTCTCGGCCCCTTTTGGAGCATCGGCGTGGGGCTCGCGGTCGCTCTCTTGATGGGCGCGGTGAACGGCGCGGTTGTCGGCTACCTTGGGCTTTCCTCGCTCATCGCCACGTTCGCGACCGGCGCCGTGTGGTTCGGCGCGGCGCTCGCGCTGATGCCGCAGCCCGGGGGCGCGCTCAGTCCCGCGATTGGCAATTTCTACGCGGCGAGCGTGGCCGGCGTGCCGGTGCCGCTCATCATCGTGGTGCTGGCGATGGCGGGGGTTTCGGCTCTGCTGTGGCACCGGCTCGGGCGGCGCGTCGTCGCGGTCGGGAGCGATCCGGCGGCGGCCTATCGCGCCGGCATAGACATTCCCCGAGTGAAACTTTTGACCTACATGTACGGGTGGATTCTGGTCTTCCTCTCGGCGCTCGCGATCTCGGCGCAGACGCTGTCGGGCGACGCCGATGTCGGGCAGACCTATACGCTGACCTCGATCGCCGCGGTGGTGATCGGCGGCATCTCGCTCGGCGGCGGGCGCGGCACCTCGTGGGGTGCGCTGCTCGGCGCGCTGGTGCTTGGGTTCATCGCCAACGTCATCTACTTCGCCGGCATCCCCAGCAGTTGGCAAGAGTTTTTCAAAGGCGTGGTGATCGTCATCGCGCTTGGCTTCATGGTGTTCGGACAGAAGACGCCACGATGAGGGCACCTGGATGAGAGCACTGGGGTGGCGCTTCGTTCTGCTGCTCGGCCTGAGCGCTCTCTTTATGCTGGTCGGCCAACTGTTGCTGCCCGGCTTCGCCAACGCGACGCAAGTGGCGAACCAGCTGAAGATCGCGAGCTTCCTTGGCCTGTTCGCCCTGTGCCAGACGATCGTGATCGCGGCCGGGGGCGAGGGGCTGGATCTCTCGGTCGGAGCGCTGGCGACGCTGGGCGGGATTGTCGGCGCGGCCGTCATGGCCGGGAGCAACGTGCTGATGGCGCCGGCGGCTGTCGTCGCGGTCGCCTCGGGAGCCGCAGTCGGGCTGATCAGCGGGATCGGCATCGCGGTGCTCGGCATCCCGCCGCTGGTTGCGACGCTGGCGATGGCGAGCGTCGTCGACGGCGGGCTGATCGTCTTCACGTCACTGTTCCAGCCGGCGAATGCGGCGAGCCCGCTGCTCGTCGTCATTGCCGGCCAGGCGAGCTTTGGTGTTCCCAACGTGGTGGTCATCTGGGTGGTACTGGCGGCGGTGGCGCTCTGGGTGCTGTGGCGGACGGCGTGGGGGCGGCGACTATGCGCGACCGGAGCGAGTGCGCGGGTGGCGCTGCTGTCAGGGACGAACACGGTTGTGGTGCAGGCGGGCGCCTATGTGCTGAGCGCCGCCATTGCCGCCCTCAGCGGCTTCCTGCTGACCGGGTATGTCGGCCAAGCGTTCCTGGGCCTCGGCAATTCGTACATTCTCATCAGCATCGTCGTTGCTGTGATTGGCGGAGTAGCGCTGGCCGGCGGGCGGGCGCCCTATCTCAGCGTGGTCGCGGCGGCGATCATGATCACGGTGCTGGTGAGCCTGCTGACCGCGGTCAACATGGCGGAGTCCGGCAGGCAGGTCATTTTCGGCCTGATCCTCCTGGCCTTCCTGGTCGTGGACCGGCAGCTTGGCCGCGCCCGGTAGCGCGCCTGGTGACCGGGCGCTGCTGGGGCTCGTCCCTTGCATCTCTGATCTCGCCGCACTCAGTGGGGGTGTCCGGCGACTGTTGAAACAGGGGGTCGGCGTTGTTTGGCTTGGGCCTTTAGAGTCCGTCCGGCGACTTCATGAGGGATTACAGAGCTTTCTGAGCATGAGGCGGATCGAGGCGAGGCAGAGGAAGGCGAGTGCATTGTGGTTGCGGTTTTCCCAATTCTTGGCGAGCCGACGACGGCGATTGAGCCAGCCGATGGTTCGCTCGACGAGCCAGCGCTGCGCTTGGCCGGCGGGATCAGCGGCTTAACGTGCCGCCACTCCGCAGCAGTGAGATCGCTCGGATAGCGCAGGTTGTCACGGTCGTAACGGCGGCGGTTCCCGGTCGTCCACATCGGGCACCTCGCGAATCGGTGCCGCACATGGAATCACACGCGATCCGAGCCGCTCAAGTGGCCCGCTCGACAACCGGTAACCAACTAAAATCACTCACAATGTCGCCGGACGGATACTGCGGCGCGGGAACGCGCACGCGCCCCACGGATGGGGCCGGGTGCAGAACACCAGGGTAGCCGCCACCGGCCCTGGCGTGAAATACATGACGTGTTTAGGGGTTGTTCGGAGACTTCCGGCACCATCCTTGTGCCCCGGTGCGGTGGCGTGGCCGCGAGCGCCGGATGAGGAAATCGAGGTCATTAAGGAGACCCAATGGTCACCTATGTCGCGCCACTCCCCGAGTTTGATTTCGTCCTGCACGAGTTTCTCGAGATCAGCCGGTATCGCGATCTGCCTCCGTTCGCGGCAGCCACCCCCGAGACGCTGCAGGCGATCCTTGCCGCAGCAGCGCGCTTTTGCGAGAGGGAGCTGCTGCCGTGCAACCAGGCGAACGATGAGGAAGGCTGTCACTTCGAAAATGGCACTGTGCGCACTCCGGTGCCTTTGCAAAGGGCTTATCGTGCCTTTGTCGACGGCGGCTGGTCCTCGCTCTCGTGTTCACCGACCTTTGGCGGGCAGGGGCAGCCCGAAGTGGTCAATTTCGTATTCGGCGAGGTGGCGTGCGCGGCCAACCTTGCCTTCTACACCTATCCCGCACTGTCGCACGCAGCCTATCGGCTGATTGAGGCCCATGGCTCGGAGGAAACCAAGCGAATCTTCCTGCCTCCGCTGGTAGACGGGCGCTGGAGTGCCACCATGTGCCTGACCGAGCCGCACTGCGGAACCGACCTCGGCCTTATTCGCACCCGCGCTCGCCTGGCAGAGGACGGCAGCTATCGCATCACGGGTACCAAGGCGTTCGTCACCGGTGGGGCGCATGACCTGACCGACAATATCGTGCACCTGGTGCTGGCTCGGCTTGCCGGGGCGCCGGCGGGGACCGGAGGGCTTAGCCTGTTCCTGGTGCCGCGGCGGCTGGTTGACCAGGACGGAGCCCCGGGTCTCGGTAATCGTGTGGTCTGCGGTTCGTTGGCAAGGAAAATGGGTCTCCATGCCTCCGCGACCTGCACGATGCATTTCGATGACGCCGAGGGCTACCTGATCGGCAGGCCCGGACGCGGCCTCCACTGCATGCGGACGATGATGGCGACCGCCCGCCTTGCCGTCGGGGTGCAAGGCCTCGGGCTGGCCGAGGCGGCGTATCAGAGTGCACGGGGGTACGCGCGGGAACGATTGCAAGGCCGGGCCATCGGCGGGGCGCGCGACCCATCCCGTCCGGCCGATCCGATCATCGTCCATCCTGACGTCCGGCGCATGCTGCTCACGATGAAGGCATACATCGAAGGCGGACGTGCTCTCGCAGGTATGGCCGGGCTCGCGATCGACCTCGCCCGATGGCATCCCGATCCGACGGGCCGCGCCGAAGAGCAGGAGTTCGCCGAGCTTCTGACGCCCCTTGTCAAAGCATTCTGCACCGACACCGGATTCGAGGTGGTCAATCTCGGGCTACAGGTTTTCGGTGGCCACGGCTATGTCCGCGAGCACGGCATGGAGCAACTGGTACGCGACGCGCGGGTCGGCCAGATCTACGAGGGAGCCAACGGCATCCAGGCACTCGACCTCGTGAGCCGTAAGATCGCGCGCGGTTCCGGGCGGCTGCTATCGCGTCTCCTTGACCCCTTCACCCGGTTGGTGGAAGACGCGGAGCACGAGCGGGAGATGCAGGAGTTTACCGCCCCGTTGGCGAGCGCGCTCGGCCGGCTTAGCCGCGTGACTGGCTGGGTGCGGGAACGCGCCGCCGCCCACCCTGAAGACATTGCGGCTGGCGCCACCGATTATTTGCACTTGTTGGGACTCGTTTCACTTGCGGGCATCTGGGCGAAAACGGCCAAGATCGCCAAGCAGCGCCTTGCCGGTTCGCCGGAGCTTGAGTTCTACCGCGCCAAATTGGCGACGGCGCGCTTCTTCATGCAACATCTGTTGCCCCGGACCTTATCTTTGACCGAAGCGATCATGGCCGGCGCCGGGGCGATCGGAGAGCCCGATTCGATGGCCCTGTGAGGCGGAAAGCACAGTTTGATGCTTCGTTTGCCGGAGCCTCCTTCAAACGGCTCGGCTGTAGCGGGGCACTGCGGATTCCATCGGCGCGTAGGCATCGAACAGGGCGGCGACGGCGCGCAGAAACGGCTTGCCAACGGGAGTGACCGCCAAATGATGGCCGTCCCAACGGATCAAACCATCGGCCGCAAAGGTTGCGAGGTCGGGAACGACGAGGGCGCTGAGAGGAGTGCCGTGGCGGGCGGCGACGGCCGCGACCGCCCCCCACTGCGAACCTGAGGAGCGTTCTGCACGCAGGCATCAGGGAATGTGCTGATCGCCGAGGTGCCGAGAGCGTGTTCAGGTTGACTGAACACGCTCTCTGTTGATTTTCTCGAGTAATTTCGTCGCCCTGACCGGCATCTGGCGATTCCGGTCAGGGCGATATTGCTCTCGGCCAAGCAGTACCGGCGCCGGGTCATCGGTGTATCCCTGGA
>JBOHMN010000666.1:0-4377 GCA_050730175.1 Acetobacteraceae bacterium | reverse complement strand
GATGCCGCGCCCGTGGGTACCGACGATCAGGTCGCCCGCGTGCACGCGCAGGTCGCGCACCGAGGTGGTCGGCAGATTCAATTGCAGCGATTGCCAGGAATGGCCGTCGTTGAAGGAAACGAAAATGCCTTCTTCGGTGCCGGTGTACAAGAGCCCTGCGCGCCTGGGGTCGGGGCGGACCACATGCACATAGTCGCCGTCTGGAATGCCACCCATCGCCTTGCGCCAGTGCTGGCCGAAGTCGCGGGTGATGTAGATATACGGTTTCAGGTCATCGACTTCGTGGCGGTCGACGGCGACGTAGGCGGTACCGGCCTGATGCGGGTTTGCCGCGATGCTGTCCATCCGGCTCCACGACCCCAGATCGGGCGGCGTTACGTTGTCCCAGTGCTTGCCGCCATCGCGCGTGACCCACAGGCGGCTATCGTCGGTGCCGGCCCAGACAATGCCCTGCTGTACCGGCGACACCGCGAGCGCATAAACGACCGAGTAGCCGCACGGAGCGGCAGTCTTTCGATTGGGCATGCTCGGACACTGCGCGTCTTTGTCCCAGCGTGTGAGAATGGGGCTTATGGCGTGCCAGTGGTTGCCGGCGTCCGTGGTTTCGAAGACTTTTCTCCTGCCGGCATAAAGCGTGTCCGCATTGAACGGCGACGGGGCCAGCGCGGTGTTCCAGGGTGCCGAGTACCCGGCCTCGGACGGTTTGGCGCCGAGCGGCATCAGTGGTTGTGGCGGAATCCGCATGGAGACTTCGCTTTTCAGGTTGTAGATCGCCACCACGCCGCCGGATGATGATCCATACAGGATGTTTGGATCACCTTTCTTCGGAAAGATGTAACCGGACTCGCCACCACCGCCCACCGGATCCCAGTCGTGGTTGGTGATGATGCCGCTGCGCCCTCGCGACGGAATCATCAGCGCGCCAGAATCCTGCTGGGTGCCATACACGTTGAACGGCACCTGGTTGTCCGTGCTGATGTGATAGATCTGCGCGCTCGGCTGATTAAACCAGCTCGACCAGGTCTCGCCGTCGTCAAGGCTCACCGATCCGCCCTGATCGGCGCTGGCAATGAGGTGGTCTGCATCCTTGGGGTCGACCCACAGACGCTGCAGATCATCGCCGTCCGGTGATCCCTTAAGCGCCGTGAAGTGCTTGCCGCCATCGGTGGAGCGGTACAACGTGGTGTTGGGGATATACAATACGTCGGGATTGGCCGGGTCCACCGTAATGCGTCCGAAATACCACCCACGTCCCAATAGGCGGGCGGTGTCATTGACAAGCGTCCAGTGCGCACCATCATCGTCGGAACGATACACGCCAGTACCGGATCCGGAGCTGTTTTCGCCGATGGGAGTGCCGGTACTTACGATCGCGTAGACACGCGGGCCCGATTTGGTATCCGCTACCGCGATTCCAACCCGGCCCATGTCCGGCGGCAACCCTTGCATCGCTGGTTGCTGCCAAGTTTTGCCACCGTTGTCGGAATGGTAGATTGCGGCGCCCGGATAGTGCAGCGGCGGATACTGGAACCAGGGTGGGCGGTTCATGTTCCAGGTACTGGCGTAAATGCTTTCCGGGTGCGCAGGATCCCGCGCCAGGTCGATGGCGCCAGTACTGTCGTTAACGTACAGCGTTTTCTCCCAGTGCAGGCCGCCATCGGTGCTGAGGAATACGCCGCGTTGAACGTTGGTTCCCCAAGCGTGCCCCAGGGCAGCCACCAATACATCATTTGGATCGCTGGGGCTCACGAGGATGCGCCCGATGTGGCGGGTCTCGTCCAGGCCCAGGTGTTGCCACGTCTTGCCGCCGTTGTCGGACCGGTAGACACCGTCCCCATAGCTGGCGTCCGTGCGAATGGTATTTTCGCCCGTGCCGACGTAGATGACGTTTGGGTCGGAACGCGCAATGGCAATCGCGCCGATCGAGGCGACCGGTTCGTGTTGGAACAACAACTGCCACGTTACGCCCGCATCAATCGTCTTGAAAACGCCGCCGTCGACGGTACCGATATACGCGACGGCGAGTTTCCCGGGGATCCCCGCGACCGCATCCGTGCGGCCGCCCCGATAGGGCCCGATAAAACGCCAGTGCAGGGAAGCGAACAAGGCAGGCGGCATGGCCTGCGCAGGCGCGGTCGCGGATGCAATTGGCGCGGCACCGACCGTGCCGCCCGCGAGGCTGGCAGCAAATGCGACGCAGCCAGCACAGAAGATTCTCAACATGGTCGGATCCCTCGTGCGCCGGCGAATCTGCCCGGCTTGTACTTATGCCGCTGGCTTGCGCGCACCCGGATCAACATTGACCGTCAACGGCGACCCGTAGACCACGGCACAGACAGGCTGGGCTCCCATTCCCCGCAGCGTACCGCGACGCAAATCCCGTCCAGTGCCCGGTTGCGCTGGACTCAGTCCGTGTTTTCGGGCGATGCGCACGCCAATCGCCACGATAGTCCGTTGGCCCCGTTCAAGCAATCGTCGATTCGTCACAGCAGGTGAGGGCAGTGGGCTTCGGTCACGATCCCGATCGCAGGCCCGGTCGGGCGAATACGCGACGGCAGGGTGACACAGATGCCGAGCAACTGGAGAGGCCCGGCTCGGCTCGCTGTCGTCAGCGGCGGAAGCGGGCAGGTCGTACATCGCCCTGCTGTAGGGCGGCCACGGGCAAGGCCGCTAATTTCTTGACGGCGTCGGAGAAGGCGGTATTTGCAGCGGGCCCGGATCTCAGGGTGTAGTTGAAGATGTGCAGAAACTGCGGCCCAGTTCGTCCCGCTGGGCCCACGTCATGGGTTCGCGGTGGTACGAGATCCTGTACGTGTTGCGGCCGGCTGCACCATGTCAGCCCTGTTGCCGGACTTCAGAGCTGCGGGTGCCGTGCTCGTTTCTACAGCGCCGGAGGCCGGGTGCTGGAGCGCGAATTTAACTGGCAGCGTGGTGATCACTGGCCTGTGCAGGGCATTGTTGAAGCGGTATTCGCGGGCGACGCTCTCTGCAGCCGAGACCAAGCCCACGCCGGCCGGACTCTCCCTGGCGACACTGGTCTTAATGACGCGCCCGCTTGCATCGACCGTGATGCGCACCACGGCCATCCCCTGGATGTGCCGTCGTCGTAGCTTGTCAGAGTAAAGGCTTTCAAGTCCGGCACCTGTCGGAGCGTGGTGACGCGGAGGATTGAAGTAGCGGCGGCACCGGTCAATACGACCGGTTTGGTGGCACAAGCGGCTATCATGGCGCTCACAAAAAGGACGGCCATGCCGAGTATCACCCTGCGATCGGCCGATAAGCGTACCGATGGGTCTTCGGACGCCATCAGTTCGCGAATACGTGCCGTCAAGGTCGAACGCATGGCCATCGGTACGGCCGCCTGGAACGATGGACACTCGGTAGCGACCTGCATCAGGACCTGCGCATGTGCTCACGGTCGTGAGGCAGCACCGCCTGCATCGTACGTGCGTCCCAGTTGACAGTGCAGACTGGAAGCAAGACGGTCGATCCAAACGACACCGGAACTTGCATACCCGCGCTCAGGCGCACGTCGATGCCGCAGTCGCCCGCCACCCGTAGCGCGTTGCGGCGCAAACGCGCACCTATGAGCAATCCCGTTCCGAGGCGCGCAGCAAACCCCGCCACTCCCAGGAAATATACGGTAAGAAGCACGGCGCCGAGCGATGCGTCGCTGGCGGCAGATCCGCAAGGTGGTTCACTGACGCTGCAAGCCGCGCCGGAACAATTTCCGGCTGCGCCGTGTCTGCAAGCAGCGACCGGAATGGCAATGCCAGCGCGAGCAAAGCCGCTGTAACCAAGGTCCGGGCGAGCTTCTCGCCCCGTGCATCACGGACTTGGCACACTTTCAACACTACCCACACAGTCGCAATCAGTGCGCTGCTGCGAACAGTCACTTCGGTGATGATGTGAGCATCATTTGCCTCCGGTTTTAGCCTTCTCCTTCGCCACTTTTCAATGATTCTCTGGAGATCGCGTCGGTCGAGCAATTTCGCTTCGACCATGCCGACCAGCACCTCGTCGAGTGAGCCGTTGCAAAACCAATCCGCGATTCGCTTGACGGCCCGGGCCGCCACTTGCGCACGTGGTGTCGCGGCCCGATAGACGAATGTGCGTTGATCGACACCGTGCACGAGATAGCCCTTGCGCTCGAGTCGGCCGAGCACCGTCCGCACCGTCGATTCCTTCAGAGGACGGTCGAGCGCCTGCCGCACCTGGTCGGCCGTGACCTCGCCCCCCCTCCAAGACTTGGAGTACCTGTCGCTCTAGCTCTCCAAGCTCTGCCGCAATGTCAGTCATGATTAAATGCTACTAGTTGTATCGTTACGCAGCGCAGCAATCACGGGCTCACAAAGCAACCCGGAGTCGGACTGGATA
>JBOHMN010000665.1:0-10115 GCA_050730175.1 Acetobacteraceae bacterium | reverse complement strand
GGCCCGTGCACCGCGAACAAGCCGCCGGCCTCGCGTTCCGGGCGCCGGCGCCCTGGGCATCGGCGCGATGGATCGTGCTGCGGTGGCTGTCGATCCCATAGAGGCGCTGCTCGTCAACGTCCCAGAGCGGGCCCTCGCCCAGTTCATTCCGCGCATCCACCAGCAGATCGATGCGGAACATCGCCCCTCACAAGGTCTCGACATTGCCGCAGACGCCGAGCGACTGGCCCGAGACGTTGCGCCCGAGCGGCGAAATCAGGAACAGCACCATATGCGCGACATCCTCGGCCGTGACCATGCGGCGAAGCGACACCTTTTCGAGATATTGCTTCTCCATTTCGGCATAGGAGAGGCCGAGCTGGTTGGCGCGCGCGGTAATCACGCGCTCGATGCGCGGGCCGGCGACAATCCCCGGCAGGATGGCGTTGACGGAGATGCCGGCAGGGCCAAGCTCCTTGGCAAGACTTTGGGTGAAGCCGACTACACCCCATTTCGCCGCCGCGTAGGGCGTGCGGTAGGCGTAGCCCAACCGGCCGGCGGCCGAGGACATGTTGACGATGGCGCCGCCACCAGCTTCCTTCAACAGCGGCACTGCGCGCCGCGCGCAGAGAAACTGGCCGGTCAGGTCGACGTCGATGCAGCGCCGCCACTCCTTGGGGCTGATCTCCTCGACCCCGCCGGTCGGGCCGGCGACACCGGCATTGTTGACCAGTCCGTCGAGCCCGCCGAGCGCGCCGCGGGCGTCATCAAACAGCCGATCCACGTCGGCCTCGTCGGCGACGTCGGCGAGCGTCGCACCGACCGCGAGCGCGTTGCTGCAGGAATCCAGCGCCGCGCGGTCCACGTCGCAAATGTGCACGCGTGCGCCGGCCTTGACGAGTGCTTCGCTGATCGCGCGGCCAATCCCCGCGGCGCCAGCAGTCACGACAACTCTTTGTCCCTTGGCGAACAGGTCGACCATTCCGATTGCCTTCCTTCTTGTGGGTCAGGCGCTCCGCTCGCTCTGGGCGAGCACCGCGCCAAGCATGACGAGGCCAAAAATGATGTCGCGCATGGCACTCGGCAGCGTAGTACCCTCGAGCAGCGTCGAGAGTGCAGTCAGCAGCAGCACGCCACCGAGCATGCCGAGATAGTGTCCGCGCCCGCCGGTGATCAGCGTGCCACCCACCACCACAACCGCGATCGAAGGCAGCAGATATTCGTCACCCATGCCGAGGCTTGCCTGGCCGGAGAAGCCGGACAGCAGGATGCCGACCAGCCCGCTGCAGAAGCCGGAGAGCGCGTAGACGCCGATCAGCGTGCCGCCAACTCCGACCGCACTGAGCCGCGCCACGAGCTGGCTGTTGCCGACTGCGTAGATGCGCCGGCCGAACACGGTGCGGCTGAGCAAAACAAGAGAGAAAATCACGAAGAGACAGAGGAACCATACCGCCGGCGTCGGGCCGGCAAAATGCCCGGTCATGAACCACCGTTCGACCGGCGCGGCAAAACCGGAGGGCGTTCCGTTGCTGTAGAGGAGGGCTGCGCCTTGCAGGATGCCGTTCATCGCCAACGTCATCACGATCGGCGGCAGACCAAGCAGCACGATACCGAGCCCGTTCGCGGCGCCCAGCGCGAGCCCGAGCACGAGCCCGAGCGGTACCGCCCAGATCGCCGTGATATCGGACCCGTGAATGAGCCCGGCGGTCAGGATGCCGATGAAGGCGATCATCCACGGCACGGAAAGGTCGAGCCCTCCGGTCAGGATTGCGGCTCCCTGGCCGAGCGCGAGAATCGCGAGGAAAGAGGAAATCACCAGGAGAGAATTGAAATATCCCGGGTTGTTGAGCGTATCGCCGAACACGAACTGCGAGACGATGAGCACGACGATGAACCCGACATAAGCGGGCACGATCATGCGCACCGCTTCCCGGTGGCGGGTGAACCAGGAGGAGGCGGCGATCGTGCCGGCGCCACCGGGCGCGGGCAGGTCGGGCGCCGCGCCGCCGCCGGTATGCATGCGCGCCAACGCGCCACGAGCGCGCGCCGCGAGCTTGTCGTGGGCCAGGCGTACGTAATAGCCGATCGGCGAATCCCGGTTCAGCGAGGCAGCCAGCACCGCGAGCAAAAGGATGACACCTTCGGCGACCGAGCTGAAATATGCGGAGACGTTCAACACCAGAAGAATGTTGACGACGATCATGAGAATGTAAGCGCCGACGATCGAGCCGATGCAGCCACCCCGGCCGCCGCCGAGCAGCGTGCCGCCAAGCACGACCGCGACGAACACTTCGAGCAGCATCGGCCGCCCGATGAGCGGATCCGCCGAACCGGTCTGCGCGGAAATGAAGGCGCCCGCCGCCCCGTAAAAAAGCCCCGAGAGCACGTAGGCGAAAAACAGCACGCGGCGCGTGCGGATGCCGCCGGCGAAGGCGGCCTCGGGATCGCTGCCGACCGCGTAGAGCCCGACGCCGAAGCGCGAATGTTTGATGAGGAGCCAGACCACGCCCGCGACGATCAGGACGATGATCGGCGCCGGTAAGACGTTGGGGATCGCTGCTCCGGTGAAGAAGGCGATGAATCCTGGCGCGATCTTGCCACCCGGCTTTTCCATGATCAGCAATGTGATGCCCTGGACGATGAACATCGCGGCCAGCGTCACGACGATCGAGGGTATCCTGACGACGGCAACGAAGAAGCCGTTGAACGCACCGACCAGGGCTCCGAGCGCCAGGGCGACGAAGAAAAATGCGACTTCGGAGCCGAGCGAGTTTCCCATCGCGCTCGCCAGCACGACATTGACGAGCGAGATGACAGCGCCGGTCGAGAGATCGAAGCCGCCGGTGAGAATGACGACTGTCTGGCCCATCGCGGCGAGAGCAAGCGTCGCGCCGCCGGCGGACATGAAACTGAATTCAAAATAGCTGAAGGAACCCGGCGTGATCAGATCGACCGAGAGGAACAGCACCACGAAAACGACACACGCAATGATCAGGCCGCGGTGGCGTGCGAAAAAGCGCTGCCAGTTGACCGGCCGCCGCGCGAGCGCGAGCGCCGCGCCACTCACGCAGCAGTACTCCGCGACGTCTCTGCTTCGCCGAGCGCGGCCCGCATGATTGCTTCTTCCTCGATCGCCGCCCCGGCAAATCCGGCGACTGTCCGGCCCGCGTACATCACCAGCACGCGGTCCGACATATTGACGATCTCGGGGATCTCCGTGGAGTGGAAGAGGATCGCGCCGCCGGCGTCGGCAAAGGCGCGCATCAGGAGGTAAATCTGGTACTTGGTGCCGACATCAACCCCCCGCGTCGGGTCGAACAGCAAGAGGATGCGGCTCTCGGCGAGAAGCCACTTGGCGATCACGAGCTTCTGCTGGTTGCCGCCCGAGAAGGCACCGGCGGGCGTATAGAGCGCACGGGGATGCACCTCGACCTGCGCCAGCGCGCGCGCTACCGCCTTGGTCTCGAGCGCGGTGTCGATCACGCCGAAATGCGCGAAGCGGTGGGCGACCGGCAACGAAACATTGAAACGGCCGGCAAGCTTGAGGAACAGACCTTCGGTCTTCCGGTCCTCCGGCACCAGGCTGATACCGATATGCTTCCTGATCGCATCGCGCGGCGAGGCGAGCACTACCTCGCGCTCATCGACGAAGAGGTGGCCGGCGGTGAGCGGCGCCATGCCGAAGCAAGCGAGAAAAAGCTCATGCTGGCCCATACCCTGCAGACCGGCGATGCCGAGGATTTCGCCTCCCGCCAAGCTGAAGCTCGCATCGTTCAATTTGCCGGCGGTAGCAATGTGATCGACCCGGAGCATCGCCGCGCCGGGCCGGCGGTTCGCGGGACGGTTCGGGAACGCAGCGGCGAGCGAGCGGCCGATGATCATGCGAATCACCGCATCGTCGCTGATGGCGGCGACCTCGGCCGTGCCGATGCTTTCGCCGTTGCGGAGCACGGTCAGGCGGTCGCAGAACCGTCTGACTTCGCGCACCCGGTGGGTGATGAAGACGATCGTAACGCCTTGAGCACGCAAGGAAGCGATCTGAGCGCTCAGCCAGTCGATATCGCGGCCGGCAAGCGTCGAGGTCGGCTCGTCGAGCAGAAGAATGCGCGGGCGGCGGAACAGCGCGCGGGCGATCTCGATCTTCTGGCGGTCCGCCAGTTCGAGCTCGTACATCCCGGCACGCGGGTCGATGTCGCCAAGACCGATTGCGGCGAGGTGTGCCGCAACCAGCCGCTCGCCCTGGCGCCGGCGGAGCTGGCCGAGCGGCCCGCGCGGCGCATTCGGCAGCAACATATTGTCGGCGACGCTGAGATCGCGCACCAGCGTCAGTTCCTGGAACGCGGTGACGATACCATGGCGGCGGGCGGCCGCCGGGCTGTCCAGAACGACCCGCTTGCCTGACAAGGCGATTTCGCCGCGGTCCGGCCTGATCAGCCCGGACAGGAGCTTCACCATCGTCGACTTGCCGGCGCCATTCTCGCCCAGAAGGGCATGCACCTCACCGGCAGCAACGCTGAAGGTGGCATCTGCCAGCGCCACCGTCGCGCCGTAGGCTTTGCTAATACGTTTGACCTCGAGAGCGGCGAGCGCCATCCCGCCCGCCGACGTGGGCGGGAGGACCTGCTCCTCCCGCTCCGTCACGCTCACTGCTCGGGCTTGCCGTTCAACGCAGCCTGCAGGCCGGACTCGGGGGTGCGCGGGGAGTAGATCGAGGCAAACCAGCCCGGATTGCTGATGACCGCCGGCTGGAAGACGTTGCAACCCTCTTCCATTTCCTTCCAGGTGCCGTTTTCGCAGAGCTTGACCGTCTGGTTGGTGACTTCCGGCAGCGGCAGCTTGGTAAACTTCGGCACTTTCTTGCCTTCCAGCACGTCGACCGCGAGCTTGAGTGCGAGCGCGCCGGAATAGGGCGGTGAGGCATACGAGAAGCTGGGCAGGCCGAGCGGCGCGTACGTGCCATGCGCACCCTTCACTTGCTGATCTCCCACCGGCAGCATCTGGATGCGATGGCCGTTGGATCCTTCGCCGGCACACGGCTTGAGCTTGTCATTGGGGATGCCCGCTTCCTTCTCCATCGCGGTCGCGGTGTAGCAGCCGGCCTGCATCCACAACCCGTCGATCGTGCTCCACGGGTGCGTGGTCAGGATCTTGGTCAGCACCGTGCGTGCCACTGCCTGGCTCCACATCCCGTTACCTTCGGCGATGATGTGGATGCCAGGATGCTTCTTGAAAACTGCCAGCGCCGCTGCCGTGCGGTCGGTGTCCACAGAGGTGCCCGGCACACCGGTGACCACGACGATGTTGCCCTTGTCGCCGAGCTTCTTCACCAACCACTCGGCCGGCACGCGACCGGCCTCGAGTTGATCGATGTGGACGTTGTAGGCGCACGGCTCGGTGATCACCGAATCGTAGGCAATGATCACGACGTGCCGCGCGCAGGCGTGCTTCACCACTTCATTGAGAGCAGTCGGCGAGATTGGATAGACGATGATTGCCTGCGCACCCTGCTGCACCATCGCGTTGATTTGCTGGATTTGGCGGGTCGCGTTCGGCCCGGCGACCTGCACCCTGAGATCGACCTTGTCGCGATAATCTTTCGAGGCAGCCATCGCCTTGATCATGTTCTCTGCCTCGGCCTGCCAGTCATTGCCGATGAAGCTCATCGACAGAAAAATCTTGTATTTGTGCGGCGCCGCCTGGGCCGGACTCTGGACAGCCAGCAGTCCGCAGGCGAACGCTGCAGCCAAGACAGTACTGGTCCATCTCACGGTGTGCTCCCTCCTCATCGTTGCGCCGCGCCGGGTGCCGGCCGCGGCTTGCCGCGCGTGGCGCGGCATTTTTCTCTCGACACCGAAGTGATCATAGATCAAGGATCAAAGCACCCGCAAGGTGGTGCGCGAGATCTGTGCCGCCGCGACGGTGGGGTGCAGGATGCAGGAAAGAGCCGGCGCAATACGCGGCGTGCATGAGGCCAAGCTGCCTCTACGCCCGGTTGCGCGCGCGACCGTGCAGGATCGGGTGTATCGCGAGCTTCGCGCGATGATCCTGAACGGCGAACTCGCCCCCGGTCAGACGCTGACCATCCAGGGCCTGGCGCAATCCTTCCAGGTGAGCACGATGCCGGTCCGCGAAGCACTGCGCCGCCTGATCGCCGAGCAGGCGATGACTGTGCTTGCCGGCCGCTCGGTCGGTATTCCCGGGCTGACGCGAGCGCGCCTCGCCGACTTGAGCCGGGTGCGCCGGGAGGTCGAGGGGCTTGCGGTCTCGTGGGCGGCTGAGCAGATCGGCGCGGCGGATCTGGGTCGCCTGGCAGAGCTGATCGCCCGCATGCAACTCGCGGCCGATCAACGGGACGGGCGGCGTTACGTCCCGGCCAACCACGGTTTTCATTTCACCATTTACCGCGCCGCCGATTCGGTGGTTCTGCTGAGCATCATCGAATCCCTCTGGTTGCAAATCGGACCTTATTTTCATGTGCTGCGCAGTTCGGGCAACTGGCATGCGGCGAATGTAACGCATCGCACCATCCTGGCCGCGCTCGAGCGGCGCGACGGTGCGAAAGCAGCAGCGGCGCTCGCCCAGGATGTGGACCAGGCGACGCTCGCTTTGCACGCGCTGATTGGTTGACCGGCGCACCCTCTTGCCTCGGCCGGCGGCGCAATGACGAGTGATGGCTGAGCTGGGTTCTGCGCCGGCTGATCCAGGGCTTCCTGTTTGCGCAAGATCAACGACCTCGATGCAACCGCTCGCCACGTTGTCTTGTCGCCTGCGTCAGCCGGGCAAGCCCAGTCGCTGGCCTGGCGCAAAAGGGGAGAAACCAAGCGAATGACCATCATGACAGACCTGCGGCAAAGATCGCACCTCGGAGATGCGCTGCGGGCCGCTGCCCAAAGCCGCGTGCCATCGGAGCAGCTGCGTCGCGCCAGCCCGGGAGCCGACCGGGTTCCGCTCTATTCGGGAGGTAAGCTCGCCGCTTTCGTCCGCCGCGCCCCGCTGAGCGACACGCTCCGCCCGACGGTCTCGGAGACGCCTTTCGGAGAATCCGCCGATCTCGGGATCGAGCGCGCGATCGCGGCGCGCTGGCAGGCGGAGGCCGGCACGCTGTGCGACCGTGTTGGCATCTCCGCAGCCGACGGGATCGTCCATCTTTCGGGCGCCGTCGAGACCGTGCATGACCGGATGGCGCTCCGCCGGATTGCTGCCGCGACGACAGAAACACTCGCGATCATCGACGAGCTCTGGGTCGCCTGCGAATAGGCGCTGCGCTCTTTAAGCTTCTCAGGATACGCGGCAGCGATGCGAACGAAAACTGCGAAATTTCCGACCGCATCATGCGCACGTCGCGTGAAGGTCAAGATACCAGGTGCAGCATTTCGCCGGTTGACGACGCGCGGGACGGTCGGACGGTGCTAATTCGTCTCAGGAATGAAGAGAATTTCAGCTTTGTTTATCCGGCAAACTGCGATATATGGGACGCGATTTGCGCTTGACGCGTCACTAACCGAACATTGCTCCGCGTGCTATGATGACCGCTATGAGGGACAGGCTATGGCAGACAAGACGGCAGACCCGAACAGAAAGACATCCCGCCGGACGTTGCTGAAAAGCGTGCCGGCAATTGCATCTGCGGTCGCGGTCCTTGGCGCGATTGCCGAGCCCGCCTCTGCAGTGGCTCAAACGAAACTCGCGCACGAGGTCGCCAAGTATCAGGACACGCCGAACAACGGCCAGGAGTGTTCGACTTGCGTTAATTTCTTGCCGCCAAATGCGTGCAGGATCGTCGCAAGTCCGATCAGCCCCCACGGGTGGTGCCAGTTCTACGCGAAGAAATCTTGAATTTCGGCCGCTGTCATCGTTCCGTTCATCGGATCGCCGGGGCCCGCACGCTGAGCGGCCAGAACTGGCGCTCGACGTGGCACTGCGTGATGCAGTACCCCATGGTGTCTCCATGATCGTGCGGCGAACGCACAGTGCGGCAGTCTAGACACGTGTATTATGCAGCTTTCCTGCGCAGACGGGTATCCAGCGGCTGACCCGCCGCGTAACGACCGTGAGCTCCTGCCAGTGTCAGGCGTGCACGCGGCGGCCGCCACGCTCGCGGCTTCCGTCTCCCTGCCGCTCACGGCGAAGCCGCACTGTGGAGTTGAACGATGTTGATCAGGTCGATTCGCGAGAAAGCGATGTTCGGAAAAGAACGGTTCGAAGCGGTGACGCTCGCCAGGACAACGAAGAGTGACACCAAGGTCGTGGCTCTGGAGCCGGGTCAGGCGATTCCGGTGCATCATCCGGGGAGCGATCTGACGATGGTGATTATCGAAGGCGAGGCAACGCTGGTATCTGGCAGCGAGGAACTGGCACACGCGGGCCCGGGCGCGGTCTTGCACTCTGACGCGGGGCAGGCGCGGGGGATCCGCGCCGACAAACGGACAATCGCGCTGGTCGTTGCCAGTCCGCCGCCGACGCAAGAAGACCATCGTGAGCTGGCCGAGCACTTCGCGAAGGGTACTTGGCGTTAGTGTCCTGCCCCCTACGGTTGTTGCCCTCGGCAACAACCATAGGGGCATCGAGATGCCACTGAAGACAAAGTGCTAACGAGGCGTCGCCTCCGCACGGCGTAAGGCGGATGACCGTCACAGCCTATCACTCATGTCTGGTCTCGGGTACTAGGGGCGGCGTGCTTCGCGCGCGATACCCGATCCCGGCAAGCCCGCCCCACGATGATCCGTGCCGCGACAGACGGGGCGTATTGTGCTGCCCGCCGGGCCGCAGACGAAGGGTGAGCCGGCACGCGCTTGTTGGGGTCACTGTCCGGGCGGGCCGGAGCGGCGGCCGCAAGCGCGAGGGGCAGGTGACGATCGTCCGCGGGCGTCGCTCCCCTTGAATCCGGGGGCCCCGCGTGAACATTAACGGTGCGGGGCCACACCTCGCCAGATTGCAGCAAAGATCGGAGGTACGTGATGCGCGAGCCCATTATACCCGCTGCCGACTTCGGGCAGTCGCCGCTGGTCGTCACTGACCGCCTCTTCTTCGAGCGGCCGCGGGCCGAGCTCGACCGCGATGCTGCGGAGCGCATCATCGCCCGCGCACTCGGCAAGGCTGAGGATGGCGAGCTCTATCTCGAATACCGCCAGAGCGAGCAGCTTGCACTCGATGACGGGCGCATCCGTTCCGCCGGTTTCGATGCGACGCTTGGCTTCGGCTTGCGAGCGGTCGCCGGCGAGGCGACTTTTTTCGCACACGCCGGCGAACTCTCGGACGCGGCGCTGGAACGTGGCGCGGCAACCGTTGCCGCGCTGCCCGCCGGCGCCGCTGGCCAGAGGGATGCCGCGCCGCCGGCCTCGAATGCCCGGCTTTACAGCGACGCCAACCCGCTGGAAGCGATGCCGTTCGAGGCCCGCTCCCGTCTGCTGTGCGAGCTCGACGCCTATGCCCGCGCCGCTGATCCCGCGGTGCGCCAGGTCAGCGCCTCTCTCTCAGGGGAGTGGCAAGCGGTGCAGATCATCCGTGCCGACGGCACGCGGAGTGCCGATCTCCGCCCGCTCGTCCGTCTCAACGTGACGGTGGTCCTGGAACGGAACGAAAGACGCGAGAGCGGCAGCTACGGCACCGGCGGCCGCTTCGGCTACCAGCCGCTCACCGAGGCCTCCTGCTGGCAGGCTGCGGTGCGCGAGGCGTTGCGGCAGGCCCGTGTCAATCTGGAAAGCCGCCCCGCCCCGGCCGGAGAAATGGACGTCGTGCTCGGCCCCGGCTGGCCGGGCATTCTCTTGCACGAGGCGATCGGCCACGGCCTGGAAGGCGATTTCAATCGCAAGAAAACGTCGGCTTTTGCCGGCCTGCTCGGAAGCCGCATCGCCGCACCCGGCATTACCGTGATCGATGATGGCACCATGGCGGAGAGGCGCGGCAGCATCACCGTCGATGACGAAGGCACACCATCGCATCGTACCGTGCTGATCGAAGACGGAATTCTCACCGGTTTCCTGCAGGACCGGTTGAACGCGCGGCTGATGGGGATGCGGCCAACCGGGAATGGGCGGCGGCAATCCTATGCGTACGCGCCGATGCCGCGCATGACCAACACCCTCATGCTGGCAGGCCACAATTCGCCGGAAGAGATGATCCGCTCGGTAACAAAC
>JBOHMN010000664.1:0-4264 GCA_050730175.1 Acetobacteraceae bacterium | reverse complement strand
CGAAGCGCGCGCCTCTGAAGGCCTCCCGCCGGCAGAGCGCGCTTCCTCGTCGGCAGCTGACATTCTCGAATGGCGGGACATGAACGACGTCGAAAAATACCTCGACCTCAAGATCCTCGCCCGCGCTGCCCATCGCGCGATCGCTACTCGGCCGATCTCCCTCGCCGCTTGATCGAACCACCCGAAGCGGGGTCAGCAAGGACCCCGCCTCTCACCATCGGAGTCGAAGGTATGAACCACCCTGCGCGCACGACGACACGAAACCCGCGCATTCTCAATAAGAGGACCGACCCTATTCCCGGCAACGCAGTCTACTGCGGCCGGCCGTCGACCTGGGGCAATCCATTCATCATCGGCCGCGACGGCAGCCGAGACGATGTGTGCGACAAATACCAAACGTGGATCAGCGCGCAGCCAAAACTACTCGCCAAGCTCCCCGCCCTCGCCGGCCGCGACCTCGTGTGCTGGTGCCGGCCCAAACGGTGTCATTGCGAAACGCTGCTGCGGCTCGCCAACCCACAGGCATTCAAGGACCAGTAGCCCGCTCCGCCACCGCCGCGCCCATGTGCGGCTGCTCGCGCACCGACCCACGAAACGTTCCCCTTTGACGACCGCCACGGTAGTTCCAGTCAATGATAGGTCTCGAAGCCTACGCGCCCATTCGACAGCCGGACGGCACGGCACTTCGCTGCAGGATCTCCAACGCTATGATATGGCTGTAGCAGCTGTGACTTTATCCAAACGGAGCTTCCAGTCGGGAACAATACCTCTGTGAATCCGCCGACGCTCCTTAGCGGCATCGGCACTATCATTATCCCCGGCGCATACCCCGCCACCGGTGCATTCTTCGACGGTGCCGTTCGAAGCAAGACGTGCGCTGACGGATTCATCGACTGCTGCTGGCTCAAATTCAAAACCATACAGCCGTACCCTGGCAACGGACCTACAACTCTTGCCGGCTGCGCCTCTGCGGCGGAGGCAAGGACTACACTTAACAACGACAGCAGAACAGCTTTCATTGCGTGTTACCTCCTACAAACTCACCGGTTGGCCAGCGGCATTACCAATTAGCCCGGCTACAGATGCACGCCACTGCCCAACTGTCTCTCCCGGCGCGATCCCATTCGTAGCCAGCGTTTGTGGCGAGACATTGTAGAGAATCGAGGCCATCGTTTCGCTATCCTGTGCCGTTGCCAGCGTCGAACCATTGCTCGGCCCAAAGTTATAATATCCCCGGACATCAAGAACGGTCGGGCTGCTGACCCCGGCGCTTTCCAGGCTGTTGGCCGCCTGCAACAAATACCCTGACGCCGCAATTGCCTCCGTCGTCGGATCAGTCATGCCCGCACTCCCTGGAACAATCTGCGGCGCAAGCCTTGGATTTGCCCCCAGCGCAGTCTGGAGCCCTTCCTGAAACGCAGCCGGGAACATCTGGAACACACCCTGCGCCCCGCTGCTTCCGACATCCGTACCACACCCACTCTCCAGCACGCAGGTCGCGGCAAGCGCAGCCGGATTGATCCCGACAGCCTCCGCATTGCCGATCGCTGTAATCCCCCACGACGTGCTCAGCATCGTGCCGAGCGGATCGCTCCCGCCTCCACCACTCCCGGCGTCCCCCTCCCCGCTCCCGCCACCTGTTGCAGTGCTCGTCCCCGAACCGCCGCCGGCCCCTGGCGGCAGACTCGCCGTCCCGGGAACCATGGTGATCAACGGCACCCCGGGCTCCTGCACGTACGGAGTCACCTCCACTGGCGGGCCGTTCAAGGTCGTCGCCACCTGCGCCCAGCCACAGCACGACGGGATGAGCAATCCCAACCCCACCAGGCAATTCACTACGCGAGACCAGCGTCGCTTTATCCGCTCACCGCCACCGCCAAGCACCCACACCCGATCGCAACCGAAACCGTGCATCGGCGGCCCTCCTTCCAAGAGAACCCCAGCCTGGCCGGCTGGTTCGCGAACGGGCCGCTACTTCTTCACCTCGGGCTGCGCGGAAACCAACTATCGATATTGCAGTACACATGCCCCCCGGATTGAATTGGGTGCACGACGCAGTCGTCGAACGCCATGATCCGATTGTCCCCCTGCCACGCAGCAACCAGATAACCGCATACAAACACCCCCAAGACCGCCCCAGCTACCAGCGCATACCGCCGGAAGAGCGACTCCCTGTTCCACCGGTGCTCGCGGATCACCAATGCGTCGTGGAGCCGGTCAGCAAACAGCGGCAAAGTCTCCCTGATCATCCGGATCGTGAGCTCCTCCTTGTGGACCACCAACGCCAGTTCCGCGTTGCGCGCCTGCGCAAGCGCGAGTTCCCCCTGCTTCATAAGCTTTCTGGCAGCCTCGATCGCGGTCGCCAGCTTCCGGATTTCGACGTCTGCTGCCGCGTCGATCCGGGCCACTATCTCTTCGAAACGGCTCGATTGCCCGTCCAGCACATCCGCCAGGGCCTCCAACGCCTGAGCCTGACCGCCCAGCCATCGCCCAAGCGGACCATCCAATTCGATCCCCTCAGAAAGGCCATCAGCAATCAGCCGCGCTACGGCCTCCCGGATCTGCGCAACGCCCTGGCTCACGGCAGCCACTCCGCCGCTCCCGAATTTTTCAGTTCTTGCTCGAACCCATCGAGCCACGTCTTCGTCATATGATAGAGGGTCGGGCTGACCGACGCCCCCACACTCCCAGGTGAACGGTCAAGTAACTCATAAAGCCGCAATCCGCGCTCCCGCAGGACCGACATGCAGGTCAGCCGGCGCAGAAACATCGGTCGCGCCCCCTGACTGAGCAGTCGTTCGAAGTCCGGATGACACCGGATCGGGTCAAATGCCCCGGCGGTCGTCTGCCCTTGGCGGATCACGCCTTCATTCAGAACCAGCAGCACTCGGTCACAGGCAAACTCACCCGAGAGCAGAAACTGGGTGGCATGCCGAAAGTCCTCCATCTCTGGACCGACATAGACCGCGACCACCGGGTCCACCGCGAACTCCCGGCAGAAATCTATCAGCGCCAGGTCGCGCACATACTCTTGCATCACCCGGTCGCCCCCGCTCAGATCCAGCACCCGGGAAACACGATCGGCGACTATGCTGTCCAATTCCCCGGACATCCATTCCTTGATGTCGGGCAGCTCATCGGTCCTCGGTGTACTCGCTCCGTCGAGAATTGGCCGCCCGCTCTTGTCCACCGCCGGATAAAACGCGCTCAGCGTCCTGCTCCGCAGGTCCCCATCAAGCGGCTTCACCCTCCGCCCCTGAAACCGACCTCGCTGGATCATTACATCCGATCCGGTGCTGCCTCCGGTTCGCCCGCGACCACCACGAATTATGAGCTTCGAATTGCTCGCCGCTGCAGTCGCCACGGCTGCCTCGAGCTTGCTAGTCCCATCCATCCGCTATCCTTTCCTGCCACTACGTTCATCGATCGTCCGATTGAGCTGTGCCAGGCGCTTCCGCCAGTCATACGGCTCGTCGTCCTTGCCAGCATTCGCCGTCGAGCCCCCCACCAGCGCACCGCCTTGCGGCGAGGCCATTGGGATCGGCCGCGCGTTCTTCTGCATTCGCGATGGGTACACCGAGCCCGGCCGCGCCGAGGGAGCCTGACGCAGACTCGCGACGTCCCGGCAGACTCGCCGCCATACCTTGAGCGCAGCATTTGGGGTCAGCCTCTGCCCATCCCGCCCGACGACCCCGTCCCGGCCCATCTCCGCGACCAAGGACGACCACGACTGTTCACCTTTGGCGAGTGCGTCCGCGAGCTGATCGTGATAGGTCCGAAGCCACGCGTAGATGTTTCCGTGCCGGGCATAGCGCCGTAGACGGCGTTTTCGGAAGAGACGGCCAACACTGGCGTCGGACATGCCGAGAGGCTGGCACCACGATTTGCGAATGGCGGTCGGCGCCCATATAGTCACGATTTTGTGATCGTCGAACGCGCTTGGCGGCGATGCCGACCTCGCCGCCGTCTCCCGACGTGCCGTCCGAGTGCCGTGGCGATGCCATCACGGTGCCGTCCCGATGCCGTCAGAGTCAGTCATATGGACGAATGCACCGGCGGTGCTTTTCGGCTCGGCATCCGGGACGATCACGGGCGCGTGATCCGGGGAGATGCCGTTGCACTGTCGTTACGTATTGTTGGCACTCGCGGGAACAGGAAGAGAACTGCTCCCGCGCTGCCGCAGCCTGGGTGACACCATCTGAAAGGCGCCGCGAAAAAGGTGGGCCGCCGCCGCCCGTTGTTCTCTCTGTTCGCAGTTTGGTGT
>JBOHMN010000663.1:0-2542 GCA_050730175.1 Acetobacteraceae bacterium | reverse complement strand
AGTTCGAGGCGGTCGGGTGAGCCCTTCCTTTGAGCGGCGCCGCATCAGAAAACCCCCAATTCGGGAATGACCGCCCCGAAACACCCGCCCGCTTTGTAATCCGCACCGAGGCCGAAAAGACCGTGTTCGACGACGGCTTTCGTCTGCCGCGCGGCATCGCTGGCGGTTGGCTACGCTACGCCTCGACGACGACCAGGAGCGAAATCTGGATCGCAGGCGCCGCCGCCTCACCCGCATGCCTACACTGCTATCACCACCCACGGCGCATCCACGCATCGATGTCCCGCGAGGAAAGCACCTTCTCCGTGTATTCCCAATCGAGCCCCTCGTCGTCGGCAACATCACGCAGGTAGCGGAGTTCCATGGGCGGCTTCGTCGTCGCGACGCGTTGCGAGAAATTCCGCACGGCACTGCGGTCGTCGAGGACAGCGGTAATCCACTCATCCTCGAACGAATCGGGAAGCTGGCCGAGCACGGAGAAGATATCGCCGAAGCGCGCAGAGAGCGCTGCGTAAACCTCATCCTCGACGGTCCCGGCATACCGCAGGTTGAGCACGTGGATATTGTCGCGCACCTGGCCGATGCGCTGAACGCGGCCCTTGCGCTGCTCCAGCCGCGAAGGGTTCCACGGCATGTCCATGTTCACCTGCGCCCCGAGGCGCTGCAGATTGAGCCCCTCGCAGGCAGCGTCGGTCGCGCAGACGAGCCTGATTTCGCCTGCCTAGATGCGCTCCTTGATCTGTTCGCGGCTGGCGGTGTGGCGCTCATCGCCGCGCTGGACGAAGGATGCGGCCCCGCCGGCGTAAAGCGCGACCGGCTCCCCCGGAAACACGGCGCAGAGCGCGTCCAGAACCCATTCCGCCGTCGTCAGGTACTGGCTGAAGATGATCGCGCCGTTCTCGGGAAGCCAGCTTCGGTCACGGAGATAGTGCAGGACCACCTGCACCTTGGGATCGACTTCGGAGCCTGAAACGACGGCGTCCAGATTGCGTACGACGTCGCCGAGGAACCGGATCTCCTCCGCGTTGGGGACTTCTGCCGTCTCCGGCGCGCCTTCATCGCCAATCTCCTCCTCGGGCACCGGAGATCCAGCGAGGCGATTCAACAGATGGCGCGCCGTCTCGAGCCCGGCCTTCGCCGAGGAACCGATACGCCTCAGCAGAATCGTCCTGAGAAACCCCGCCCCCGGGCAGCGCCGCGCATACTGCCTGCTGAATTTTTCCGCCGCCTCGTAGGCGGTCTTGAACGGAAGGTTCATCTCCAGCCCCTCGCCGTCGAACAGATGCGGCGCCAGGCCGTCGTCCGCACGCGGGTGGGTAATGACGCCGATGCGCTTGAGCAGCCCCTGCTCTTCCAGCATTGGCCGGGTGCGGCGAACCACCCGCCGCACGATCGGGTTGTGGCGCTCGGCGAGCGTTGCGAAGTCGCTGAGAAAGTCTGCGCGCGTGTCCCGGTGCAGCGCATCGAACCGCGGCCCGACAAGCGCGTCCCGCCGAAGTTCCGCGTCATCGCGAATGTTGCGGAAGACGCGGTGCTCCTCGTTCGGGGGCAGGGGATTGCGAAACATGCCCCAACGGCCAGTTTCGCTCACCGGCCACTGGCGCGCGCCGGTGAGAAATTCCATCGATTCCTCCCGCACCCACTCCCCGCCATCGAATGGCGTGCCGAGCACCTGCGGGGCACCATGGCCGAGCGCGTGCAGCAAATCCCACAACTCGACGGCCCCCAGCTGGATCGGGGTCGCCGTGCCAAGAATCACGCTCTCTGCATTCGCAGCGACCTGGTGCAGGAATCTGAGAAGATTGTTCGGCCGCGCGGCGTCGCGCCCGCCCGCGTCCCGCGCGTTGCGCGCCTTGTGCGCCTCGTCGAGGATGACGACGCCGAAGGATTTCCGCGCGAGCGCGCCGCGTTCGGCGGCATCATCGCCGTTGACGATCAGGCCCGTCGATACGATGCCGATCCGCCCGGGGCATCGCGCGACCTGGGCCGGCTCCCCGCGCTGGGAGAGCGCCCGCCGCTCGCCATCCAGCCAGCATTTCTTCTGCGTCGACCAGACTGCCGCCGGGATGCCGAGCTTGTCCTCGAGCTCCTCCTGCCACTGCCAGATCAGGGTGGCGGGGGCGAGGATCAGCACAGGCTTGTCGTCCAGCATGGAGAGGACCAACGCGGAAGCCGCCATCGACAATGTCTTGCCGAGACCCACGTCGTCGGCGAGCAGGTAGCGCGCCTTGCCGTAAAGGCGCCAATCCTCGATGCAGGTCTGCACGAAACGCTTCTGCCAGGAGCGGAGGATCTGCCCGCCTTTGTAGATAGGGCGCTCGGCGAGCACCGCCTCGGCCGGCACCGCGCCCTCAGCATCGCGCGCCTCTTCGATCGAGCGGTACTCGATCCGCCTCGCCATGGCGGCAACGTGCTTCACCACGGCATCGGGAAGATCGATGCCCTGGTGCCAGAAATGCTCGAACTCCGCACGCACCCAGTCCGCCGCTCCGGGGTCATCGTCGCCCCAGAGGATTTCATAGGCGTGGCGAAGGCCTGAGGC
>JBOHMN010000662.1:0-4443 GCA_050730175.1 Acetobacteraceae bacterium | reverse complement strand
GTCTAGTATGGCGCTCTACCTGTCAAATCTGGCCGTGATCGCCTGGGTTTCGCCTTGGCAACGTGCCTATCGTCGAGGCTGGGTCGGGCGTCGGTGGGCGCCGGTTGTGCCTCCGCGCTCGCTACGCGGGCGGCCTCAGCTTCGAGGGCGTGTTCGCGAGGACTGACGATGCCCGCTATTTCTTGTCGCGGCTCGATGCTTCCGGAACCGTTTCACGGTTTCAGTCAGGCGCGATCGGCTTGCAGGCCGGTCAGGAAAAACGCGACCGAGCGGGTGGCCCAGGACGCGAGGCCGGCGGCATCAAGCGGGTGGCCGAGGCCGAGAGCGCGCCGGCGCGGCCCGCTCACGACCATCAGGAGGAACTGCTCGGCGGCGAACATCCGCTCCTCCGGGGGAAGCCGGGCGCCCGCGGGGAAGCGCGCGAGCAGGGCGGCCAGCCACTCCACCCCGGCGGTGCTCGCTGCGGCAAGCGTGCGTGCCAGCTCGGGGAAGCGCTCTGCCTCGGCCACCACGATGCGATGCAAGGCCAGCGCCTCGGGCTCCAATGCGACGGAGAGGATACCGTTTGCCGCCTGCAAGAGTGCAGCCGGAAGAGAGCCGGGCGCGCTTGCCTCGGCCTCGAAATGGCCGCGCCAGCCGCTCACCTGCCGATCCACGACGCCGCGAAACAGGGCTGCCTTGTCGTGGAATCGCGCATAGAGCGTGCGCTTCGAAATGCGGGCGGTCGCCGCCACCTGCTCCATGCTGGTCGCAGCAAAGCCTTGCCGGAAGAAAAGGCCCTTTGCCACGTCGAGGATGCGGCCTTCGGTGCGGCTGGATTCCTCCCGGGACGGCCGGCCGCCATGATGCGGCCTAAGAGCGTTGGCCATTTCCGCCGCAACCCGCCACATGGCGCAGGAATCGCCGCGCCTCAGAAGACCACATAAGCATGGGGACGCACCGGCACCGGCCGATAATAGGCCGGACGTGCCGGCACCACCACGCAGCCGGCCAATGCGGTTGCCGCAGCGAAAGCGGCAAGAGCGGTGAGGGCGGGGTGGCGGCGGCGGAGCCGGGCAAGCCGGCTGGACGAGCGATGATTGGTCTGCTTCGGGACGGGCATCGTGGAATCTCCCTGGCTGGTCGGCGCCTTGCTGGCGCCACCGGGGGAGATTAGCTCCATCCAGCGAAACGCAACAGGAGCGTTTTGTTGCAAATCGTAGCAGAAACCGGCGGCGCGCGGCGAACGACCGGCGCGCCCGCAGGTCTCGTTCGATGTGGCAGACGCTGCACGCCCAGGGGCGCACGCGCCGGCGTTCGAATTGCTGCGGCGCCCGCCGCGGGTCCGGATTCTCAGTGCCGCCCAGTTGCTCTATAGGAGCGCGAGCGGTTGCGTGGGCGGAGGTTGCGATGGCGCGGACGATCACGAAGATCACGGCACACGATGTGCGTTTCCCGACTTCGCGCCAGCTCGACGGGTCGGATGCGATGAACCAGGCGCCAGACTATTCGGCGGCTTTCGCGCTCATCGAGACGGACGCCGGGGACGGGCTGGTGGGACATGGCTTCACGTTCACGATCGGCCGCGGCAATGAAATTTGCGTCAAGGCGATCGAGTCCCTGGCGCCGATCGCGATTGGCCGCACGCTCGAAGGCATCATGGCCGACGCCGGCAAGTTCTGGCGCCGGCTGGCCGGCGACAGCCAGTTGCGCTGGATCGGCCCCGAGAAAGGCGCAATCCATCTAGCGACCGCGGCGATCATCAATGCGCTTTGGGATCTGTGGGCGAAAGTCGCGGGCAAGCCGTTGTGGAAGCTGCTCGTCGACATGACGCCGCCGGAGATCGTGCGCGCGATCGATTTTCGCCACGTCACCGATGCGCTGACCCCGGATGAGGCCCGCGCCATTCTCGAGGCCAATGCGTCGGGCAAGGCGGAGCGCGAGCACGAGATGCGCATGCGCGGCTTCCCCGCCTACACGACTTCGGCCGGCTGGCTTGGCTATTCGGACGAGAAGCTGCGCAATCTCTGCCGCGCCGCGATCGAGCGCGGCTGGACTCACTTCAAGCAGAAGGTTGGCAGCAACCTCGACGACGATCTCAGAAGGGCGCGGCTCTTGCGCGAGGAGATTGGCCCGGACCGGCGGCTGATGATGGACGCGAACCAAGTGTGGGAGGTCGACGAGGCAATCGCGAACATGCGGCAACTCGCCGCCTTCAAGCCGTGGTGGATCGAAGAGCCGCTTTCCCCCGACGACATCCTCGGCCATGCCCGGGTGGCCGAAGCGGTGCGCCCGCTCGGGATCGGGGTGGCGACCGGCGAGCATTGCCACAACCGCGTGATGTTCAAACAATTCCTGCAGGCGCACGCGCTTGACTTCTGCCAGATCGACGTGGCCCGGCTCGGTGGCGTGAACGAGGCTCTGGCGGTGCTGTTGATGGCGAAGAAATTCGGCGTTCCGGTGTGCCCGCATGCCGGCGGGGTGGGACTTTGCGAGTTGGTCCAGCACATCTCGATCTTCGATTACATCGCGGTTTCCGCTTCGCTGGAAAACCGCGTGCTCGAATATGTCGATCACCTGCACGAGCATTTCGTGGACCCGGTGGTGATCCGCGACGGACGCTACATGCCACCGCAAAACCCCGGCTTCAGCGCTGCGCTCAAGCCCGCTTCGCTCGCTGCTTACAGCTACCCTGCCGGCATGGCGTGGCAGACTTAAATTAAAAGCAAGCCTGCAGGGGCGTGGTGGCGATGTGGCCGCTCAACGCCCATACCGATGCGGCCGGTCCATTGCGCGGAGTCGACAGTGCGAGGTGCGGGGGGTATTGCAGGTCACCGTGGTGACACCCTGACAGGGTGTCCGGTGAGGCGGTTGCTGCCCTCGCAAAAAGCGTAAGCGGTGGTTGGTGGCGCTCGGGAAGAAGGAAAGCTGCGAGTGGCGGCACTGCTCGAAATCAGGAACGTGCGCAAGCGGTTCGGCGCGGTCGATGCGCTCAAGGGCGTGAGTTTCGAGCTCAACGCGGGTGAGGTTGTGGCGGTCGTCGGCGACAACGGCGCCGGCAAGAGCACATTGATGAAAATCATTTCCGGGGTCTATGCGCCGGACAGCGGAGAGCTCGTTTTCGAAGGTTCGCCTGTGCGATTTGCCTCGCCGAAGGCCGCACGCGAAGCGGGTATCGAGACTATTTATCAGGATCTCGCGCTCGCGGACCATCTCGACATCGGCGCGAACATCTTCCTCGGCCGCGAGCCGCTTCGCCGCTTCGCCGGGATCATCCCGGTGATCGATGAAGCGAAGGTGCATGAGGAAGTCGTGAACCTTCTCGCACGGGTAGAGAGCCACATTCCGGATCCTGACGTCCGCGTGATGGCGCTTTCGGGTGGGCAGCGCCAGGCGGTGGCGATTGCGCGCGCGCTGTACTGGAAGGCCAAGGTCGTGATCATGGACGAGCCGACGGCGGCGTTGGCCGCTATGGAGACGCGCAACGTGCTCCACATGGCGCGCGGCCTGGCCGGCGAGGGTGTGGGCGTGCTGTTCATCGGCCATAACCTGATCGAGATTCTGGAGGTTTCCGATCGCGTCGTGGTGATGCAACGGGGAGCCGTGGTGCATGAGTGTCGGGCCAGCGAGACGGACCAGGAACAGCTCGTGCGTCACATGACCGGAAGGGCCGTCCTGAGAGAGGCTCGGGCGGGTTGACGAGGCGCCGCTCGCGCGGCGCGAAAGGACGAGGCAAATGGTGAAACGGAACACACGGCACGGCCGGGGGTTGGGTGCGCTTCTGCTCGCCGGAGGTTTGGGCTGCGCGATGGTTGCAGGGACGCTCCCTGCTCACGCAGCAACAACGAAAGGCGTGCCGATCAAGGATATCCCGGTGCCGGCCAAGCCGGCCAAGGCGTACAATTTCGAGCTGATCACCAAGTCGAGCGCCTCGCCGTACTGGGTCGCGGTCAGGGAAGGGGCGGACGCGGCAGCTGCCAAATGGGGCGTCCACGTCGAGTTCGAGGCACCCGCGAGCGGGCTCGACTTGGCGCGGCAGATCGGCATGGTGAACAATGCGGTGACGGCCGGTACCGACGGCCTTATCCTCGCGGCGCAGAACCCGAAGGCGCTCCTGGAACCCGTGCAGTCGGCGCTCAAGCAGCATATCCCGGTGGTGACGGTCGATTCAGGGATTTCGCCAAACGTCGCCGACAGCTTCCTTGCCACGAGCAATATCGGTTCGGCAGCCGCACTCGCGCGCTACGCGGCGACGCATTTGATGGACCATGCGGGGCAGTATGCGATCCTCGATTTCAACCATACTGCGAGCACCGGCATTCTCCGGCCGGAAGGCTTCGAGCTGGGTATGAAGGGGTTCAAAGACATCAAGCGCATGGGGCCGATTCAGTATGGTGAAAACAGCATCAGTAAGGGCCTCGCCCTGACCAGCACGATGTTAACCGACTACCCCGACCTTAAGGT
>JBOHMN010000661.1:0-5708 GCA_050730175.1 Acetobacteraceae bacterium | reverse complement strand
GCCCACGGCAGCAAACGTAAGGGGAGGAGCAGGCCACTGAAAATAAAGCGCCAGTGTCCTGCCCCCGGAGCCTGCTCGATGGGCAACAAGCGTTAAAGTAGGACCACTGGCGGGCGCCGTTCTTTCGCCACAAGATTCCGCCCGTCTCAGCCGCTCCGCTCACCGATTGCCCGGCGCTTGGCGCGAGCGCGGGAAGCGGCGACAAAGGAGGGGGAGAAAGGAGAAAGCCAATGCCGCGCTTCGCCACGCTTGCTCTGCTCACTGTCCTCTCGCTCGCCGCCTGTGCCGCGCCAGCCAACCAGAGCGCCGCGCAGCGTCTGGTTGATCGTTCGACGTTGACCGTCGAGTCGATCATGACCTCATCAAGTGGACCGAGCGTCGCCAGCACTTTGAAGAGCGCACGCGCCGTGATCATCTGCCCCGAGGTTTTCCAGGTCGGATTCATCATCGGCGGGTCGGGCGGCGGCTGCATCATGGCCGCCCGCGCCGCTGAGGGTTCCTGGTCCGACCCCGCGTTCTACACAATCGGCAGTGGCAGCCTCGGCCTGCAGGCGGGAATCGAGAATTCCTCCGTCCTGATCATGATCATGAACGACAAGGCGCTGAATGCCGTCATCAACAGCCAGTTCAAAATCGGCGCTGACGCCTCGCTCGCAGTCGCGAACTTCGGCGCCGGCGTGGGCGGCGCCACCACGGCCGCACTCCGCGCCGATATCGTCACCTTCGCCGAGAACCGTGGCCTGTTCGCCGGCGTTTCGCTCAACGGCGCATTGCTGTCCGCCAACTCCGGGAGCAACCAAGCCTACTACGGCAAGCCGTTCGGCACGCGCCAGATCGTCATCGCCGTGCAGGCGAACAACCCGGGCGCAAACCCATTGCGCTCCGTGCTTGCCCGTTACGGTAACTGAGCCCCCGCGCTGCACGTCTTTCGGCGCGGCGCAGCCATGCGTCAGTGTCCTGCCCAAGCATGTTCATCATGGGTAACAAGCGTTGGAGTTGGCGCACTAGGCGGCCCGCTTTCGCTTCCGCCGCGAAGCGCCTAAGCTAGCGGCATGCCGTCCGCGGCCTCCGGCAGCGAACGAGAATTGGTGAAGAAGCCGCTGAAAATAAATATTAGAATCTGGTTGACCGCTCTTGCCTGACGCCCTGCCGTTCTGGAAGCAAAAGACCCTGGCCGAGATGTCCGACCAGGAATGGGAGTCGCTTTGCGATGGCTGCGGGCGCTGCTGTCTGCACAAGCTGCGCGACGATCGCGGAACCCTTTCGTTCACCTCCGTCGCCTGCCGGTTGCTCGACACCGGAACCGCCCGTTGCACGGATTACACGCACCGCCGCCGGCGCGTGCCCGATTGTGTCCGCCTGACGGCGAAGGCGCTCAAAGAAATCGACTGGCTGCCGCCCTCCTGCGCCTATCGCCGCCTCGCCGAAGGGCACGATTTGCCGCCCTGGCATCCTCTGATCACGGGCGATCCGGAAAGCGTGCGACAAGCGGGTGCGTCGGTTGCCGGGCGCGTGGTCTCGGAAACCGAGGCGGGTGAGCTGGAGGATCATGTCGTCGCGTGGCCCGGCCGGATGCCGCGCCGCGCGGCGGCGAATCAGAGGCGCAATACGGAGAAACCAGGATGATGCAGAATGCGCTCTTCGGCGGCGTGAACGCCGCGATTCTCACCCCGATAAAAAGCGATCTCACGGCCGATCTCGACCGCTTGGCAGGACGCTGCAGCCATCTCTTCGCGCACGGTTGCAACAATATCGCGGTGCTGGGCACCACGGGCGAGGCCAACAGCTTCGGCATCGACGAGCGGTTGGCAATCCTCGAGGGGTTGCTGGAACGGGGCGTGCCTGCCGAGCGTCTGCTGCCGGGCACAGGCACCACGGCTCTCACCGACTCGGTGCTACTCACGCGCCGCGCCGTCGAACTCGGCTGCCGCGGTGCTTTGATGCTGCCGCCTTTCTACTACAAAGATCCGTCGGATGACGGGCTGTTCGCGTATTTCAGCGAAGTCATCGAGCGGCTTGGTGGCCGCATCCCGATCTATCTCTACCACTTCCCGCGGCTCTCAGCCGTGCCGTTCAGCCTCGCCTTGATCGCACGCTTGCTGAAGGCGTTCCCCGGCATCATCAAAGGTATCAAGGACAGCAGCGGCAGTCTTCCCAACGCCTCCGCGATGGCGAAGGAGTTTGGCCCGGCGGGATTTGAGGTCTATGTCGGCTTCGATGACGGGCTGCTCCCGATTCTCCGGCAAGGCGGTGCCGGCTGCATCACTGCCGCCGCCAACGTAACAAGCGCGATCAACAGGGCGGTGGTCGCGCACTGGCAGGAACCCGCGGGCGAGGCGGCACAGCGGAAGCTCTCCGCCCTGCGCAAGGTTTTGACCGGCGTCCACCAGACCATCCCGGCACTGCGTGCTCTGGTCGCGCGGGAAGAACGGGATCCGGCATGGCTCACCCTTCGTCCGCCGAATGTTGCGCTTTCCGAAGATGCCACGGCGAAGTTCTTCGCCGCCTGGGACGCCTGCGGCAGCGATCTCTCGAAAGCGGCCTAGAACAGTATCACCCTGACTGGAATCGCCAGCTACCAGTCAGGGTGATGAAATTGCCCGAGAAAGCAAAGATAGAGCGCGTTCACTCAGCCTGAACGCGGTCTAGCCGATCACCCAGCCACCGGACACTATGATGGTTTCGCCCGTGATGTAGCTGGCAGCCGGCGATGTCAGGAACGCGACGACTCCGGCCACGTCCTCCGGCAAGCCAACGCGACCCAGCGGAATGTCAGCAGCACGGCGGCGGATGAACTCGCCCGGCGGCAGCCCCTGCGCGTCGACGCCCAACCTCTGGTCAAGGATCCGGTTGAATTCGGTATCGATCAGTCCTGGCGCCACCGCATTGACGGTAATGCGCCGCGGTGCGAGTGCACGCGCCAGAGTTTTGGTCAAGCTGATCAATGCTGCCTTGCTCGCCGCATACGGCGCGGATAGCGTCCGACCGTCCACCCCGGCTACCGAGGCGATGTTGACAATGGCACTGCCCGCCGGCATCAGGCCCTGCGCCTCCTGCATGAGAAAGTAGGCCCCCTTCACGTTGAGGTCGAACGTCGCGTCGAAGTCGGCCTCGGATATGTCGGGGAATGAAGCGATCCGCAGGATACCTGCATTGTTGACCAACACATCGAGCCGGCCCAGGCGCTGACGCACGACGTTGACGGTCGTGCGGATGCTTGAGACATCGGCGCAGTCGCCCCGCAAGGCAAGCACCTGACGCCCGGTTGCGGCGAGCTCAGCCCGCGCTTCCTCAAGCCGCGGGGCGTTGATGTCCACGGCTACCAGATCCGCTCCGCATTCGGCCAAGGCGCGGGCGATTGCACGCCCGTTGCCCTGCGCGGCACCGGTCACCAGAGCAACCCGTCCGGTAAGATGTTGGATCGAACTCACGCTCACGGGCGGCCTCCCAATTCGGCTTCGTCGTGCTGCGGCGAATCCGCTTCGATCGACGGGCGCAATCCACTGCGCGAACGCTCGATGTGTTGGCGCATTAACAACGCGGCAGCATCTGCATTGCGGGCACTGATGGCCTTGCAGATCGCGGCGTGCTCACGAATCGCAACCGACGCGTCCCGCACGCCCCGGTTGCGATAAAGCGAACCAAGGCGGTAGTGCACGTGTAGATGATGCACCGCGTCGGCGAAGAACTGGTTGTGAGTGGCAATTGCGATGCCCTCGTGAAAGGCGGCATCCGCAGCGATGTAGCCGGCGAATACCTCCGGCTGAGCCTGGGTGCCGGCTGTGCGGAGCGCCTTCACATGGGCCTGCAATTCGAGCATTTCCGCTGCGGTGCAATATGTCGCCGCGGCTGCCGCGGCGGGCGGTTCCAGCGCAAGTCGGACCTCGTACAGTTGGTCGAACGTCCCGACGTCAAGACGTGGCGCAGCGTGATAGCGCCCCTTGGCGTTGCGCTCCGCAAGGCCATCGCCTTCCAGCCGAGCAAGCGCCTCTCTGATCGGGGTCTGTGATATGCCCAGCTGGACCGCCAGCACGTCTATGCCGAGCCGCGTGCCGGGCTCGATGTCGTGGTTGAGGATCAGTACCTGCAGCATTTCGTAGGCTCGGACGGATAAGGCGCTTTTCGTCAATCGGCGGTCGTTTGGGGGGAAGCGAACTTGCATGCCACCGCTCGTTCCGGAACGTAGGGTTGACTCGCGCGGCCGTTGGCCCTTATCCATACCTATATCCTATAGGGTATTGGCTTCGTCCAGGGCTTGCGAAGCGGAGCCGCAGCAACGCAATACCAAGCGGGCGGGCGATGGGTGGAGGAGACACAGACGAAGCAAAGCAAGTTGGTGCGTTGGCGCGCATCGATCGTGGAACGGTGTGCGCGGCACTCCGCTTGGCAAGCGCCGGCAGCGTCTGGGATCTCGGCCTGCAGCTGAATGCAAGCATCCCGCATAATCCTGATTTCGTGCGCTTTTCACTGGCGTTCACACAAACGCCCGAGGGTACTGGCGCCAATTCTAGGTTTCAGTACTCGGCGGAGGTGATCGCTGGCTGTCCCCATGTCGGAACGCACATCGACGCGCTGATCCATGTACAAGCCGACGGCCGGGTGTTTGGCGGCGCGCTGGCGCAGGAAGCACGGGACGACCGTGGCTGGCGCCGCCACGGCATGGAAACCGTGCCGCCGATCATCGGCCGTGGGGTGGTCCTCGATCTGCCGGCCCTGTTCGGGCTGTCGCGTCTGCCCGACAGCCAGGAGATCGGTGTCGCCGACCTGAAGGCTGCGTTACGCCGCGGTGGACAGCAGGTCACGCACGGGGACATCGTGCTGGTGCGCACGGGCAAGATGCAGGACTTCGCCGACCCCGTTGCGTTCCAGGCAGCGGAGCCGGGCATCGGTCGCGACGGGGCGATCTGGCTCTTCGAGCAGGGAATGGCGGTGCTCGGCTCCGACACGACCGGCACCGAACCGCTGCCGTTCAAGGATCCCGCGCAAACTACCCACCGCGCAATGCTGGTCGAGCGTGGGGTGCACCTGATCGAGAATTTGTGGCTCGAAGACGTCGCGGCAGCCGGCGTGCGGGAGGGATTGTTCATTGCCTTGCCGCTGAGGATTACCGGCGCCACCGGCTCTTGGCTGAGACCCGTCCTTGTCACCTGAGGAAGAACGGGGCCGCGTCGCGGCTCAGCGCTGGCCAATACTGCGCGCCGCCCTGGCCCTTGAAGAGCGTGGAATCCTCGCTGCGGCGTTGTTGTTCTTTGCGATCGGCGCCATCACCAACCGCTATTTCCTAACTGTCGCGAATCTAAGCGGGATCCTCCAAAGTATAACCTTTCTCGGTTTTCTCGCCGTCGGCGTCGGCCTCGCCCTGATAGCCGGGGAGATCGACATTTCGGTCGGGTCTATCTATGGGCTCGTGTCGGTGATCACGGCACTTGCCTTGCATCGTGGGCTTGCCCTCGGGCCCGCGATCGGCCTGGGCCTCGGTACGGGCCTCATCTGTGGTCTGATCAATGGCGTGGTGGCGCAGCTGATCAAGGTCTCCGCAGTCGTGGTCACACTGGCGACGCTCGGCATCTATCGTGCGATCGCCCTCGTCATCGCCAATGGCTCGCCCGTAACAGGTCTGCCCGCACTACCGGGTTTTTTCAACACTTTCGGTCAGCATGGCTTAGGGCCGGTTTCCTACATCGCACTTCTGTTCCTCTTTATTGCAC
>JBOHMN010000660.1:0-14274 GCA_050730175.1 Acetobacteraceae bacterium | reverse complement strand
CGATTCGCTCCAACATGTATGATGACATTTCGAGAACGTACCATCCACCGTCGGCGAGGAGCGGCAGGGCAAGGGCGGCCGGGCCAAGATTGCCGCCCGCTGATTGCTGAAGCCCGCCGGCGGAGATGATGTGCGCCAGCAATGCCGTGGTCGTGGACTTGCCGTTCGTGCCGGTGATGCCGATGAAACGCGCGTGCGAGCCCGCGGCGCGCACCGCACGGAACAGAAGTTCGGCGCCGGAGAGAATGGGTATCCCGAGCTCTCTGGCTCGCTTGGCCAGCGGATGCGGCGCGGGCAGCAAGTGTGGAATACCGGGCGAGAGTACGAGCGCCTGCGGGTACGGCGCATCAAGCAGCCCGGCGGCAAGCGGAATGCGCCGAACCGCCGCAGCCTCTCGCGCGGCGGGGCTGTCGTCCCACGCAGCAACGCTTGCCCCCATGGCAATCAATGCCGCGGCGGCCGCCAGACCGTTGCGGCCAAGCCCCATCACGGCGAAGCGCGCGCCGGCGAACACGCAAGGGAAGGCGCGCTCCGTTTGCCCTTGATCGTTCATCTGATTTTCAGCGTCGCCAGCCCGACCAGCGCCAGAATCATCGAGATGATCCAGAAGCGGATCACGATGGTGGGCTCTGCCCATCCCTTCTTCTCGAAGTGATGGTGCAGCGGGGCCATCAGGAAGACGCGCCGGCCGGTGCGCTTGTACCAGAAAACCTGGACGACGACGGAGACCGTCTCGACTACGAACAGGCCACCGGTGATGGCGAGCACGATCTCCTGCTTGGTCGCCACGGCAACCGCACCAAGCGCGCCGCCGAGTGCAAGCGAGCCGGTGTCGCCCATGAACACCGCCGCAGGTGGCGCGTTGAACCATAGGAAACCGAGGCCGGCGCCGATCAGTGCCGAACAGAAAACAGCCAGTTCGCCGACGCCGGCAACACTGTCGAGCTCGAGATAGGCCGAGAAGATGCGGTTGCCCACGAGGTAGGCGATCAGCGCGAAGACGCCGGCAACGATGATGGTCGGAACGATCGCCAGACCGTCCAGCCCATCCGTCAAGTTTACCGCGTTCGATGAACCCATCATCACTAGCGTGCCGAAGATCGGAAACGCGGGGCCGAGCGGGATGATCACATGCTTGAACACCGGCACGGCGAGCCCGGTGCCGAGTGTTCCTCCGGTGGTGCGCGCGATCACGTAGCTGGCGATCAGGCCGATCACCGCCTGGACGAGCAGCTTGATCCGAGCCGGCACGCCATAATGGTTGTGGTGCGCAAGCTTGCGATAATCGTCGGCGGCACCAAGCAAGCCGTAGCCGAGCGTGACGCCGAGTACCACCCAGACATACGGGTTGGCCAGATTCGCCCAGAGCAGGGTCGAAACAATCAAAGCAGTCAGGATCAGAAGCCCACCCATCGTCGGTGTGCCGGCCTTTTCGACCAGGTGGCGCGCCGGACCGAGCTCCCGTATCGGCTGGCCATCTCTCTGCAGGCGCCGGAGGTTGCGGATCAAACCGGGTCCGAGAACGAAGCTCACCACAAGCGCGGTGAGGCAGGCCGCGCCCGAGCGGAACGTGAGATAGCGCAGCAGGTTGAAGAGCAGGACATGCTGCGCGAAGGGATGGGTCAGAAGATAGAGCATCAGCCGGACTCGCCCGGGCGAGCGGCGTTGGCGAGCAGGCGATCGACGACAACTCGCATCCTGCTGCCAAGGCTGCCCTTGATCAGCACGACGTCACCCGGCATCAGCGCCGCGGCGATAATCGGGGCGAGGGCTTCGGCATCGCAGGCCGCGGCGCCCTGCAAGCGGGCCGGCAAAGCTTCATAGAGAAGGCGCATCATCGGCCCGGAGGTGAATACGAGGTCGGCCGCCGCGCTGACGTCGGGAGCGAGTTCCAGGTGCTCCTCCCGCGCTATTTCGCCGAGTTCGAGCATGTCGCCGAGCACCGCGATCCGACGGCCCGGCTCTCGCGCGAGCACGGCCAGCGCAGCGCGAACCGAGGCTCCCGAGGCGTTGTAGCTCTCGTCGAGCAGCAGCGCGTCGCCGCCGGCAAGAACGAGGACGCGGCGGGCGCCGCGGCCGGGCAGGGCGCTAAAGCCGGCAAGTGCGGCCCCCGCGGCCTCCGGATCGAGCCCGAGCGCAACCGCGGCGGCCAGCGCGGCCAACGAATCGATGGCGAGATGCCGCCCGGCGGCTGCCAGGCGAAAGCGAACGAGACGCCCGAGCACGGAGGCGAGAACGTCGGTTGCGCCCGGCGCCGGCTCCGCTTCGAGCAGCCGGACCTCGGCAAGCGAGCCGGCGCCGAACGTCAACAGGCGCCGGCCGTGCGGCACGCGCACCCGCAACCGGGGCAGCAACGGCGTGTCGCGGGGCAGAATAGCCACCCCTTCCGGCTCGAGCCCGGCAAGCAGGGATGCCTTCTCGTCGGCAATCCCTTCCAGGCTGCCCAATAGACCGATATGCGCCTTCTCGATCGCGGTGATCACCGCGACATGTGGGCGCGCGAGGCTGGCGAGGGGCGCAATCTCGCCCGGATGGTTGGTGCCGATCTCCAGCACCGCGTACGCGGCCTCCGGCGCCAGTTCAGCAAGCGTGAGCGCGACGCCCCACTGATTGTTGTAGGAGGCGCGGGCTGCCTGCACCGCGCCCGGCGCAACCACCTCGAGCACGCACCGGAGCATCTCCTTGGTGGTGGTTTTGCCAACACTCCCGGTGATCGCGGTGACCCGCGCGCGGGCGCGGGCGCGAGCAAATTCGCCGAGGCGCAGCAGCGCTGCAAGCGTGTCGGCGACATGCAGAAGAGCGGCGTCCGGCGCCACCCCCGGCGGAGTTCGGCTGACCATGGCGCCGGCCGCACCGCGCGCGATCGCGTCGGCTACGAATTCATGGCCATCGCGATGCGCGCCTTCGAGTGCAACGAACAGATCACCGCGACTGACGGTACGGCTGTCGATCGAGATGCCGCTTGCAGCGAACGGCCGGGTGGCACGGCCACCGGCGGCGACCGCGAGCGTTCCGGCCGGCCAAAGGGCGTTCATGATTGCCCGGTAAGCTGACGGATCACGGCCACATCGTCGAAGGGCAGGACACGATCGCCGACGATCTGCCCCTCCTCGTGACCCTTGCCCGCAACGGCGAGCACGTCACCCGGGCCGAGGTCGCTAAGCGCTGCGGCGATCGCCTGCTCCCGATCCCCGATTTCGACGGCACCCGGGCAGCCGGCCAGCACCGCACGGCGGATCAGCGCAGGATCTTCGCTGCGCGGGTTGTCGTCCGTGACGATGACGCGGTCAGCGCCGCCCGCGGCGGCACGCCCCATCGCCGGACGCTTGCCCGGATCGCGGTCGCCGCCGGCGCCGAAGACGATCACCAGGCGCCGCTTCGTGTGCGGCCGCAAGGCGGCGATCAGGTTCGTGATCGCATCCGGTGTGTGCGCGTAATCGACGTAGGCAACGGCGCCGTTGGCAAGGAGTGCGGCACGCTCCAGCCGACCGCGCACGGGGCGGAGGCGGGTCAGGAATCGAAGTGGCCGTTCTGCACCCAGTGCCAGCGCAAGGCCGGCGGCGAGCAGTGCATTCTCGGCCTGGAAACGACCCGGGAGAGGCAACAGGATTTCCTCTCCGGAAACGCTCAGATGCTGGCCCGCGGCAACCGGGATCGCGCGTTCGAGGCGAAGCAGGCTGCCTTCCTCGCCCACCGTCTCGAGGCGGAGGCGGCGCCGCTCGGCGATCGCGGACAGGGCCGCAAGGGTGGCGGGTTCAAGGCGCGTGGAAACCACCGCCGGCGCACCTTCGGGCAGAAGCTCGGCGAACAGGCGAAGCTTGGCGCGGCGATACGCCTCGAGATCACGGTGATAGTCGAGATGATCGCGGCTGAAACTGGAAAAGCCGCCAGCGGCAAGGCGGAGTCCGTCCAGGCGAAACTGGTCGAGCCCATGCGAGGACGCCTCGACCGCGACATGCTCGATCCCCCGTTCTGCAAGCGAGGCCATCGTTTCGGCGAGCACCATCGGATCGGGCGTGGTGAGGGCGCCCGGGACGCGATCTTTGGCGGTGATCAGGCCGAGCGTGCCGAGGCTCGCCGCAGGCTCGCCTGCCGCCGCCCAGAGCTGGCGCAGGAACTCGACCGTGCTGGTTTTGCCGTTCGTCCCGGTGACGGCGGCGATCGTGCGCGGGGCGGCGCCCGCGAATGCAGCGGCAAGCTCCGCCAGGCGCCGGCGGGGCTCGGCATCCTCGATCAACGGCCGCGGCGGCACGCCAGGCGGCCAGGCAGTGCCGGGCGGGGCAAGGATGGCTGCGGCGCCGTTGGCGACGGCTTCGGCAATGAACGCCCGCCCATCGCGTGGCGGATTCTGAGTGGCGAGGGAGGGCAGTGCGGCGAACAGGAAACCCGGCCGCACGCGCCGGCTGTCGGCGACAATGCCCGCAAGGGTCAACCCGGCAAGGGCACGCCACCCAGGCCCGAAAGCAGGAGCATACTGTTCCGCGGCAAGGCGCTGCATCAACTCAGCGCCCTTGATCGGCGGCATGGGAGGATGCGTACCGGCGTGGTGCCCGCGTTGCCGGCGAACGACGACCCTTTGCAGGCATCCGCGCCCGGCTCAGGTCGTCTGGGGCATCGGCCGCTCCAGGCGGGTAGGGATGCCCGGGCCCGAGCGCGATCACGCCCGGCGGCGCCGCTGGCCGAAGGGGCAGATTTATCTCCTTCTCAATCGCGGCCTTCTCGGCATGGTCGGTCACCGGAAGCAGCCCAAACATCGGGGCGATGCGCGCGATCGTTCGCGCAACTACAGGCGCCGAGATTTCCCCACCCGTGCTGTAGCCCTGGGAAAGCGCGTTGGCGTGCGGCGCGTCAAGCATGACGTAGAGCGCGTAGCGCGGTGCATTGATCGGAAAGGCAGCCAGGAACCCCGCCAGGTTGGTGTGATGGCGGTAACTGCCGTCATGCACCACCTGCGAGGTTCCCGTCTTCCCGCCGACGAAATAGCCGGGGACCCGCCCGAATATCCCGGTGCCATGCGCAACGACATCGCGCATCAGCAGGCGGACCGTGCGCGACGTGTCCGGCTGCATCACCGCGCTGCCCGGGCGCGGGGTCGCAGGGTCTTGGTAGAGCAAGGTCGGGGCAAACAGCACACCACCGTTGACCAGCGCGACCGTGCCATTGATCAGATGCAGCGGTGTCACGGCGATACCATTGCCGAATGAGACCGTCATCACCGTGGCTTTGCTCCACTCGGCCGCTGTCTGCACCAGCGGCATCGCCGCTTCGGGCAGTTCGATCGGACACCTTTCGAAGAAACCAAGCTTGCGGATCCAGGCCCGTTGCCGGGCTTTGCCGACGATGAGGGCAATCCGCGAGGCCCCGATATTCGAGGAATAGGCAATGACCTCAGGGAAGTACAGCCAGCGGTCCGCCGGCTCGTAGTCCCTGATCACGAAGCCGTCGATATAAATCGGGTGCGTCGTATTGAAGCGATCCCACACATGGATGAGGCCCGCATCGAGCCCCATCCCGGCGGTCTGCAGCTTGAACGCGCTGCCCGGCTCGTAGACGCCGGTCGCGGCGCGGTTGAAGCGGGCCTTGGCGGGCGCAGAGCCGAAATCGTTGGCGTTGTAGTCGGGCAGGCTGACCATCGCCACCACTTCGCCGGTGCGGACATCCATCACGATCCCGGCAGCGCCGATCGCCTGGAAGTCATCGACAGCCTTCGCCATCTCGTCGCGCAGCACGGCCTGCACGCGGACATCGAGTGCGAGGCGGAGCGGGTTCGGGTCTTCACGCAGGCGCCGGTTCTGCGATTTTTCCAGACCGGCGATGCCATCCCCATCGATATCGACCGCACCGATCGTCTGGGCGGCAGTCCGACCGAGCGGATAGTGGCGAGCCTCGGCGGGACGGAAGTACACGCCTGGAATGCCGAGGTCGTTGATGCGGAGTTCCTGCTCCGGCCCGACCTCGCGGGCGATGTAAACGAATTCACGATGCGGCGCCATCAGCTCCGCGAGCAGAGACGGACCGTTCAGATCGGGCAGTACCCCCTTGAGCCGGCGGACTGCGTCGGCCCGGTCCATCATCTGCCTCGGGTCGGCATAGACGCCGGCAGTGGGAAGCGAGACAGCGAGAATCTCGCCGTTGCGGTCGACCATCATCGCACGCGACCGGTCGGAAGCACGCCGCGGCCGTGCAGCGGCAGTCGGTGTGCTTTTCGGCAGGGGCGGCGGCTTGACGGGATTGAGGACAGTGGCGTCCGTGAGTTTGGCGGCAAGCGCCGTGAAGAGGACGGTGAATCCGGCAGCGGCACCAAGCAGGCGGCGCCGGCTCGTCTCCAGAGCCGCCCGCCGGGCGAGATCAGGCGCCGTAACGCGAACGGTTTCCAGGCGTGGAATAGCGCCGTCGCGCGGGGTGCCGGGCGGACGGGCCGGTGCCGTGCGCGCATCCGCGCGCTGCGCCGGCGTGCCGGAGTTCGGGGAATTGGGCTCGTGCTCGCTCATCGCCGCACTCAGTGCGAGCCGGAAAGCGGCGCGGGCGGCGGCAGGCTAGGGTAGGCACCGCCTAACGCCGACGTCAGAACCGGAGCCGCGCGCGGGCGCCCAAGCGGTTGTCGTTCCGGCGCCGCCTCGAGAACGACAGGCCGCACGGGAGCTCGCGAAGAAAGCGTCTGCCGAGGGGCGGATTCGGCCGCGGTGAGTGCACCATGCGCGGCCGCGCTGCTGGCCCGCGCGACCAGTGCCGGCCCCGGCGGACTGGAAGCTTGCGCCGGCGGCACGGGGGAAGAAGGATGCGGAAACGCAACGGTCGGCGCCTCCGCAACGGCAAGCGGCCGCGCCCGGTCCACCGGATCGGGGGTCGACTGCGCCGTGGCAGGCGGCGCCGTCGCGGCAACTGCAACGGCAAGCGGGAGCGCCGGAGAGTGCCGTTCGCCGTGCGCCGAAAGGAAGTACCTGACACTGGCGTAGAGGGCGGGCTCCTCCATGCCGGCAAGCACCGCAAGGTCCGGCTCTGCGAGCGCTGGCGGCGTGGCGCCGGGCACGGCGGGCGGCGGCAGGCGGGAGGCGAGATCGGCCATCGAGACCGCTTGGTTCGGCTGCATCGGCGTGAGCAGGAGGTAGCGCGCAGCGAGGTCGGCCAGGCGGCTTGGCGAGTTCTCGAGCGCCCATTCAGCGTGCAGCACCGCGATTCGAGATACCGCGCTGGCCGTCCTGTGCTCGACCGCCGCGATCTTGTCGTCGAGCAGCTTGGTGCGGTGTTTCGCCTGGTAGAGATAGTAGCCGCTGCCGACCGCCAAGGCGGCCGCGAGGAGGGTGAAGGGGCGGATCATGCGGCAGGCGCCAGGCATTCAACGGCACGCAGCCGCGCCGATGAGGCGCGTGGATTGGCCGCAACTTCCGCGGGCGTGGGGCGGATGGCACGCGGCGTGAGCAGGCGGAAGCGCGGCGTCTCGCGGACCGCCGGCGGAGCGTGTCGGGATGGTTGCGGCACTCGGCCCGCCGCTTCGGCCATGAAGCGCTTGACCAGGCGGTCCTCGAGCGAATGGAACGCGATCGCGACCAGGCGGCCGCCGGGCAGGAGCAGCGCGGCGCAAGCGGCAAGCCCACGGCCGATCTCCGCAAGCTCATCGTTGACACGAATGCGCAGTGCCTGGAAGCTGCGCGTGGCCGGGTCGATTCGCTCGCGCGAGGATGAAACGACGCTCCGAATGATGCCGGCAAGCTCGGTCGTCGTCGCGATTGGCCTGCGCGTGCGCGCCCTAACCACGGCACGCGCAATCCGCTTTGCGTGCGGCTCTTCCCCGTACTCGGCAAGCAGGGTTGCGAGCTCGGCGCCGGTGAGCGTGTTGACGAGGGTCGCGGCGGTCGGCCCCTCGCGACCCATGCGCATGTCGAGCGGCCCGGCGAGACGGAAGCTGAAGCCGCGCTCGGCCTCTTCAAGCTGGAACGAAGAAACTCCGAAATCCATCAGCCCCCCGTCGAGGCGCGTGACCCCAGCCTCGCCCAGCAGCTCCAGCATGGCGCTGAAGCGGCCTTCGATCAGCGTCAGCCTGCCCGGATAGCGGGCGGCCAGCGCGGCGCCGCGCATGATGGCCGCCGGATCACGATCAATTGCGACGACAGTGCAAGCCGCGGCTTCGAGGATCAGCGCCGTGTGGCCCCCGCCGCCGAAGGTCGCATCGAGATAAATGCCGCCATTCCGCGGTGACAGGAACGCCAGCACCTCATCCGGCATCACGGGAATATGGGTCACGCCGGCCTCGCCATGGGTGGGAGGGATGCGCGCACCAGGGCGGGCAGCGTCAGGCCGCGCGTGCGCACGCGTTCGCGGGCCTCGATTACACGGCGCTCCGCGGCGGCCGGCTCCCAAATCTCGAATTTGTGGCCGAGCCCGAGGAAGGTCACGAGATCGCCGAGATGCGCGTGCTTGACGAGCGAGTCCGGCAGCAGGACACGGCCCTCGCGATCGCACTCGAGCGACGTCGCATCGGGGTAAAGAACCGCCAGAAGGTCTTCCTGCTCCTCACTGAAAGTCTCGATCTGGTCAAGCGGTCCCGCGAGACGCACGAACTCGTCGGTGGACCAGCCTTCGATGCAGGCCTGCTGGTGCGACGGGCGCACGATCAGGGAAACCGGAGCGTCCCCGTTGAGCGCGCCTTTCAGCACGGAACGGAACGGCGCGGGGATGGAAACACGGCCCTTGCTGTCGCGCTTGTTATGATGCGTGCCCATGAACTGCGTCATCCGGCAGGGCCCGTTCGCTCCAAGCAGTTGGCCGGGCTGAGGGACCGGCATCACCCGGGCGCCGCCGGCGCCATGGGATGGCGTGGGATATCATGGGGAAATGTGGAGGGTCAAAGCAATTCCGGGCTCGTTTGGCTCGTCGTGCAGATTTTTGCGCTGCGGTATCGCCGGGGATCGCGACTATCGTTAAGCGATTGTCACAGCATCCTCAGCGATCGCGTTAAGAAGTTGCTCTGGCCCCGTAGCGGCGCATGGTTTCTCGTTTTGTTCACAATATGGAACGGCGGCCGCGCGCTGGTTCGCGAGCCGCGCCAGACGGCCTGTAAGCCGGGTTCTGTCCGCCCGTGAAGAGCGGGGCGACCATTCCTCTGGGACGAGCCTTGCGGCACGCCTCGTGCGACCAACCCGGGCAGCAGGTCGGGAACGACCCTGACGGTTTGCACCGCGTGCTGCCCCTATTCGGTCTTGCTCCCGGTGGGGTTTGCCGTGCCGTCCACGTTGCCGTGGGCGCGGTGCGCTCTTACCGCCCCGTTTCACCCTTGCCCGGAGCGCAGCTCTGCGGTCCGGGCGGTTTCTTTTCTGTGGTACTTTCCCTAGGGTCGCCCCCGCCGGCAGTTAGCCGGCACCGTGTTCCCGTGGAGCCCGGACTTTCCTCCGGCGCCAGGCCATTTTGGCCCGCGCCGGCGGCCGCCCGGCCGTCTGGCAGAAAAGAAATGCAGTCCGACCGCAGACAAGTCAATCGCCTGCGCGAAGGATGCCGTAACGGAGATCAGCGCCAGGGTCGCGAAACCTTGTGACCACGGTTTGTCGCCTAGCGGTTATGCAGCTTGCGTGGCCAAAATCCTTGCCTGGCTGATCCAGATGTGGAGTTTTCATGGAGGGGCAAACAATGAACGGCGCGCCGGCATCCACGGCCTTCGTCTTCGCCGGCGGCGGCAGCCTGGGCGCCGTCCAGGTCGGCATGCTGCGCGCGCTCACGGAAGCCGGCGTGATCGCCGATCTGGTGGTTGGCGCATCGGTCGGCGCAATCAACGCCGCCTATTACGCGAGCGGCCGCGACCTCGCCTGTGTGGGGCGGCTGGAGGAGATCTGGCGCGGGCTTCGCCGCCGTGACGTGTTCCCTTTCACTTGGCGCCGCCTGTTCAGCGTCTTGCGTGGGGGAGAGGCGGTGTTCGACCCCACCAACCTGCGCCACCTGGTCACGCGCAACGTGCCTTTCGAGCGGCTGGAAGACGCCCCGATCCCGGTCCACATGGTCGCGACCAATCTCCGCGGGGAAACGGTGCTCCTGTCTTCGGGCCCGGTGGTCGAGGCGTTTCTTGCCAGCTCCGCCATCCCCGCCGCGTTTCCGCTGGTGCGCATCGGCAACGAATTACTGATGGATGGAGCGGTGGCAAACAACACCCCGGTCCTGACCGCAGCCCTGCTGGGCGCGCGGCGAATCGTCGTCCTGCCGACCGGTTTCGCCTGCGCACTCCCGGATCGGCCCTACGGAGCAGTGGCCCGCGCAATGCACGCGCTCACCCTGGTCATTGCACAACAGATGGTGCGCGATCTGCGCGAGGTGTCTCGGACCGCGGAGGTGCTGACAGTCCCGACGCTCTGCCCGCTGGCCGTTTCACCTTTCGACTTTTCGCATACCTCGGAATTGATCGACCGTGCGGTGAACACCACGCGGAAGTGGATAGCAGGGGGCGGGCTGACGCGGCCGGGTATCCCGCATCAACTGGTCCCGCACAAGCATTGATGGTTTCCGAAATCCAGTCGATTCGCCTGCCCGCGTTGCAGAACCAACCCCCTCAGGGACCTCGGGCGGCCACTGCTCGCCACGGCGGCGCTGTTACATCGGCGCGAGTGATGCCTTCACCTTGTCCGGATAGAACGGTACGGATCGCAGCCGCGCGCCAACCGCATCGAACACCGCGTTTGAAATCGCCGCGGGAATGACTGCACCAGTCGGCTCGCCGGCACCCCACGGCGGATCGTTCGGGCGGTCGATCAGCTCGCTCACCACCGTCGGTGCATCGGGGAAAGTCAGAATCGGGTAGCTCGCCCAGTCGAGGCTCGTCACCCGCGAGCGATTGAAGATGACGCGCTCGAGCAGCACCCGGCTCACCGTCATGATGACATTGCCTTCGATCTGGTTTCTCAGGCCGTCCGGATTGATGATCTGCCCGCAGTCGTGCACGACGAAGACCCGCCGCACATGGATCCTGCCGCTCTCCCGATCGACCGCGACCTCGGCCACCGCGCCGACATACGTGCGGACCAGCTCGTACTTCACGTAACTGAGGCCGCGACCGGTCGCGAGCTTGCCACCGCTCGCCTGCTTGTTGGGCGAGGGCCGCGCTTCCCACTTGCTGAGCCGAGCGAGCCGGCCGAGCAGCACGCTGGCCCGCGGGTCGTTCAGATATTGCAAGCGAAATGCCAGCGGATCGGAACCTGCCGCCGCCGCCAGTTCATCCATGAAGCATTCGTTGGCGAACGTATTCTGCATCCGCCCTGGCGTGCGGATCCAGGATGGCCTGAGGGGCGTGCGATCGAGGAGATGACAGGTCGTCCGGACATTGGCGATGCCATAGGGGATGTCCGAATCCCGGGTGATATTGCCGGGCGAAGTCAGCGCCGCATACGGCAGCTTCGCGAGCTCCGCAGCAAGCAGGGGCACGGTGCCGGCATCACCGTCCGGGAGGAAGAAATCCGACTGCCATGCGGTGGCATTGCCGTCCGCATCGAGCCCACCGTGCAGATCGATCAGCGTCGGCGGTCCCTTCGGATCCCAGCCATGCTCGTCGGCACGCATCCACTGCACCCTGACCGGCCGGCCGACCGCACGTGCCATCAGGGCCGCATCGGCAGTCGCATCCTCATGGCCGTTGCGCCCGTAACAACCGGAGCCCTCCACATAGATGCACCGCACGTCGGCAACCGGCATGCCCAGCATCTGCGCCAGCGCCGGGCGCAGGCGGTGCGTGTCCTGCGAGGCCGTCCAACACGTGAGCTTGCCGTTCGTGATCTCGGCGACCGCACAGGAGGGCCCGATAGACCCATGGGTCTGGATGGCGAAGTCATAAGTTGCTTTGACTCGCCTCGCCGCCCGTGCGAGCCCGTTCGTCACGTCGCCTTTGTCGCTCGTCACCAGATCCTTGTTGATCTTGCTTGTGCGCACCCATTCCCAGAGCTTGCTTTCGTCCGGCAGCCCCTCCCAATTCGACCAGCGCGCCTTCAGTTGCCGCGCGGCTTTGATGGCCGCCCACTCGGTCTCCGCAGCGACGCCGAGGAAATTCTGTTCGCGAACAATCTTGACGATGCCGGGAATATCTTTGATCGAGCTTTCATCGACACTCTCGAGAGTGGCGCCGATCCCGCTCGGTCGCACGACCCGGCCATGCACCATGCCAGGCACACGAACGTCCTGGACATAAGTGAACTGCCCGGTAACCTTGGCGGGAATGTCCACCCGCGCAATCGGCCGCCCGACGATCGAATACGCGCTTGGTGCCTTGGTCGGCGCTTTGCGGTCGAGCTTGAGCGAGAAGCTTTTGCCGCCCACCAACTCCGCATAGGAAACTCCCGTGCCGCCGAGCTCCGGCCGGACCACGCCCTCGGCGATCACGAGCTCCTGCCGCTTGACGCCCAGCTTTTGCCCCGCCATTTCGAGCAGCGCCTGGCGGGCGGTTGCGGCGGCGTGACGAATTTGCATCCCGCCGACCTGAATCGAAAGGCTGCCCCAGGTCGGGCCTTGATCGGGGGTAAGGGTGGTATCGCCCTGGATGACGCTGACCCGATCGAACGGAAGATCGAGCTCCTCGGCGGCGATCTGGGTAATGGCGGTCAAAACGCCTGTGCCAAGCTCCACCTTGCCGGAGTAGATGACCGCACCACCGTCCGCGTTGATGGCAAGGAAGCTGTCAACTTCATCAAGCGCCAGAGGCTTGCCCGCCTCGGCAGCGTCCGCCGGCGTTGCCGCCGGAAGGCCAACCAGCGCGAAGCCTATGATCAGTGCACCACCCTTGAGCAAGTCGCGCCGGCTGGTTGCCGGAGGTGTCATGAACATGGCCACCTCCCGTCAGATCGCGAAAGCCGCGCGCCGGATCGCGCGGACAATGCGCTGATGGGTGCCGCAGCGACAGAGATTGCGCGCCAGCGCGGCCTTGATATCGGCTTCGCTTGGCTTCTCTTTTTCGGCCAGCAGCGCGGCAGCCTGCATGATCATGCCGTTGATGCAGTAACCGCACTGTGCGGCCTGTTCCGTAATGAAAGCCTGTTGCAGCGGATGCGGGTTGGCGGGTGTGCCGAGCCCCTCAAGGGTCACGACGCGCCGATTTTCGGCCGTGGAGACCGGCGTGATACAGGACCGCACCGCTTTGCCATCCAAAAGCACCGTGCAGGCGCCGCACTGGCCGAGCCCGCAGCCGAAACGTGGGCCATGCAGCGCAAGGTTATCGCGCAGCGCATAGAGAAGCGGCATCGCCGGGTCATCAACAGTAACCGCGACCGCGTTGCCGTTGACATTGAAAGGGATCGATTCGGACACCGGCTCCTCCCTCCGGTGGCAAGGTCAGAGCCTCGACCCACCGTTTGCCTGATGACCATACGTCAACCTGCGCACATTACGGCGCCGCACCGCTGCTGGCAAGAACAGAAGTCGCACCCACTCTTCAGTTTGCCATCAGTGCGTTGATCTCCGCTGTCTTCACTGCCTCGTCCACATAGCCGAATGTGCCTTGGTCCTTCGCCTCGCGCGCGGCGCCAATCAGTCCGCTCATCGCCGCTCGGTAGAGGGAGGTTGCCAGGCTGATGCGTTTCACGCCGGCCTTGCCAAGCTCCGTGACCGGAAATGATCGCCCGGGCATGCCGGCCATGAAGTTGAAGGGGCGGGAGAGCGCTTGGCAAACCCTTGCCACTGCCGCGAGATCAGGGAGCGCCGGCGCCATGAGCACATCGGCGCCCGCCGCCTCGAAAGCCCTGAGCCGCTTGATCGTATCGTCGAGATCGGCTCTGCCATGCAGAAAGTTCTCCGAGCGCGCCGTGATCATGAAGCGAAACGGCAACGTCCGTGCCGCCGCGACAGCGGCCGCGACGCGCGCGACCGCATCTTCGCAGGTGAAGATCGGGTTTGCCTGATCGCCGGTGGAATCTTCGATTGAGGCCGCAACCAGTCCGGTTTCCGCAGCGAGGCGGATCGTCGTTGCCACGATGTCTGGCGCGTCCCCGAATCCTTTCTCGAGATCGGCAGAAACCGGCAGGTCGGTCGCCGCGACGATCGCGCGTGCGTGCGCCATTACCTCCTCGCGTGACATCATGTGGTCCCGTCGCCCGAGTGTTCCGGCCGCCGCGCCGCTCGAGGTTGCGATCGCGGCGAAGCCCAATCCGGCCAGAACGCGCGCGGAGCCGCCATCCCAGGCGTTGGGGATGATGAAAATGCCCGGTTCCTTGTGCAGCACTTCGAAGCGATGGGCTCTTTCCGACTGACTCGTGGTCATCGCGGACGTCCTTTCGTGATTGCTAGTGTCCTGCCCCCGTCGTGGGGGGGGGGGGG
>JBOHMN010000659.1:0-9051 GCA_050730175.1 Acetobacteraceae bacterium | reverse complement strand
GGCGAAAGGGCACAGAGATGCCACTGGAAATAAAGCGCCAGTGGTCCGACCCGGGGGGGTCCGCTGCACGGGCAACAAGTGCTAGAATCGGGGCACTGGCCGATGTCGACAGTCCTGATGCCTTGACCCGCATCCTCATCATCAAGCTCGGTGCGCTCGGTGATTTTGTCCTGGCTTTCGGCCCCTTCGCCGCCGTCCGGGCCGCGCACGCTGCAGCGGAAATCACCCTCCTGACCACCCAGCCGTTCGCCGTGCTGGCCGAGCGGGCACCCTGGTTCGATCGCGTCGAGATCGATCCGCGCGCGCCCTGGTGGAACCTCAGGGAAGGTTTCCGCCTGGTGCGGAAGCTGCACGGCTTCGACTTCGTCTTCGACCTGCAGACCAGCACGCGCTCCGGAATATATTTCCGCCTTGCGGGCCGCCCACCATGGTCCGGCGTGGCGCGCGGGGCGTCGCACCCGCACAGGGATCCGGCTCGCAACCGCATGCACACCGTGGAACGCCAGTGCGAGCAACTTCGCGTTGCGGGCATCCGCCAGTTCCCGGCGCCGGATTTACGCTGGCTCACAGACGCGAAAAGTCGCTTCGATCTGCCCGAGCGTTATGCGCTGCTGATCCCCGGCGCGGCTGCCCACCGGCCCGCCAAGCGCTGGCCGGCGGAGCGCTTCGGCGTACTTGCCCGCCATCTTACCCGCATCGGGCTCGCCCCCATCGTGATCGGCAGGCACGGCGAAGAGGCGCTCGGCGCCACGATCCGGGCGCTCGCACCCGAGACGATCGATCTGATGGGCAGAACCACCCTCACCGATCTCGGCCCGCTCGCAGGCGGTGCGAGCCTCGCGATTGGCAACGACACCGGGCCGACCCATCTCGCAGCCCAACTCCGCGTTCCCACCTTGGCGCTGTTCTCTGCCGCCAGCGACCCGCAACTGACGGCCCCGCGCGGGCCAGCCGGCGAACTCGTCTCCGTGCTCAGAGTGCCGAGCCTCGTCGAATTGTCGTTCGAGCGGGTTGTCGCCGCACTTCCGGAGCGCGATAGAGCACCGCTCCAACCAGAGAGTTCCGCGTAATGCCTGCGATCCGCCTCCCCGACGGCTCCATCCGCCAGTTCGATGCCCCGCTGACCGGCAAGGCTCTTGCCGAGGCGATCGGACCCGGCCTGGCACGCGTCGCCGTCGCCATGGTCGTCTCCGGCAAGCTCGTCGATCTGGCGCGGCTGATCGATACGGATTCCGATGTGCGCTTCATCCGCCGCGACGATCCGGAGGCGCTGAGCTTGATCCGCCACGACGCGGCGCACGTGTTGGCCGAGGCCGTCCAGGCGCTTTACCCCGGTACCCAGGTCACGATCGGACCGGCGATCGATGGCGGCTTCTATTACGATTTCGCGCGCGAACCTCCTTTCACGCCGGAAGATTTTCCGCCGATCGAAGCGAAGATGCGCGAAATCATCGCGGCGCGCGCTCCGTTCGTGCGCGAGGTCGTAGGCCGTGCCGATGCGATCCGCTTCTTCGAGGAGAAAGGAGAGCGATTCAAGGCGGAGATCATCCGCGATCTCCCGGAAAGCGAGACGATCACCCTCTATCGGCAGGGCAACTGGGTCGATCTGTGCCGTGGTCCGCACATGCGCACCACCGGCGACGTCGGCCCCGCATTCAAGCTGATGCGCACCGCCGGCGCCTATTGGCGCGGCGATCACCGGAACCCGATGCTCTCGCGCATCTACGGCACCGCATGGCACAACCAGAAAGAGCTGGATGCCCATCTCGAAATGCTGGCCGAAGCCGAGCGGCGCGACCACCGCCGGCTCGGCAAGGAAATGGATCTGTTCCATTTCCAGGACGAGGCAGTCGGCAGCGTCTTCTGGCATCCGCTCGGCTGGCGCCTTTATCGGACCCTCGAGTCCTACCTGCGCCGCCGGCTCGATGCCGACGGCTATCAGGAAGTCCGCACGCCCCAGCTGGTCGACCGCAGCCTGTGGGAGAAGTCGGGACATTGGGAGAAATTCGGCGCGCACATGTTCACTGCGCACGTCGAGGACGAGCGCCGCACGCTCGCGCTCAAGCCGATGAACTGTCCCTGCCACGTGCAAATCTTCACCCAGCGCGTGCGCTCCTATCGCGAGCTGCCTCTCCGGCTTGCCGAGTTCGGCTCCTGCCACCGTTACGAACCCTCCGGCGCGTTGCATGGCCTGATGCGCGTCCGCGCCTTTACGCAGGACGATGCCAACATCTTCTGCACCGAAGGCCAGATCGCCGCCGAGACGATCCGCTTCATCGCGCTGCTTTCCACCGTCTACCGCGACCTCGGCTTTCCCGACTTCGCGGTGAAATTCGCCGACCGGCCAACCGAGCGGGCCGGCTCGGACGCAACCTGGGACCGCGCCGAAGCGGCGCTGAAGGAGGCGTGCGCCGCAGCGGGGGTCGCCTACACATTCAACCCTGGCGAGGGAGCCTTCTACGGTCCGAAGCTCGAATTCGATCTCAAGGACGCGATCGGACGAGAGTGGCAATGCGGCACGTTGCAGGTCGACTTCGTCATGCCGGAGCGGCTGGATGCCGAGTACACGGCCGAAGACGGCACGCGGCGCCGGCCCGTCATGCTGCACCGCGCCATTCTCGGCAGTTTCGAGCGGTTCATCGGTATCCTGATCGAGCAATATACCGGCCGCCTGCCGCTCTGGCTGGCACCACTCCAGGGCGTGGTGGCGAGCATCGTCACCGATGCCGCTCCCTACGCCGCCGAGGTCGAGAAGGCCTGCAGGGCTGCCGGCCTGCACGTGCAGCTTGATACCCGCAATGAAAAAATCAACGCCAAGGTGCGGGAATGGAGCCTCCGCCATGTACCGGTCCTGCTGATCGCCGGTCGGCGCGAGGCCGCCGAGGGCAGCATAGCCCTCAGACGCCTCGGGGCGGCAGAGCAGGAAGTTTTGCCCCTTGCGGACGCTGTGGCACGGCTTGCAGCCGAAGCAAAACCGCCCGATCTTTCTTAACCGGCGGCTTGATTGCCACCTGCGGCTCGGGCCATTATCCCACGGCCGCGCTTCGTTCCGCGACTGTCACGCCAACTTGCACAGGAGAGAGCCATACCCAGACCCCCACTGCCCGTTTCACCCACGCGCGAGGGCCCGCGTGTCAACGACGAGATCCGCGCCGACCAGGTCCGGCTGATCGATGAGGCCGGCGAAATGCAGGGTGTCGTGAGCCTGCGCGAGGCGCTCGGCATGGCAACGGCGGTCGGCCTCGACCTCCTCGAGATCAGCCCGAATGCCGATCCGCCGGTAGTGAAAATTCTCGATTTCGGCAAGTTCAAATACGACCAGCAGAAAAAGAAGAACGAGGCGCGCAAGAAGCAGAAGGTCATCGAGATCAAGGAAGTCAAAGTTCGCCCGAACATCGACGAGAACGATTACATGGTAAAGCTGCGCGCCATGAAGTCCTTCATCGGCGATGGAGACAAGGTCAAGGTCACGCTCCGCTTCCGCGGTCGCGAAATGGCGCACCAGGAGCTCGGCGTGAAGGTGCTCGAGCGCATTCGCTCCGACATGGAAACCGATACCAAGATCGAGCAGATGCCGCGCATGGAGAACCGCCAGATGGTCATGGTCTTGAGCCCGCGCTGAGTGGGCCGGGCGTCACCGCCGGCCGCCGCCCGCGGGCCAACGTAGCTTCCGGCAAAATCGCGTCATGACGCGCCAAACCCATGAACTTGACGAATAAACCGGCGCAATCGCGGAATCGTCGCAAACCATCCCGCTCTGGAAGGCGGCGCCACGCGTCTCCATAATGGCTGTGCGGGCTAGCTGCACCGCGGGGAGAGACGGATGGACTCCGCTCCGGATCAATATGGCTTCTGGCGGGATCGCGCGGCGATCCGCCAGAGCCGCGAAATTGATCGAGTGTCCTGCCCCCGAAGTCCGCCGTCTGTTGCGGCGGACGGAGCGGACAAGCAGGCCACTGAAAACAAAAGAGAGTGTCCCGATCCCGGCCGCTCGCAGATGGTCAGGAACTTCGGAATCGGGACACGAGAAAACAAACAAAGCGGGCGATGATCGAAGATCATCCAGCCCCGGCCACCGCCATCGGGCTCGAAAGCCGGTTCGTCGATCACGACGTGCCGGTTCTGCTCTCGGGAATTCAGGCGCTCGTGCGCGTGTTGCTCGAACAGGCGCGCCTCGATCGCGCCGCCGGTCACAATACGGCGGGCCTCGTATCCGGCTACCGTGGCTCGCCGCTCGGCGGCGTGGATCTCGAGCTGTGGCGCCAGGCCAAGCTGCTCGAAGCCGGCAACATTCGCTTCCAGCCCGGCCTGAACGAGGACCTCGCGGCAACCATGCTGTGGGGCGCGCAGCAGATCGACGTCTTTCCCGGCAAGCGCGTCGATGGCGTGTTCGGCATGTGGTACGGCAAGGGACCCGGTGTCGAACGCAGCGGCGATGCGCTGCATGCGGCCAATATCTTCGGCACCACCCCCCTCGGCGGCGTGCTTGCCGTCTCCGGTGACGATCACGCCGCCCATTCCTCGACTTATCCGCACCAGACGGAGCCCGTCTTTCATTCCGCGATGATCCCCGTGGTGGTGCCGGCCGACGTCGGGGAGATTCTGGATTTCGGCCTGGCTGGCCTCGCGCTCTCGCGCTTCGCCGGTTGCTGGGTGGCGTTGAAGACGATCGCCGAAACGGCAGAGCAGTCCGCAACTTTGATCGTGCCATCGCATCGTGCCTTCCAAACACCCGACTTTCCGATCCCACCGCACGGCCTCAACTACGATGTCCGCCTGCCCTGGCCCGAGCGGCGCGCCGAGCTCGAGCGGCGGCTGGTTGAGGAGCGGCTTCCCGCGGCAGTTTCATTTGCCGCCGCGAACCGGCTCGACCGGCTCGTCGCAGGTGAGGCCGGCGCATCGGTCGGGCTCGTCACCGTCGGCAAGGCGCATCACGATGCGATGCGCGCGCTTGCCATGCTCGGGCTTGCGAGAAGCCCGGCGATCGCCGTCTACAAGCTCGGCCTGGCCTGGCCGGTCAACGGTGAAGGATTGCGAGAGTTCGCTGCCGGCAAGCGCGGGATTCTCGTCATCGAAGAGAAGCGTGGCCTCGTCGAAGTCCAGGTGCGCGACGCGCTTTACAATCTTTCGGCGGACCGGCGGCCGCTGGTCGGCGGCAAGCGCGATGTCGATGATTCCCCGCTGCTGCCGGCGGTCTCCGAGCTTTCGCCGGAAATCGTTGCCCCGCTGCTCGCCCGCTTCCTGCGCCGCTTCGGAATCTCCGTCGAAGACCCGGTTTTGCCGCCGCCGTTCGAGCGCCCGGCCGGGCTTCTGGTCAGGCTGCCCACCTTCTGCGCCGGCTGTCCGCACAACACGTCAACCAGGCTGCCGGAGGGAACCTTCGCCTCGGCCGGCATCGGTTGCCACACCATGGCGATCGAAGGCTGGGGCCAGACCCGCACGTTCACCCACATGGGCGGCGAGGGCGTGACCTGGGCCGGGCTTTCGCCGTTCGTTACCACGCCGCACCTTTTCGCCAACATGGGTGACGGCACGTACCAGCACTCGGGCATTCTCGCGATCCGCCAGTCGGTCGCGGCAAACGCGCCGATCACCTACAAGATCCTCTTCAACGACGCGGTGGCGATGACCGGCGGGCAGCCACCGGAAGGCCACCCGACCGTAGTACAGATCGCCCACCAGCTCGCCGCGGAGGGGGTGAAGAGAATCGCCGTGGTGGCGGACGATCTGGCCCGCTTGCCGCCCGCTTCCCAGCTCCCGCCTGGCACGACGCGCTCCGATCGTGCCCGGCTCGATGCGGTGCAACGCGAACTCTTCGCAACCGCTGGTGTCAGCGCCATCATCTATGATCAGGTCTGCGCCACCGAAAAGCGCCGCCGCCGTAAGCGCGGCCAGATGGCCAAGGCCACGCGGAGCGTCCTGATCAACCCCGACGTCTGCGAGAACTGCGGCGACTGCACGGCACAATCCCACTGCATCGCAATCGAGCCTGTCGAGACACCGCTCGGTCGCAAGCGGCGCATCTCGCCCACTGCCTGCAACGCCGATTTCTCCTGCCTCAAGGGTTTCTGCCCGAGCTTCGTGACGATCGAGGGCGCCCACCCCGAACGCGAGAATGCGCCGATCCTCGCGCGCGAAGCCGCGCTTGCGGCGACACTCGCAGAACCGGCGTGGGACAACGCCGCACTGCCGTGGCGTGCGCTCTGCGCCGGGATCGGCGGCGGCGGCATAGTCACCACGGCAGCCATCCTGGCGATGGCCGCCCATCTCGAAGGTCGCGCAGTTCGCACGCTCTCTTTCACCGGGCTCGCGCAAAAGAATGGGCCCGTCATTTCGCACGTCCAGATCGCCGAGGCCGAAACCGATCTCGACGTCGTGCGCATTCCCCGCGAGGGCGCCAATCTGATGCTGGCCGCAGATCTCGCGGTGGCCGCGAGCGGCGGCGTGCTCGATCGCTGCCGCAAGGATGCAACCGTCATCGGCAATCTCGACCTTGCCGCAACCGTGGCTTTCCTCGGCGCGCGCGATCTTGCCATCGATGCCGAGCGCCACCGCCGTGTCATCCTCGATATGACGAACGCCGCACGCTCCTGCTACCTGCCCGCAGGTGCAATCGCCGAGCGCCTGTTCGAAACGACCCAGGCGCTGAATACGCTGCTGCTCGGACTCGCCTGGCAGCGCGCCGATATTCCCGTCGCGCGCGCCGCGCTGGAGCGCGCGATCGAACTGAACGGCGCCGCGGTCGCCATGAATCGCCGCGCTTTCCTCTGGGGCCGTATCCTCGCGGAACACCCGGAACTCACCGCCGAAATCCTCGCCGGCGACAAAACCGCAGAGCCGCCCGCCGACTTCGAAACGTTCGTCTCCGTGCGCGCCGCAGCGCTCGTAACCTATCAGGATGCGGCGCTGGCCCGCCGTTATCGTGCACGTGTCGCAGAAATCGCTGCCCGGGAAAGTGCGCTTCAAGGCGCGCCCGGCGCGCTCGCGCGCGCGGTAGCAGGCAACCTCCATCGCCTGCTCGCCTACAAGGACGAATACGAGGTGGCTCGCCTGCACGCGAGTGCCGTCTACGGGTCGAAGCCGGTTTTCCATCTCTCGCCGCCGCTCCCGCTCGGCCGCGATCCGGCAACCGGCCGGCGCCGCAAGATCGCGATTCCCGGCAGGATCGCGCTCCCGCTGTTCCGCGCGCTCCGTCACGGCAAGCGCCTGCGCGGCGGCCCGTTCGACGTCTTTGGCTGGCAGCAGGAACGGCGGTTGGAGCGGCAGATGATCCGCGATTACGAAGCTGACTTGTCGCTGCTCTTGGCTAACCTCTCGACCGATAATCTGCGCGCCGCGATCGTTCTCGCTTCCTGGCCGGACGGGATCCGCGGCTACGGGCCGGTGAAAGCGGCAGCACGCAAGGCAGCGATGGCCGAGCGGCAGCGCCTGCTCGCGGAATTCGCGAACCCGCCGGTGCGCCGCGCGGCGTGAGCAGTTCTTTGCAAAAAGGGGCGAAAAATGCTTGAGAAAACTCCCCCAGAAGCCGACTTGGAAGTCATCGAAACGGTTCGCCGCTTCGCCGCGGAAAAGTTGGCACCCGGTGCCGCGGCGCGGGAAAAGGCGCGCGCGATCGAGCCCGAACTGATCCGCGAGCTTGGCGCGCTCGGCCTGTTCGGCGCAACCATCGACCCGGAGTGGGGTGGGGCAGGGCTGGATGCGGTCACTTACGTGCAGGCACTCGAAGAGGTCGCCGCCGGTGACGGCTCGGTCTCCACCATGATCGCAGTGCACAACGCGCCGACCTGCGTCATTCTCGAGCGCTACGGTACAAAAGCGCAGAAGGAGCGCTGGCTCCGCCCCCTCGCCAGCGGGCAGATGGTGGGCTCCTTCGCGCTCACCGAACCGGGCACCGGCTCCGATGCTTCGGCGCTTCGCACGCGCGCGAAGCGCGAGAACGGACACTACGTGATCGACGGCAGCAAGCAGTTCATTTCGAACGCGCGCATAGCCGGCGCCGTGCTTCTCTTCGCGGTTACGGATCCCGACGCCGGGAAGCACGGCATCTCCTGTTTCGTGGTTGCGCCCGCGACACCGGGCTTCACCGTGGCGAAACTCGAGGAGAAGCTCGGTCAGAAGGCATCCGACACGTGTCAGCTCGCCTTCGATTCGATGCACGTTCCTGAGGATCAGCGGATCGGTGCCGAGGGCGAAGGCTATCGGATCGCACTTTCCACGCTCGAATCCGGTCGCATCGGCGTGGCCGCGCAGAGCGTCGGCATGGCACGCGCCGCGCTCGATTATGCGATCGCCTACGCCAAGGAGCGCAGGAGCTTCGGCAAGCCGATCATCGAGCACCAGGCGGTCGGTTTCCGCCTCGCCGAGGCGAAGACGCGTCTTGAGGCAGCCCGCCAGCTCACCCTCATGGCCGCGCGCTTGAAGCGGGACGGCAAGCCCGCGCTCGAGGCCGCCTGCATGGCGAAGCTCTTCGCCTCCGAATCCGCCGAGCAGATTTGCAGCGACGCCCTGCAGACTCTCGGCGGCTACGGCTACCTCGCTGACTACCCGGTGGAACGCATCCTGCGCGACGTCCGCGTCTGCAAAATCTACGAAGGCACCTCCGACATCCAGAAGATGATCCTGCAACGCCACCTCTGACCACGGCCGCTACCGCTTGCGCCAGAAGCCCTCATTCCGTCGCATCCCGGCTCCGGCCTCCTCTCTGTTCCCATCTTTTCCTTTGTGGAGGGTACAGCGACATTTGTAAGAGGTGGCACGGCTTGACTGTATCGTGGGAGGACTTGCAGCGGGTCGCGGTCAGATCTCGTCCTGCAGCAGGATCATCGCCGGAGCATAAACGCGGCGGTTATCCGAGTTGAACTCGCATTTCACGTCGCAACGCGGCTCATAAAGGTCAACCAGCTTGTAGGACCGGGGAACGTATGTCGAGTCTTGCGAGCCAGCGATCGGAGTCCGCTCCATTCTGAATGCGACACGACATCCTTATCGGGTTAGCCTTCAATTCGACCACGCACAGCTGAATAGCTTCGTGGAGTTTCGCGAGGAGACAAG
>JBOHMN010000658.1:0-3604 GCA_050730175.1 Acetobacteraceae bacterium | reverse complement strand
CGATGGTCCCACTCATGACCCTGAGGCCGGCGGTAATCACGTTGTCCCTTTTGGGTGCCATCCTTCGAAACCCCGGTGGCGCCCGGCGATCTATCTCACCGAATATTTCGTCGGCCCGCTCCACTTCGCCCGTGGCGAAAAGGAACTGAGCGAGCATGTACCGTTCTTCAAAGTTACTGTCGTTGATCTGGAAGCTGGCACCGAGATGGCGGGCGATCGTCCGCTTGTCCCACTCCTCGGTTCCCTGCGACAGCAGGAAGAGCGCCATCGCGTAGTGCGCCTGCTTATCCTCGGGGTCCCGCGCGAGCGCCTCATCCAAGATGCCTTTCTGCGCCTCAGGCCGGTTCGCGCTAGCGTAGATCTTGCTGATACGGATAGCGGTCCCCGACCCGCGCGGCATCTTCTTCCATGCGCGCTCAAGCGCGTGCAGCGCGCGCCGTTTATCCTTCATTATGCTCCACAGGCGTGCCTCGGTCTCCACCATCTCGGCATCTTCAGGGAAGAGCTGCTGAGCCCGCGCCAGTGTACGCTCCGTGTCCCGCAGCTTGTCGGCGAAAAACCTGTCCTCCATCGGCCGCTCTTGCTCGGGGAGCGAATCGCTGAGTTCGGCAATCTCATCCACCATCAGCTTGCAGCGTGATGACTGATAGAAACGGTCCTGCTTCGGCATATCATCGAGGAACTTCCGCGCCTGCCGGCGCAGCTGTTCCTTGCGTACGAGGGAGGCTTCGGCGTTCGCACGTTTGCGCGCCACCTCCGCCTGCGTGTGGATGATGGAGGAGTTCCTGGGCTCCGACATCGCCGCCTCTGCGGCAAGGTGCTCCGCATCCGCCATGTCGCCGCGCTGGTGAGACGACTCGAAGATGGCCCACTGCTGCAATAGATAAGCCTGGCCCGGCGCTACGTCCGTTGCCGCCGAGAAGATGTCGCGGGGCCCTTCCGGATCGTCGAACTGCTGGGCCAGTCTCCGGCCTTTGCAGATTCCCTCAAGGGTCCGGCGGTCGGACGAGTACCCGATGTCGAAGCCGTGGATCAGTCGGATGTATTGTGCTGCTTTGGCGGCATCGTCCCTGCAGACCTGGTTGAAGATCATTCCCGCGATGCTCGGGTGCCGCGTCCTGTAATCATAGTCTCCGTACTTGTCCTGGACCACGGAGACCATGTCCTTCAGAGGTATTAGGAACTCCCTTTCGTAGTCTCTGAACAGGATGCCGGAAACCCGCGCGATGGTGCCCGCTCGTACCGGGACCGCGAATTGGTGCATGGTGGCAATATCCAGGTACAGCCTGCGGGCTTTCTCCGGCAATACCCGCTCGTATTCATCGAGCAGAATCCTTTCGAACGGGTAACCTCGCGTGAGCTCGTGCAGCGCGACAAGCAGCTGCCGGTTCGCCCGCTCCTCGCTCATGAACTCCGCGACCTGTTCCGCCCGCGCGCGACCTTCGAGCTCGCCGAGACAACCGTGCCGCTCTAGCCGGTCGAGTAGGTCATCGACCTCTTTCGCGGACAGCATCCCCACCCTCAGGAAAAGCGGCATCTGCACGGTCGCGAGGGACACGCAATACGTCGTCCAGTCCGCTTCGCGCTCCGCCCCGATAAGGACAAGCGGCGCTCTCCTCGCTTTCATCGCGCGCAGGAACGGCACCAGCTTGTCGACTTGCAATGCCACCTGATCAACAAAGAGCAGGATTGGGCAACGCACCAGCTCGTGGATTTCAAGAAACATCTCCGCCCGCAGCGCCCCTGCTTCCTCGAGCCAGAGCACCAAAGCCTTGTTCGCGGTTGCGGCGTCGAACGCCGCTCGTTTGAGGGCTATGGTCTTTCCCGCGCCGGCGGGCCCTCGCAGTAGCAGGAACACGGGCTCAGAGGGGTTTTCGTTCTCAAGGAGCGCCTTGAAAAGCACGTCATCCGTGACTTTCCGCCTGGCATCGAAGTTGTTGAAGATGCCGCCCCATCCGGTGTCGTACCCGGAATAAAAGCGCGCGGCAGTCTGCTCCGCGAAGGACATGGACGCATGCACCAACGTCACGTCCTTCGCTAAATATGCGCGGAGGGCGTCGGACTCCTGCGCGGTCTGCGACTTGTAGAACGTGCGCAGCGGAAAGTTTATTGTCTCTCTGGATGGCGTGAGGAACCGCAGCAGCTCCGGTACGGCATCGTCCAGTGCCGTCATAAACTCGCCGAACCGGCAGGGGAAGACGTCGAAATTTTTACCTGTCCACAGATTAACGTCCACTTCCTCTGCCGCCGGGTCGACCATGTACCAGCGAGGTCGTGCGTTCTTGTTCAGTTTGTAGACGAGGCTCCGGATATGTTGGTCAGCCAGCTTGTAGCCGACGAAAATGATGGGGCATTCATAAGAGAGATCGGTTATGCGCCCAAACAGCCGCCTGCGGCTGGTTTCATACTCCTCGTACTGCTCCCAGGAGAGGACGAGCGGAATGTCCTTGTCCAGCCGATGCTGAAGGCATCCGTGCAGCTTGATGTACTCGAGCGGATTGGCGACCGCACCCTTGCGGGTTTCGATCGGCTCATCATCCTTCACGAACGGGAGCAACGTCTGCCTGCGCTTCCGCGAGCTGCTGTAAGCAGCCTCAAGGAGCAGGTCGAAATTGGTGGTTGCTATCGCCCGCCAATTGAACTCAGACACCCGGCGGTGCGCCTCGGAAGGCTCGAACCCGTCGAACGCACTCGCCACTGTGTCGAAGACAAGATTGCGGCCCGCCCCGGATTCGATGGCCATCTCGGCCACCGTCATCAGCGGTCGGTTCGCCATCGATCTTCCGAAGTAGGTCTTCGCCAGCAGGTCTCGTAGCTGTTCGCCGTCAGGAGGGCTTTTCCCGGCGGCGTTCCGGCATTCCTTTGAGGCGCCGGCGCCCAGGAACAATATGGCGCGGCCGTTGCGGACCGCCTCCTGCAGCAGGAACGGTATCTCGATTTTCTTGCCGTCTTTCTTTCGAGTCGCCGCCACGCCTGCCCATCCTTTCCCTTATCGTTGCCCGAAGCTCGTGCAGGTGCGTCGCATCGCGCTCGCGCCGCGACTTACGTCGTCCCGGGCAGACTCAGCTGCGATGACTCGCGCTTTGGCTTCGCCGCCTCTTTCTCCCTCAGCGGTTTCATCCGGCCCGCTCTTGGTCTCCTTGTTCTCCCGCAGGGCGGCGCAGAGCTCGCTCTTCCGCCAGCTAACCCTGACCTCGTGAATCGGCGCGTGCATGCCGGCGGTGCGATTCGACCAGCTCGAAGGCAGATTTTACACTGCGCCTGGTCAGTCGTGCGCCCGCCGTCATGGGCGTCCTCATAAAGCATGTTGAAAATCCCGTGGTCCGACCTCGCGATCGTGTGCGTGCCGATCATCCCGATGACCTCTCCGGCCTCGGGAAGCCCTGGCTGTTCGAGCGCTGCGCGACGGTTCGGCTCATGGCCGCATCGGACACTATGAGGCGGATGAGTTGCAACCCATAATCGCCGGTTTGAGAGTGAGACCGTGGAGCTTGCCTTCTCGCTCGTGCGGCCGACACTCCACCGGTGACCTCCATCGCCAGCTTGCGTGCCGACCATTCCGGATGATCGATCTTCAGCTCAGCCATCTTCGTCAGCCATGGCC
>JBOHMN010000657.1:0-1809 GCA_050730175.1 Acetobacteraceae bacterium | reverse complement strand
GCTCGATGCCGGCGTTGGCGGCCTTGACCAAGTTCGCGGGATATTCCTCGGGGCGTGCCGGCAATCGCAGCACGGACAGGTGCCGGGTGCGCTGCACCTTCCACAGTTCTGAACTGATCAGCATCTGGTCCCGGTTACGATAAGCGCCGCTGTAGTCCAGCCAACAGCTGCCGCGACGGAAGCCTTTGCGCAGCTCGGTCAAGGTCGACATTTCCAGGGCGCGAAGCGCCCGCTCACGATCCGGTTCATCGGCGATGAGCTTGGACCAGCCCTTGGAGCATTGGTATGAGCCCACGGGCAACGCTGAGCGCTGGTCGGCGTACAAGGGCTTCAGCTGATTTAGGCCGAGGATCGCCCGCTCCGTCGAATGACCTTGGATGCCCAGTACCGTCAGTTGCCGCAGCAACGCACGCACCGCCGGTTGCGGCTCGGACAGTCGCGCTCGAACCGCACTGGCGCGACTCGGATACAGCCGAGGAGACCATTCCCGCGCGATCGCTTGTAATTGTGTCCGCAGCGCCTCGTCCTCCAGTGTCGGGTTCTGCGCCAGGCCAAAGATCTTTTGCAAGATCCCCCGGTAGGCCACCAACGTGGCGGTCTGCGCCTGTTTGACGTTCTCCAGGGCGCGACTCATGACATCGGAGGTGGCCTTGCCGGCCAGCTGCACGGCCGTGTCCGTCGCCTGGCTCAGCGAGACGTGCAAGAACGACACCGTCTCCAGCGTTCGGGTCACCTCGCCCAGGGTGCGCACTCGTGATGGACGCCGATGTTGCAGGCGCTGCGCATAGTGCTGCAATCTCGCTCGCGGTACCCCGGAAAGATCCGCCTGAGCCACACCGAGCGCGGTGAGATAGGTGATCTTGCTGAACAAATCGCGCGCATTCTTCTGGGCCCGCTTCTTCGGCGCCCGTTGTAGCCACTCCAAGTGGGTACGGCCGCTCGCGTGTTTTTGCCGCAGCGCCTCCTCCCACGCTCGTCGTTGATCCGCCGATATGGTGGCGCAGATCGTGCGATACGTCGCAGCTTCCGTCTCATTCGCAGCACGTGCGCAGATGTCCTGCAGCGTGCGCTCGGCTGGAACCAGCAGTTGTTTGTTGAACAACCACTGTCGAGCCATAGCGACCAGCCGATCGACCGATCCGGTCGCGTGACTGGCCTCGCGCATGGAAGCGAGCAGCATATTCTCCTGGCGTTTGGAGTGAGATTGAATGCCCAGTCGACCCATCACCCAGGCCTGATGTTCGCGCCGCGTATTCACGCGCGCGTACAGGCTGCGCAACGTGGCAATGTTCGGCGGCGTCTCGCCAAACTGCTCGCCCATCCGCTTCAGCAACCCGCGTGGCATCACATTCATCTCGTTCAACCGGCTACCCGTCAGGCGCATAAATCCCAATTGGATACCGACCGCAATGCGGTACTTTGGCCGGAACGATTGCCGAATGGCGTCTATATCTCCGGCGGATAGCTCGAAGAACCCGTGCTCGAACGCCGACAGCTCGCGCGCGAGTGCGCTGCTACCGAGAAACCGATCTTGCCAATGAGACATCCCGCCCCCGGAGATCTCTCTTTATATCCGGTGGCCTTGAGCGTAGCAGCTTCTGCGAGGGACACCAGCAATACCATAACCCATTGACTCTGCTCGATAGGCCTCTAATCCGCACCGCAACCCATTGATTTGATGGGATCCATTTAACGGGTGTTTTTGGGTGGATGGCACGATTACCCCTAACTAGAACCATATGTTGGGCTGTTAGCAAACCCCTGTGGTGGGGAGCTGATCTTGCCTCAGCGGCCGTCACTCACTGAGAA
>JBOHMN010000656.1:0-3741 GCA_050730175.1 Acetobacteraceae bacterium | reverse complement strand
GCCGGGTTGAAGTTCCAATCGACCACGGCGTCGCTGCGGTAGATCGCGAACTGGCGCTCGAGCCGCTCCATCGTGTTCGGTGGCGGGGTGACGTTCGGCATGCCGACGGTCGTCGTCACGCCGCCCGCCGCGCATTGCAGGGTGGAGGTGTAGATCGTGTCTTTGTACTCGAACCCCGGCTCGGAGCCTTGCCGATGGTGCGAGTGCATGTCGACCACACCCGGCAGCACGGCGAGGCCCGAGGCGTCGATGACCTCGGCCGCCGCGGGCTCCTCGCCGGGCTCGTAGATGCCGGCGATCGAGCCGTCGAGGATACCGAGCGAGCCCATGAACTCGCGCTCGGCGGTGATGATGCGACCGTTGCGGATGACAGTGTCCATGGGAGGCCTTTCCTCGGCTCGGTACGGTTGAATGTCAGGCGGCGGAGGCCGGCGCGCGGGAGCGCACCGTCTCCAGCACCTCGGCGACGAACTCGCGCGCGAGGCCGCGGGTGATGAAAACGATCTGCGAGTTGCGCTTGCCAGCCGGCCACGCCGGCAACTCGGCGGGCGGATGAAACAGGCGCTGTACCGCCTGCACCACCACCGGGCGGTCGCGGCCGATCACGTCGATGATGCCCTTGACCCGCAAGAGGTCATCGCCGTGCGCAATCACCAGCGCATCGAGCCAGACCGCGACATGCTCCCACTCCAATGGCGTATCGAAGCTCAGGCAGAACGATTGGATCTCGGCGTCGTGGCGGTTCGGATCGTGCTCATGATCGTGATCGTGACCGGACGCGGTCTCGGCGCCGAGCCAGGCCCGCACGGTCTCCGTTCGGTTCGCCGGATCGTAGATGTCAAATCCGCGGAGCAGCGTCGCGGGCGGCACGCGGCCTGCCGCCGCGAGGTGCTGGGCCGCACCCGGGTTGAACCCGCGGAGTCTGTCCGTCAGGGCTTCCAGATCCGGTGTCTCGAGGTCAGTCTTGGTCACGATCAACTCGTCGGCGACGGCCGCCTGCTTCACTGCTTCCCGGTGGCGGTCGAGCGTGCCCATGCCCTGCACGCCGTCGACCACCGTCAGCACGCGGCCGAGGCGGTACGTTCGCGCCACGGGGAAGGTCATCAGCGCCTGGATGACCGGGGCAGGATCCGCCAACCCGGTGGTCTCGATCACCACCCGGTCGAAACGCCGGATCTCGCCCCCCGCGCGCGCGGCCACGAGCTCGCGCAACGTGTCGACCAGCTCGCCGCGGACCGTGCAGCAGAGGCAACCGGAGCTCAGCTCGATCATGTTGTCGTTGCTGCTGGCGATCAGCGCGTGGTCGATGCCGACTTCGCCGAACTCGTTGACGATCACCGCCGCGTCGTGCAGCGCCGGATCGTGCAGCCAGGCATTCAGGACCGTAGTCTTGCCGCTGCCGAGGAAGCCGGTCAGCAGGACCACGGGAATACGCTGATCCGGGCCGGGCTCGGGCATTCCCCGCGCCCTCAGGCGGCCTCGAGGAAGCTCGGGTCGTAGTAACGGCTGAGCGAGAAGGGCGGCCAGGTGCTTTTGCCGCCATTCACCTCGACGTCGATCTTCTGGATGTTCTCGAGCCCGGCGCTCGGGACCGCCAGCGACGCCGGGATCGCGTGCTGCACGCCGATGATGAACTCGTAGGATTGCTCGCAGATGTCCTTTGCTATCCTGGTGTACCCGGCCAGCGCGGCGATCGCCCCTTCCCGGTTCGCGGGAGCGTCGATCCAGGTTGCCGCATCACGCAACGCATGCACCAGCGCGATCGCCTCGGCCCGATGGCGGGTCGCCCAGGGCTTGTTCAGGACAACCGGCGTTTCGACGTAGAGGTCGGGATCGAAGGCCAGCTCGTGGAAGCCGTCCCGCGCTGCCAGGGTATCGAAGGGTGCCAGCAACAAGGCGCCCGAGATCGAGCCGTTCTGCAGGGCGACGAGCCGGTCGCTCGAGTTGGAGATCGAAACCATGTGGACCGAGGCGGGGTTGCCGCCGTTCTTCATCAGCATATAGCGCATCAGATCGGCAGTGCCGCCGCGCACGGCACCCGCGGTGACGTTCTTGCCGTCGAGATCTGCGGCCTTGATGATGTTCTTGCCGCCGAACAGGCGGAGCGCCGATTTCTGCAGCACTGCGCCCACGATCACGACCGCCGCACCGCGGTCGATCCCGCGCATCGCCACATCGCCAAGCGAAAAGCCGGCCGCGGCACTCCCGCTTGCCACCGCCTCCAGCAAGACGGGGCTGCTGGAGACGCGAGCCTGGCGCACGCGGATGCCGTGCCGGGCGTAGTAGCCGTTGCTTTGTGCGACCGCATGCACCCAGAGCAGGGCGCTCGGGGCCAGCATGGCGACGTCGATGCTCTGCAGTGGTGCCGGCGTCGCGGCCCGCGATCGCGTGGCGTAACCCAGTCCGGCAGCGGCTGCCGCACCGATGATCAGACTGCGCCGTTGCATCGTTCCCACCGTCCGCTCCATTTTTTTCCGGCCGGAGGGATTTAAGCGCGGGGGGCGCCGGCGCGCAATAGAGATTGGCAAGATATGCGAATTTGCGAATTTCCGGAATTCCACGGATAAGCGCGTATGCTCAACCTCGTGCCGTCCCCAACCCCGCCCCGGGTGACCAGCCGAGTGCTCAAGGCGCTGCTGCTATTCGGGCCCGACGCTGCGGTCTGGACGGCTCAGGGCGTGGCATCGGCGCTAGGCGTCTCCACCAGCTCGGCCTATCGTTACTTGCAGGAACTGTGCGCGGCCGGGCTGCTCGATCCCGTAGAGGGCGCGGGTTACGCGCTCGGCCCGGCGCTGGTGCAGCTTGATCTCCTGGTGCGCCGCCACGATCCGCTGATTCAGGCCGCGGCGCCCGTGATGCGCCGGCTGCTCGATGCGACCACGCAGTCGGCAATGGTGATACTATGCCGGCGCTATCGCGACCGGGTGGTCTGCATCCACCAGGAGCACGGCACCCGCCCGCACCCGAAAGCGGCTTACGAGCGCGGGGTCGCGATGTCGTTGTTCAGCGGCGCAACGTCGAAGGTCATCCTGGCCAACGAATCGGTGCACGTCCAGCGCCGCATCTACCTCGATCACGAGCGGGAGATTGCTGAGCGTACCGGGGTCCGTGGCTGGAAGGAGTTCGCCCTCGGTACCGCGGCGATCCGCCGGCGCGGTTATGACGAGACGGAATCCGACGTGACCCCCGGCGTCCGCGGGATTGCCGCCCCCGTCTTCCGGCAGGCACGCGTCGTCGCCGCGATCAGTCTGATCCTGGACGGGATGGCATTCCGCCCCGCGCGGTCGGCTCTGTTCCGCCAGCAGGTCTCGGCAACCGCGACAGAGGTCTCGCACGCCCTGGCCGCCGCTGCGATCACGCGAGCGCGCTGAGCTGCGATCGAGGATGGCGGCACGGCGCTTCAACACCTTTTGCCGGAGGCTCTTCTGCCGGGCAGCGAGACATTCGTGGAAAGCTCGGGCGCGGAGGAATCGCGCGGGGTGATGCGGAGCGCGCACAACGCATTGAGGATGACGGCGACATCGATCGCCTCGGCGCGGCTTCACCGGCATCGTCTCGACCGGCGCCATGGAGGTGTCCTGAAGATCGAGCACCAGCTGTGCCGCATCGCTCTAGAACCGCTCCGACCGCGCGCCGAACAGCATCCGCCTCGCAGTCTCCAGCATTGCCCGCAACCGGCCGTTCTCGCCATCGAGCTCCACTACCATCTCGATCAGGCGGTCGGGATCCCGTGGCAAAGAT
>JBOHMN010000655.1:0-1548 GCA_050730175.1 Acetobacteraceae bacterium | reverse complement strand
TTGCGACGCTTCGCAGAAGCGTCGCTAACCGATGTCGGAAATCAGGGACCAGCTAGAGAGACACGGCGATAAGTGCCGCGATTGTCGCGCGCCAGACGGACGAGCGGCCCCTCCGGCCGCGAAATGCGGCGGCGTGTCAGTTCGATCGTGTGAATGACCGAACCTTGATTCCGCAGCGTGACGGCGGCAACCTCCTCAGGTCGCAGGTCGTCGGCATCGGTAAGAAAATAAAGCACGTCGGGATGCAGATCCAGCCCGTTGCGCAGGGCGGCGAGGTGGTTCGTGTTGCCGCCGGCTTCGAGCGTTTGTAGGTGTGAAATGGCCTTCTCGATGATCGCCGGTTCGGCCGGTAACAGACCGTTGCGACCGTCAATTACCAACGATTTCGCATTATCGTTGTAATCGATCACCTGGAAACGCACGGTGGGTGGCAGGCGCCGCAAACTGGCGATCAATTCTCGACGCGCGAAGTCCAGTTTTCGCTCCATGCCCATGCTCACGGAGCGATCGAGGACGTAGACCACGCTGGTCGCGGTCGCCAACAGTGGGAAAAGGTTGCCGTCGTGGATGATGTTCCCGTTCCCGTTCGCGTTCCCGTTTCCAATGGAAGAACCGGGATCGGGAACGGGAACGGGGCGCTCCTTCATTGGGGTAGGTTCGTCCAATCGGGGGGCAAGAGTGGCATTCGTGCTTGTCCCGAGCAGATCGGCGGGTAGTTCCGGCTCCGGCAGGAGCGTGGGAGAGTGGGACTCCAGGACGCACGTATCCAGGATGATGCGCGTGCTTTCGAGGGCGAGCGTGGGACTGCGCGTCCGTGTCGGCCAAAACCACAGAGCCAGAATCAGCAGGCCGTGCAGCAGCAGCGACAGAACCAGCGGAACGGCGACGCCGCGAACGGTCCAGCCCAGCTTCGCGGAACGGGGCATGATTGCCTCTTTTCCACAGTTTGCTCAAGACCGGAGGCTATCCCGGTCGATAAGGATACCATCGCGAGGTGGTGAGCCAACCAAGACCTACCCCCTTGAGCCTTGAACCTGGATGAAGAGTCGTTGTCGTGTGGTGTTGACCCACCTCAAGAGGAGCGGTGGCGCAAGGTAGCGCCACCGCTTTTTCTTTGCGCTCCCTCCGTGCCTGCGCCAAGGATTGTCGTCTGCCTCGATGCAAAGGAGGCGACAATAGCGAGCGGATTGGATTGCGGCAAGCTCAATTATCAGGACAGCAAAAGAATGGCCCTTTCGAGCAACGGCATCTCCGCATCGGACAACGGTTCGTCGGCGAAGCCGCTTTCCTCCTCGCCGCGTTGTCCGCGCCGCGCGGTCCTGCTGCGCGAAGGCGAGGACAGTGAGGTCGAGCGTGTGTTGCGGGAATACCACGGCGCGGAGGTGAGCGGCAAGCGCGTGCATGCCGATGTGCAGCGTTTGGCGGGCGAGCATCGGGGCCGTTGCGTCGCCGCGGAGTGGCTCGGCCCGCTCGGCTGGACGCGCTTTCTGTGGTGCCGCCACGCCTGATATATCCGGCGAGCGGGGGGCGTCAGCCCCCTGATTCTTC
>JBOHMN010000654.1:0-3972 GCA_050730175.1 Acetobacteraceae bacterium | reverse complement strand
CTCGGTCACCCAAGCGATTGCGGCAGCTGCATTCTTTCTGGATTTCGACGGATTGATCGTGCCCAGCGCACGGAGCACGGAACCCAATTTGGTAATCTTCACCGAGAAGCCCAACGTTGGCGAGCGGCTCAAGCTCGAGGTGTCGAAGCCTGTGGATTGGTCTGCGTGGCGATCACAGCATCGGAAGCGGACCCCCAAGCAGATACTCGAACGAAGCGGCGCTGGAGCAGGCGCTGGCTAAAAGCGCCGACGTTTCCCGACAGGGTGGTCTTATAGCTCGGAGCTTCGATGCCATCTGATGATGGCGCCCACACGCTCGCAGCCGACACCGTGACGGTCGATTGACGCGGGAGTATTGGCGAATCCGCCGTCGGGCGCACGCCAACGTCTGCTTCTGGGATCGTTGGACAATCCGTTCTACAGTAAGCTTAGGTCGAATCTCGCCATTCACCGCGGGACACAACCCGCCGACCCCGCCGCTTGACGCACCCGCTTTGGCCGGAGCACTTGCAACGAGGGCACGACGTAGACGAAGAGAGTGAACGCGATGTCATCTCTCCGCCCGCGACTGCGGCGTCGGAAACCGCAGGAAACGCTTCTTTGGCACCGCACTGTTTTCCTTCGGTCTGTCCTCCGTCATTCGGAATATTTCCCCGCCCTAGCGCTACTCCGTTGCTTCCCGCCCGCCGACGATATGCTGACGCGGCTCTATACGATCGTGCAGCACGCGGACGATCTCGACGACGCCCGGACCTGTCACGCGGGAGAAGAGCATATGTACAGGGTCCGCGACCGGCGCCTTGCGGCTTTCGTCGCGCCGGTGCCACGTGTGAAAGCTGCGAATGCCGCGATCGAGTGGACCGTTGAACGCCGGTCCGGATCGGTTGCAACGCACCGCATCGCTGCCGTTAAGCTCCTCGCCCCTTCGCAGGATCGCGCTGATGTCGGCCTTCGCGGGCTCGGAAAGTTGAAATTGCGCCACGCGGGATCAGCTTCTGTCCGACGTCGCAAGGTCCTCGAGATAGGCGTCGAGGTCCCTGTCCTCAACTTCGGTGAAGTCGCCGCGACGGAGTGCGGCAACGCCTTGTCGGATCGCCACGCGCAGCCTCGCGAGCTTGAGCGTCTCCTCGGCGCGCCGCTGTCGCAGCGCACGGATGGCATCGCGCATAGCGTCGCCGGCATTACGGTATTCCCCGGCCTCCGGCATCTCGTCGATGAAGGCGTCCTGCTCGGGGGCCAGGCTGACATGGCGGGTCGGCACCGGGCTAACCCCACTGATTGCACCGGAAGATCGCGACTTTGGCAACAGTGACCAATCCGCAGATTCAGGCCACTCACTGCAATCGGATCACGCCTGGCGGTTCGGCGACCCGGGCCGATGCCGGCCCGTCTCAGCGAGGATCGCCTCTGACTCAGAGCTATTTGGTGGGTGCGCGGCTGGCGCTGCCGGCGATGACCGGACTCGCTGGCGAGACCTGGTGCGGCAGAGCCGCGTTCCAGCTGCGGTCAGAGCGCCGTTAGGATTGCCTGATGTTCCGTGTGCATATCCAGAACGATGCTGGTAACCCGCTGTTTGCGATCACCGCCGCGCAATGGCGCGACGCCGTGACACGCGCGGGCGAGAATCCGGCGGACTACGCTCCGAGCTTCGGCGACACGCTCGCGGAGCTGAGGGCCGCGGCGTCCGCAGCGGAAGCACTGATCGCGCCGCCGGGGCCGCTTGCGGCCAGCCTGCCGCTTGTCGCGCCTGCGCTGCAACTGATCTTTTGCACGACGGCGGGCGTCGATGCCCTGGCGCCGTTCGAGAGACTCCCGCGCGGGGTCACGCTCGTCTGCAACCGCGGCATCCACGGTGAGAAGGCCGGCGAGTACGCGATCATGGCAATCCTCATGCTGGCAATGCACTTGCCAGCGCTGATCGGCGCGCAAGGGCGAAGCATGTGGGAGCCTCGCTACACCTCGACGCTCGCTGGCCGCCGCGTCACCGTTCTCGGGCTTGGCACGCTCGGAGCCGCAGCGGCAGCCCGCGCGCGCTCGTTCGCGATGTCGGTCACCGGGATCAGCCTGCGCGGACGAGATCATCCCGCGTGCCAGCGAACGCTGCCCGCCTCGAAGCTGGACGATGTGCTGCCGGAGAGCGAATTCCTGCTGCTCGCCTGCCCGCTCACGAAGCTGACGCGGGGAATTCTCAATGATCGCCGACTTTCCCTGCTTCCTCCGGCTGCAGGCGTCGTCAATATCGGCCGGGGTGCGCTGATCGTCGAAGATGCACTCGCCGATCTCCTCGTCGCGGGCCATCTCGGCGGAGCGGTGCTCGACGTTTTCGCGAGCGAGCCGCTTGCACCGACCCACCGCTTCTGGCGAACGCCCAATCTTCTCGTCACGCCGCACATCTCGGCGGATGATCCGACGACCTACAACCAGCGGACCCTCGATCGGTTTCTTACCGCCCTTGCTGCCGTTCGCCGCGGCGAAGCCCCGCGCAATCTGGTCGACCGCGCGCGCGGTTACTGATGCGTCGACCCGCGGTGACGGGCGCCAGCACATCAAGAGGGGCCGGGCGGCAGGACCTTTCCGGGGTTCAGAAGTCCTGCGGGATCGAGTGCGGCCTTGATCCGGCGCATCAGGGAAACTTCGACCTCACTCCGGAAACGCCCCAGCATCGGCGGCTTGAGCTGGCCGATTCCATGCTCTGCGGAGAAACTGCCGTCGAGGCTCTGCACCACCTCCGTGACCGCCTCCATCAGAGCCTCGCCCCGGGCAAGAAACGGTCCCGGCGGGGTGCCATCGGGTTGGAGCAGGTTGAAGTGGATATTGCCATCGCCGAGATGGCCGAACGCGACGACACGCACGTCAGGCACGATGCGGCGCACCGCAGCAGCGGCACGCTGCAATAATTCCGGAATCGCCGAGATTGGCACGGAGATGTCATTCTTGACCGAGGCACCGGCGAACTTCTGCGCTTCTGCATGCTCCTCGCGCAGGTGCCAGAACTGAGCGCGCTGCGCCTCGCTTGCGGCCAGTGCGGCATCGGTGATCTCGCCTTCCGCCAAGGCGTCGGCGAGCGCCGTCTCCAGACCGCGGCCAAGGCCGGCCCCAGAGCGCGAGCCCGCCAGTTCGACCAGCGCGTAGTGCGGGGCCGGTCGGGCGAGCGGCAACCGGGTTGCCGGGATGTGGGTCAGCACCAGCCCGAGGCTGGCCTGAGACATGTATTCGAAGGCGATCAGCGCGGCGGCGTCATGCCGCTTGAGCCGCGCCAGAAGAGCGAGCGCGGCTTCGGGCGAAGGAAGTGCGACGAATGCCGCGACGCGTTCCTGAGGCTCGGGCTCGAGCGCAAGCACCGCCGCCGTGATGATACCGAGCGTGCCCTCGGAGCCGACAAAAAGCTGGCGAAGCGCATAGCCTGTGTTGTCCTTGCGCAGCCGGCGCAAGCCGTTCCAGAGGCTGCCATCGGCCAGCACGACTTCGAGGCCGAGCACCCGTTCACGCGCGTTGCCGAAGCGGAGCGTGTTGTTGCCGCCAGCGTTGGTGGCGAGCACGCCGCCGATATCTGCCGTGCCTTCGGATGAAATCGAAAGCGGGAGCCAAAGACCAGCGGCGAGAGCCGCGTCCTGTGCCGCTTTCAACGTGACACCCGCTTCGAGCGTCACGGTCGAATCGAGCGGATCGACCGACCGCACGCGGTCGAGACGAGAGAGGGAGAGGACGAGCTCGGAGCCGTCCTCGGCGGGCGTTGCACCGCCCATCATCGAGGTATTGCCGCCCTGCGGCACCAGGGGCACGCCGGCGGCGGCTGCGATCCGCACGCAGCCCGCGACCTCGGCCGCGGTTCGCGGGCGCAGCACTGCCGCTGTCCGGCCGTGATAGAGGCCGCGCCAGTCGGTCGCGAAGGACGCCATATCCGATGGGCCGGTGAGCAGGCCGGCCGGGCCGAGTAGGCGCTCGAAGGCGAGCAGCAAGGAGGGAGCGAGG
>JBOHMN010000653.1:0-2031 GCA_050730175.1 Acetobacteraceae bacterium | reverse complement strand
AAAGATGACAGCGGATTTTCCGACAAGCGCGACACGGGCGCCGTCAAGCTCGGCGTCGCCAGGGTGCTCCGGGCTTTCAAGGTGCGGCCAACGCTGCGGCGTGTGAATGGCCAACCTACCCGCGGGTATGACGTGGCGGACATCCGGGCCGTCTGGCGGAGATACCGCCAATGATCGGCCAACTATCTGCTAACGCATCAGGGATAAGCCCAAGCGCACCCTATCGGGCGCCCGATCCTGCGTTTTCCTTTCACCCCCCGATTTAGTCATTACGTCGTTACGCGCGGCTAAAACCATAGTGTTTACAACTACTTACGCCCGTAACGATTCAAAATTAAGACACGAGCGCCGGCGGAGGTCGTTACGGCAAAAAATGGCGGTTTTCTGCGGGTTTCCGGGCGGCCGTAACGACGTAACGACTCCGATGGGGGGCGCAAGGGGAAAACAGCTTCGCTCGCCGACGCCAGCACTATCCCGACACTATTACCACTACACTAGGAGAAAGTTGATGCCGCCGGACCTCCACAGTCGCAGTTGGAGATTCGAGGCAGGCAGAAGCTATTCGGTGCATCATTGCAGAAAAGGAGTATGCACATGACTCGAACACGTCGCCGAGGGTGGTCGCCTCGATTCGTTTCCGGTTTCCGATCGCTGAAGTCGATCCCGCCGGACCTGGCCGCTCTGGGCTGGCATGTCGCGCCGGGCGGCGTTCGCGCCAGCCGCGGTAGTGCGATCTGGTCGCCTGACAGCGCCTCGATTGAGCACGGGTTCACCTATGACTGTAAAGGTCGAACGGCGATCGCGTGGACTGCCCATCTTGGCTCACCACGACGCACGCTGCGCGAGGCGCTCGCCGATCCTGTCGAGGCTATGCGGGCACTGGAAGCAGCGCTCGCGCGCGGCCCTCTTGCGGAGGTTTGGGAAGAGCAAAACGGGGCGCCGCAGCGAGCCGGCTGGACCGCGGTTGTGAGGCGGGGTCGGCATCTGTGGCATCGTCTCGGGTGCGGGCTTCGCCCGATGACCGTTATTCAGGAACCTCCACGCGCGGAGCCTTGCTATCAGCTCCGGTTCCGGGCGGCCTTCGATGGCCATTTCATCCCTGGCCCTGAGGACGGTGCATTCCACGGCCCGATCGATGCCATGGAGGCGCTCGAAGCCGAAAATGAGCGTCAACTCGCCCGCGCTATCGAGGAAACGTTCGCGGAATAACTGAAAGGAATATCTCGTGTTCGATGGTCTCGATCGACTGCCGTTGCCGCCTGCTCCTATACCGCCTCGCCCATCCGCGCTCGATACCCGCGCGATCATGCCGATGGTCCGCGCACTCGAAGCTGAGGTTGCTGTTGAAATCCTGGCCTCGGCTGTCGGGGCCAATGCCGTCGCGGTCGCGCGGTGGTTGGCGCTGAATTGGGGCGACGGGGCGGACATCCGCGACCCGGCGCATCCCGCTCATGTCGCAGCACTCGAGCCCGCGTCGCCCACGTGGAAGCTCGCCGAGGCGCGCGATGCGCTTGCGACGGCCTGCTGGCGCCTGAGAATCAGCACGGGCCGCGTTGATGGCCTTGTTTCTGCCCGGCATGCGATCGAGTGCGCCTACGGCGCCGATGTAGCCGAGTGCGCTCTCAAGCCGCTGGTCGACGCTGCCGCCGAGTGTCCGGAATTGAACGCGCTGATCGCAGGCGACACGCCAGAGCCGTTGCCGTCCGAGCCGCCCGCGACATCATCAGAACGCCAGGCCGGCGCTCAGGCAATCGCGGCGTGGCTGTTTTCCGTTCCCGATATGAGCGAGCTAAAGACCGCGCTCGCGCGGCTTCAGGAAGCCGCCCAGGCTGATGCGGGCAGCGCAAAGAGCAACAGGGCCATCGAGGCGACCGGGGCCGCCAGGGACGCTCTGGGAGCCGTCAGGGAGTCGATTTCGGAAGCGCTGGCACGCGGCATCGAGCCGGAGGAAATCCAGGCCATGCTCGATTGGTGGACGGAGGCGACGGGGGCCCCGCAGATCAGGATCAACGTCGAGCGCGGTTAACAGCC
>JBOHMN010000652.1:0-1971 GCA_050730175.1 Acetobacteraceae bacterium | reverse complement strand
TTCGCCGCCGCGAAGTTCGACGACAAGCTCGCCGCCGAATACGGAGTGACCTGGCACGACGATCTGTTCGCGCCCGCGGACGAGGACGGCCGCTACACCACCGACGTCGACGGCTTCTTCGGCGCCCAGCAGGCATGGCTGGAGGCCAACCTGCCCGCACGCGGCACCCTCCTTCCCCACGACGAGTACGGCCGCCCCATCCTGCCCAAAAGCGCCGAACGGGTCTGGGGCAAGCCCGCCAAATCCGACCACACCGGCTGTTATGTCGACCCCAGCTCCGGTGAAGTGAAAGAGATCGTCTATCGCCCGCCACCCGAGAAGAAAGCCGCGAAGGGAAAGACAACCACCGAGCCCGCTGCTCCGGAAACCTCCACCAGGAAACCGCGCCCCGATCTCACGCAGAAGGGCGCTGCGATGATCGGGGACTTCCGCGCCGACGCGCTGCATCATGCGCTTGCGGAAAGCGACATCAGCGACACCACCCTCATCGCGCTGCTGGTCGTCGCGCTCGGCGCCCGCAACGTCTCCGTGCACTCCGGAACCGACAACGGTGTCTTCGACCGTCGCACCGTTTGCGCTCCGATGATCGAAGGCGGCGCCATCACCGCCGAACACGACGTCATCCGCGATGCCGCGCGGCAGATGCTCACGATCGTGCTCTCCTGCCGCGACAACATGTCCAACAGCGGCCCCGCGGCTCTCATCGCCGGCGATACGATCGGCGCCTCGGCCTTCCTTCCCAACATGGCCACCGAGGAGTTCCTCTCCTGCCTCTCCCGACAGGCACTCGAACGCGAAGCCTCCGCCAACAGCATCCCGATCGAAGCGCGCGTCAAGGACACACGCGCCCACATGACCAAACACTTCGCTGCTACCACCTGGCGCTACCCCGGCGCTCTCTTCACGCTGACAGAGCGCGAGCGCGACCAGGTGCGCGATTGGAGCGAGACGATCGAGGACAATTCTCTCGAGGACGACCGCAGCTGCAACGACGGCCTGTCGGACGACCACGACAATTTCGACCAATCCACGGACAACGAATGATCGGACTCCCGCACTGCCGCTGACGAGAGCGTGTCCGGTTTTACTGCATGCGCTCCTTTTCCGGAACCGGGCGGATTCACGAACTCCGGAAATTCCTCCGGGATCTCGGTCACGCTTCATCGGCTCCAACCCCGCAACCGCCCGGCCCCGCGCGGGCCCGGACACTTCCAAGGAGCAATTCGATGAACGACCTCGTGACCACCAGGAAGATCCAACGCACGCCGCCACAACATTTAATTCGGAGCCTGCATTCATCGCCGGCCCACCCGATCGGCATCCAGCCCGGCCGCATCCGCGACGCCATCACCGCCCGCCGGACTCTTATCGCAAGGATCGAGTCCGCCTGGGTCAGTGCCTGCGAACAGGAAGCAAGCCGCCATCTCGCGCTGGGCGTTTTCCTCGATGACCGGGAAACCTGGGACAAGACCATGTGGAACCGCTACCTCGCTGCGGCCGCGAAAACTGAAGCCCGGTTCCTCCCGCGCATGCGCCGGCTCTATGACGAGATCGCCCACCTCGAACGCATGCTCACTCTGCCCGCCACCACCGAAGCGGCGCCCCGTCATTGATCAATGTCCTGGCCTCGCTCCACCCGATCCACCCACACGCCACACAGTGCAGCTCCGTTGCCGAGAGCACACCGGCAAACCGCACCCAGACTTCGAACGCCCGCAGCTGAGAACAGCCAAAAGCGTCTGAAAGTACCGCCCACCCCGCCGCCGTTTCCTCGGTTGGCTGCCGTCTAAACCAGTCCCGGTCCCGTCCCCCATCCCCGCTTCGCGGTCCAGGCGCACGGCGCCTGTCATGACGGCGAAGCGCCTCCGGCTCGCCCTCTGGGCTCGAGGAGGGACCGGGCCCGCTCCCGGTTTGCAGTGACGGCATCCGAGGAAACGACGCCGGCACGATGCCGGCTCCGTTCTCCGGAAC
>JBOHMN010000651.1:0-7079 GCA_050730175.1 Acetobacteraceae bacterium | reverse complement strand
CCCTGACTGGCATCTGGCGATTCCAGTCAGGGTGATATTGCTCTAGCCCCCGAAGGCGGCCCGGGCAGGACCAATGCGCTCGGACATGGTAGAGGAAGCGGGGTGCCTCAAGGGTTCGGAAGCCGATGCGAATTGAATACCTCTACCGCTATCCCGTGAAGGGTTTGACTGCCGAAGCACTCGAAGAAACGCGGCTGGAGGCGGGCGGGGCGATTCCGTGGGACCGGGCGTTCGCGCTGGCGCAAGGCGATGCCGGCTTCGATCCGGCGAATCCGCGCTGGCTTCCCAAGTCGAACTTCATGTGCCTGATGAAAAACGCGACCATTGCCCGGCTCAAGGCGAGCTTCGATCCGCGCTCCGGCGAGATTGCGATTCGCGCGCCGGACGGGGCGGTGTGCGTGGCCGCGGCGTTCACGGCAGAGGGGCGCGCGCAGATCGAGCAATTCCTGGTTGATTTCCTCGGACCGGAGGCGCGCGGCCGGCCGCGTTTTCATTACGTGCCGGGGCACTGCTTCTGCGATCAGAAGCGCCGGGTGGTCAGCCTGATCAATCTCGCGAGCCTGGCTGATTTCGAACGCTACGTCGGCGCGCAACGGGAGCGGATGCGGTTTCGGGCCAACATTTATTTCTGCGGGTTGCCGGCGTGGCGGGAGCTCGGCTGGGTGGGCGCAGAGCTGGTGGCCGGTGGGGTGCGGCTGAAGGTTCTCAGGCGGATCACACGCTGCCCGGCGACCGAGGTCAATCTTAAGACCGGGGAGCGGGACGCGGACACGCTCGGCGAGCTGAATGCGATGAACGGGCATCACGACCTCGGGGTGCATGCGGAGGTGACCGAGGGTGGCGCGATCGCGGTGGGCGATGCGATCGATGTGGTGGGCGGCGAGGTAGTGGGCGGCTGACGTCCGTAGGTCGGCCCGGTGTGCCGACTCCCACGCCTGTTACGCAGGACGGACGTGCGTCGTCGGCAGACTCGCTCTTTATGTTCAGTGGCCTGCTTATCGCCTTTCGTTTGCTGCCGAGGGCAGCGAACGACGGCGGCAGGACACTAGCGTGTTCCGCTTGACCGAGCACGCTCTGCGTTGATTTTTCCGAGCAATTTCATCACCCTGATCGGCATCTGGCGATTCCAGTCAAGGTGATATTGCTGTAGGTGCGATGGGGAGTTGGGTGGATGCGACGCGGTCGGGTGCGTTCGCGCTCATCTCGGCGGTGCTCGAGCGGCGCAGTTCGCTCGACGTCGCGCTGGCGCAGTTGCCGGAGATGGCGGAGAGCGACCGGGCGGCCGCACATCGGCTGGCGGCGGCGGTGCTGCGCCGGTTGGGCAGCCTCGATGCGGTGCTCGAGCCCTACCTGCGCCGGGCGCCGCCGGCGGAGGTCGGCCACGTGCTCAGGCTTGGGGCGGCCGGGCTTCTATTGCTCGGGACGCCCGCGCACGCCGCCGTTTCCACCGCCGTTCAGCTTGCGCGGAGCGAGGGATTCGCGCCGTTTGCCGGGCTGGTGAACGCCGTGCTGCGGCGGGTGGCTGCGCGCGGGCCCGCGGCGCTCGAAGCGCTCGACGGCCCGAGGCTGGATACGCCGGCGTGGCTCTGGGCGGCGTGGGCGGAGAGCGCCCGGGCGATCGCGGAAGCGCATGCGCGCGAGCCGCCGCTCGATGTGACGCTCAAGCCGGGCCGACCGGCGCCGGATGGGGGAATTCTCTTGCCGACGGGTTCGGTGCGGCTGCCGCCGGGGACACGGGTGCGCGATCTCGCGGGCTTCGCCGACGGGCATTTCTGGGTGCAGGACGCGGCGGCGGCGATGCCCGCGCGCCTGCTTCAGCCGCGGCCCGGGGAACGGGTGGCCGATCTCTGCGCGGCACCCGGTGGCAAGACGGCGCAACTTGTGGCAGCGGGCGGGCGGGTTGTTGCGGTCGATCATGACGGCGCGCGGCTCGGGCGGCTTCAGGCCAATCTTGAGCGGCTTGGCCTCATGGCCGAGATTGTCGCGGCGGATGTCGGAACGTGGCGGACGGAGGAGCGATTTTCGGCGATTTTGCTGGATGCGCCGTGCAGTGCGACGGGCATTATCCGCCGGCACCCCGACATCGCCCGCCTCAGGCGGCCGCGCGATATTCCGCCGCTGGTCGCTGTGCAGGACCGGCTGCTCGATGCCGCGGCGGCGCTTCTGGCCCCGGGCGGGCGGCTGGTCTATGCGGTCTGCTCGCTCGAGCCGGAGGAGGGGCGCAAGCGTGTGACCGCCGCGCTCGCGCGGCTTTCGCTTGTGCACGAGCCCTTCACGCCCGAAGAGCTTGCCGCGATGCCGGAAGCGCTGACGGCGGAGGGGCATTACGCAACGCATCCTGGGCTTTGGCCCGCGTCGGGTGGAATGGACGGATTCTTCGCGGCAAGGCTCCGCCGGCCCTGAGGCGAGGCGGCGGGTTCAGGGCGATTCTGGGTGGAAGGAAATCCGTGACTTGTGTCGCGCGGATTCGTGCTTCTAGTGTGCCGGCACCAACGCTTGTTATCCACGATGGAAATGCGCGATCGGCACACGATTAGCGGAGATCAGACTTGGGCGATACGGGGCGGCGGCCGTTTGTGGGGTGTCGAGGAGCTTGGGCGGTCCCCGAGAACGGCGGAATGCCCGCCGTGGCCCGCAAAGTGGGCCTCGCGGTTTTCCACCCTACTACCCGGAATCGCCCACAGGGGATACGTAGTGTCGCGTCATCGCAAGGCCGCGCAGCGGTCGTGGCGATCCATGCGATTCAACGAGTTGCGGATTGCTTCGCTTCGCTCGCAATGACGGCTCCCTTCCGTCACTCATGTGCGAGGCCGGCCACTACGTTCTGCTGGCATGCGAGTCGGCCGCGTGCGATAGGGAGTACTAGCCGTTTATTTTCAGTGGCCTGCTTATCCCCTTACGTTTGCTGCCGTGGGCAGCGAATGTAAGGGGGCAGGACACTAGAAACGGATCATGCCGGCCGAGCCCCCTGCCCGGACGATCATCGCGGCGAGCCTGCTCGCCGGTGATTTCGCGCGGCTCAAAGAGGAAGTGGAAGCGATCGAAGCGGCGCAGGCCGACTGGCTGCATCTTGACGTCATGGACGGTCATTTCGTTCCGAACATCAGCTTCGGAGCGGGCGTGGTCAGAGCGCTGCGCGGGCATTGCGGGCTTCCATTCGACGTGCATCTGATGATCGAGCCGGTCGATCCCTATCTTTCCGCGTTCGCCGATGCGGGGGCGGATCATATCAGTGTGCATGCCGAGGCCGGGCCGCATCTCCATCGCTCGTTGCAGGCGATTCACGATCTTGGCTGCAAGGCCGGCGTCGCGATCAACCCGGCGACGCCCGCGGGTGCGGTTGCGCCGGTCCTCGATCTCGTCGACATCGTGCTGGTGATGACGGTCGATCCGGGATACGGCGGGCAGAGCTTCCTTGCGTCGAGCATTGCCAAGATCGCTGCGGTGCGCGAGATGATTGCCGTGAGCGGGCGCGCGATCGCCCTGGCCGTCGACGGTGGGATCACGTGCAAAGTCGCGGCGAGGGTGTGTGCGGCCGGAGCAACGGTGCTGGTTGCCGGGACGGCGGTGTTCGATGCGCCCGACTATGCGGCCGCCGTCGCGGCGCTCAGCAGAGCGGCGGCGGAGGCAGGCGCGTGAACATGGCAGATTCCCATCGCTGGCTGCGCCGCGCACGGCGGGCCTTCTCCCGCATTCAGCAGTTGCGGCCGCTGCAGGTGCCGGACGGGCCGGCGCAGCCGGTCAGGGACCCCTGGCCGGGCGACGCGGCCGAGGGTGCGCGCCTGGTGAAGGGTGAACTGAATATCGCCGGGACGATCCGGCCGCTCCAGCCGGGCGGGTGGAACCGACTGAGCGAAGAGATGATGCCGCGTGCCGCGGCGCACGGGTTCACCTGGCTTCGGGACCTCAGAGCTCTCGGCACGGATGCAGCGCGTGCGCGTGCGCGTTTGCTCGTTTCGGACTGGATCGGAACGCAGCACGCCGACGCGGTCGCGGAGCGCCCGGATGTGGTGGGTGGCCGGATCACGGCGTGGCTTGGCCACTATGACTTCTTTGCCGCCTCGGCCGATGACGTCTTTCGCCGGAAGCTGATGAGCCGGATCGCGGCTGACGCGATGACGCTGGCCGCGGCGCTGCCGGCGGAGGAGCTGGATGCGCGCGCGCTCACCGCGCTCAAAGGCCTGATTGTCGCGGCGGTGGCGTTGCCGGATCGTCCGGGGCTGCTGACGCGGGCGCAGCGCTTCCTGCCGCAGGAAATTGCCCGGCAGATTCTTCCCGACGGCTGCCATGTCGAGCGCAGCCCTGCCGTGCAGCTTGGCGCGCTACAAGACCTGATCGAGATTCGCTCGCTGCTGCAGACGATCAATGCCGTCCAGCCCGCGCCGATCGCGAGCGCGATCGAACGCATGGTGCTCGCACTCCGGACCGTCCGACATGGCGATGGGGGCTTGGCACTTTTCAATGGCAGCAGGGAGGGGCGCAGCGAGCTGACCGACCTCGTGCTGACCCAAGCCGGTCGCAGTGGCCGCCCGCCGGCGGCGTTGCCGGACGGCGGGTTCTATCGTCTCGCGGCAGGACGGACCGTGCTGGTGGTGGATGCGGGGGCGCCGGCCGGGCGCGGGCTTGACCGGTTCGCCCATGCCGGGACGCTCTCGTTCGAGCTTTCGATCGGCCGCGAGCGGCTGCTCGTGAATTGCGGGGCGGCCCCTGCAGCGTCGGCGGCGTGGCGCGATGCCATGCGCGCGACGGCGGCGCATTCGACGCTGGTGATCGCGGACGTGAATTCCTCGGAACTCGCGCCGGAGGGGCTCGGCCGGCGGCCGGAAAAGGTTGCGGTGGAACGACAGGAAGCGAGCGGCGCGCACTGGCTCGAGACGAGCCATGACGGCTGGCTCAAGCCGTTCGGCGCGATCCATCACCGGCGGCTCTACGTGGCGGAGAGCGGCGAAGACGTGCGCGGCGAAGACGCGATCGAGGCGGAGACACCGCAGGCTTTCACGATCCGCTTTCACCTGCATCCGGCGGTGGTGGCAACGCTGCAGCAGGATGGCGAGGCGGCGTTGCTCAGGCTGCCTTCGGGCGGCGGCTGGCGGCTGCGCGCCGAAGGAGCGAAGATGACGCTCGAGGAGAGCGTTTATCTTGGCACCGACGAGGCCAAGCGCGCCGAGCAGGTGGTGCTGAGCGGCTACCCGGACGGTCCGCAACAGGTGAAATGGGCGGTGAGCAAGGTCGGTTAGATGGCGTGAAGGTTATCGAGGTCACGAATACCGATTTTGCGCTTCGCCAATTCCTGCTTCCGCTGATGCGTGCCGGGCGGGTGCGCGGTCATGAGATGATCGGCGTGGCGCCGGAGGGCCGGTTGCTGGCGAGCGTGGCAGCGGAGGGGTTCCGGGTGATTGCACACCCGTTCGTCCGGCGTCTTTCACCGGCGACCCATGTCGCATCATTCCGCTCGCTGCTTCAGTTGTTTCGCCGGGAAAAACCCGATCTCGTGCACGCGCACATGCCGATCAGCGGCTTCCTGGCGCGCGCCGCGGCGCACCGGGCGGGCGTGCCGCGCATTGCCTATACCTGCCACGGCTTCCTGTTCCGCCCGCCAGCGCGGTTGCCGGTGCGAGCGGCGACGCTCGCGATGGAGTGGCTCGGCGGCCGCCTGACCGATGTCTATCTGACGGTGTCGGTGGCGGACGCGGCGCTGGCGCGGCGGCTCGGCATCGCCCGCAGGGCCGAAGTAGTCGGCAACGGCCGCGATGGCACGATGTTCCAGCCCGATGCCGCGGCGCGGGCGCGGATACGCGCCGAGGTTGGAACGAGCGCCGAACGCGTGGTCGTGTTGATCGTTTCGCGCCTGGTGCGCGCGAAGGGCTACCCCGAGCTGATCGAGGCGATGCAGGCCCTACCGCATGCCGAGCTTTGGGTAGTGGGCGAGAGGCTACCCTCGGATCGTGGCGTCGATCTTGCGCCGCTCCTCTGCAATTCGGGGTTGGGCCCGCGGCTGAAGATGTTTGGCTATCGCGAGGACGTTGCGGCGATCCTGGCGGCGGCCGACATCTTTGCTCTGCCGAGCCATTTCGAGGGCCTGCCGATGGTGCTGATCGAGGCAATGCTGGCTGGCCTGCCTGTCGTCGCGAGCGACATTCCCGGGAGCCGTGAACTGGTGCGGGCGGGGACGAGCGGTCTTCTGGTGCCGCGCGGGGATTCCGCTGCGCTTGCGGTGGCGCTCGCGGAACTTGCCTCTGACCGGGCGCGGCGTGCCGCGATGGGGAAGGCCGGCCGGGAGCGCGCGCTTGCCTGCTATGACGAGGCGACGGTGCTGGCGCGGACGCTCGATCGTCTCGGGCTTTGAGCACGGCGTGCGCGGGTGGCGAGATGCTGAAAGAGCTGTTCGATCTTACGGGCCGTGTTGCGCTGATCAGCGGCGGCTCGCGCGGGCTCGGGCTGCAAATTGCCGAGGCACTGGGCGAGTTCGGTGCGAAAGTGGTCCTGGTTGCACGGAAGGAGGCCGAGCTTGCCCCAGCCGTCGCGCATTTGGCGGCGCAGGGGGTCCAGGCGATGCCGATTGCGGCCGACCTTGCCGAGCCCGATGCCGCCGAGAGGATCGCAACCGAGGTGATAGCCGCCTGCGGGCGCATCGATATCCTGGTCAACAACGCGGGCACGGCGTGGGGCGCGCCCGCGGTTTCCCACCCGCTCGAGGGCTGGCGGAAGGTACTCGATCTCAACCTCACCGGCACATTCCTGCTGACGCAGGTGGTCGGCCGCGTTGCGATGCTGCCCGCGCGCGCGGGGCGGATCCTGAACATCGCTTCGATCGAAGCGTTCCAAGGCCGGCCGCGCGGGATGCCCGGCACTCTTGCCTATGCCACCAGCAAGGGCGGCATCGTGAGCTTCACCCATTCGCTTGCCGCCGAGTGGGGAGCATATGGCATCACCGTCAACGCGATCGCGCCCGGATTCTTTCCGTCGAAGATGACGCGGGTGACGCTGGATCGATTTGCCGCAGAGATCACCGCCGCGACACCGCTCGGCAAGCTCGGCGGACCGCATGATCTCAAGGGCGCGGCTTTGCTGTTCGCCTC
>JBOHMN010000650.1:0-24081 GCA_050730175.1 Acetobacteraceae bacterium | reverse complement strand
TGCACGCCCCAGGCCTCGAAGACCATGACATCGTGGCCCGCTTCGGCCAGTGCCTCGGCCGCCTCGGCAAGGAGCATTTTGCCGTTCGCCGTGCCGGTGCTGAGCAGGTCGACAGAGACGTTGACATGGTTTTTAGCGCCCCACTCGGCGACCAGCTTCTGCATCGTCGGATTCGCCGCCGAGACCCAATAATCCCAAAACGCGAGCTTGAGGTTGCCTGCGGCGTGCGCGGTTTGCATGTGGACGAGCGGGAGCAGGGAGGCTGCGCTAAGCTGGATCGCGCTGCGGCGCGTGATGCGGCGCGATGGTTTGTTCGACTGCTGCGTTGTTCAGGTCCTCCCTTTATGCTGCGGCGGCGCGCGCTGCGCTCGGCCGATTTTCGGGTCAGAGATGCCCGGCGTCAGGCCGTGAATCTCATGTCTCAGCGGTGGCTTCGAGAGGGGTGCCACCGGGCCCGCCGCGGAACCCAGCCGGCCATGATTTAGTTGGCCTTTGTTGCCTCGGCAATCGGGACTTCCGCTGACACCCGATGGGGAATGCGGGACGTGCTCGTCCGTCGCCGTGTCTCGGTTGCAGCGCAGGGTGCCGGGCGGCGCATGTGTGCGTCGTGGCCGTGGCGCCCGTGCGCGTCGATGTAGGCGGTCAGCTCGAGTGCCGGGCGGCGCATGTGTGCGTCGTGGCCGTGGCTGTGTTCGGGCGGGACGGATCGGGCGAATTCAGCGGCCACTGTTGCCGACCGAGTGATGCAATTCGGTCACACCAGCCTCACGGCCCTTGCTGCGCCGGAGATCGCACCGCTCCTGTTCTCCGCGTCGCGGCCGGATCGGTCCCGCAGCGTTCCGCCCGGTAATTCTGGCGCGGAACGGGGTTCTGTGCAGAGGAAGCCTTGGCGCTCGGGTCGCTGCCTTCCGGCGCGGGTCTCGTCGGCGTAACAGTTCGCCACGGGCTTGCTTCGGGTGTTGCAAACCTGTTTCATTCAACCTTGGCGGTTGGCAAGGCCGGTGCTCTGGGGTTACATTTCGCGAGGTCGCGACAGGGCCGGGGTCCGGCACCACGACTGCGGAGCGGCCAGCCGATCGGCCAGGGAGACCGGAGCCGTGTTGCACGAGCGCAAGTCCACGCTGGTGGAGGGGCGGGCCGTTATGTCCTCTCCGGAAAGCGATCTGGCTCCAATGCGTGGCCGGGCGGCGCGCGTCGGCGCGGACCTTCGTGCGGCCCGACTGCAGTACGGTTGGGACCTCGAGGCGGTCGCGGCTTCGCTACGCATCCGGCCGGCCTATCTCCAGGCGATCGAGGCCGGCCGTGTTGCAGATTTGCCGGGCAATGCCTACGCGCTCGGCTTTCTTCGGACCTACGCGGCGGCGCTCGGGCTGGATGCCGACGAAATGTGTCGGCGTTTCCGGACCGAGGTTGCGGAGCTCAACACCAAGACGGAGCTGACCTTTCCTGCCCCGGTACCGGAGCGGGGGGTCCCGGCAGGTGCAGTGATCGTTCTTGGGGTGGCGCTGGCCGTTGGCGCCTATGTCGGCTGGTACCACTTCGCCGAGCGTGCTCCCGCCGGGCATACGACTATTCCGGTGCCGCCGGAACTCGCCCGCCTGGCCGAGCCCACCGCGCTGGCCCCGAAGGCGATCGGGACTGCGACGCTGCCCCCGAAGTCGGTTGAGGGTGCAGGGGCGACTACGGAAATGCCGGGGTCGTCGGGCGTGAACCCGCCCGGTCCGGCGGGCGGGGCGGGCAGCTCCGCGGCGTCGTTTGCTTCCCTTCCGGCCGCGCCACCAACCGCTGCTAGCGTCTCGGCGCAGGGCTTGGCTGCATCCTCTGGCGACACGATCGCCTCGGCGCCCAGTTCGGCTACCGCGGCGGCCCCGGAACCCGGCTCGCACGCCGGGACGCGCGCTTTGGCGGCTTCATCGCCGGCACCCGGAATGAGCCCGAGCGGCCAAGGCGCGAGCGCCGCAGCAAGCGCGAACAATCCGGGTGCCGCTTCCACACCTGTTCGCGCGGCGACTTCCGTGGCACCTTCTGCTGCTGCGCGGGCCGGGTCTCCGCTGGCCGCCGTATCCGTGCTCGCCCCTCCCGCGCAGGCCGCACCCATGGCGTCGGGCAGGATCGTTGTGCGGGTGACCGCGGAGTCATGGATCGAGGTCAAGGATGCCAACGGGACGGTTATTTTCACCAAGCTTATGCAGCCAGGTGAGACCTGGACGGCGCCACAGGAGCCCGGCCTCACTTTGACGACAGGGAATGCCGGAGGGACTCAACTAGTGGTTGACGGAAAAGTTAGTGAACCGCTCGGCGCGCCGGGCCAGGTCGAGCGAAATCAACCGCTTGATGCAGGGTTGATCAAAGCAGGTGCGCTGCCGGCACAGATCGCCGCGGCAGTCGCGCCGGGTGGTGATCACCCTAACCCGAGGACGACACCATGAATTATCGCCCGTACCAGAAGATTGAGCGGCGCCGTTCGCGGCAGATTCATGTCGGGCATGTCGCGGTCGGCGGCGATGCACCGATCAGCGTGCAGACGATGACCAATACGCTGACGACCGACGTTGCCGCGACCGTTGCGCAAATCCACCGTGCCGAGAAGGCCGGGGTGGACATCGTGCGCGTGTCCTGCCCCGATCAGGAAAGCACGCGTGCCCTGAAAGAGATCGTCCGCGCCGTCGATGTGCCGATCGTCGCCGACATTCACTTCCATTATCGCCGTGCCATCGAGGCGGCAGAAAGCGGGGCCGCGTGCCTGCGCATCAACCCGGGCAACATCGGCAGCAATGAACGCGTGAAAGAGGTCATAAAGGCGGCGCGCGACCATGGCTGCTCGATGCGGATCGGGGTCAATGCCGGCTCGCTCGAGCGGCATCTCCTCGAGAAGTATGGCGAGCCTAATCCTGAAGCGCTGGTAGAAAGCGCTTTGGAGCACGCGAAAATTCTCGAGGACAACGACTTCCGCGAGTTCAAGATCAGCGTCAAGGCATCCGACGTGTTTCTGGCCGTCGCGGCTTACCAGCAGCTTGCAGAAGTGTGCGACCACCCGCTGCATATCGGCATCACCGAAGCGGGCGGACGACGCACGGGCACGGTCAAATCGGCGATCGGGCTCGGCAACCTGTTGTGGGCCGGCATCGGCGATACACTGCGCGTTTCGCTCTCGGCGGAACCGGAGGAGGAGGTTAGGGTCGGCTGGGAGCTTCTGAAATCGCTCGGCATCCGCCATCGCGGGGTGCGCATCATCTCCTGCCCGTCCTGCGCGCGGCAGGGCTTCAACGTCATCCAGACGGTCTCCGAGCTCGAGGAGAGGCTCGACCACATCGAAACGCCGATCACGCTGTCGATCATCGGTTGCGTCGTCAACGGCCCGGGCGAGGCGTTGATGACCGATCTCGGCGTGACCGGAGGCGGGGCAGGGCGGCACATGATCTACCACGCGGGCAAGACCGATCACACGATCCCCGCCGAACGGATGGTCGACCACATCGTCGAGCTGGTCGAGGCAAAGGTGGCCGAGCTCAATCAACAGAAGGCTGCCACAGAGAAGGCTGGCGCGCAGAAGGTTGCCGCAGAGTAACGCCGGGATTCGTTTGCTGCCGCGCAATCAGGAGTTTCTTCAATCCTGGGACGCCGCCGGCTGAACCTCCCTTGAGCCACGCGCCGGTGGCATCGCGCCGCACTTCGCCGACGCGAGAGGAAGACATGCCCTTGCTTGATAGGGCGGTGTCAGCGCGGCAGGATGGAGGCGGCCGACCGGCCGAACATCGCCGCGTCGTTTGGCCGCCACGGCGTCCGAGCGACCTTTGCCGAGGAATCCGTTCCGCCGCCATGCAGATCGCTCGCGCTCGTTGCCGCCCGGAGCGGCCGCTCCGTCTCGTTCGTCTCGGATCGCCCACATGAGCCCGCTCCAGCCAGCCAGAGGCACCAAGGACCTGATCGGTGAAGAGCTGCGTCGGCATCGCCACGTCATCGAGACGGCGCGGCAGATCGCCGGGACGTTCGGCTTCGAAGAATGGGCAACGCCTGTTTTTGAGGACACCCGCGTCTTCGCGCGTACGCTCGGGGAGACCTCGGACGTGGTGACGAAGGAAATGTACACTTTCACCGACCGCTCCGGCGACAGCCTGACCCTCCGTCCGGAGGCGACCGCCGGCGTCTGTCGCGCGCTGGTTTCCAATGGCCTCACCCAATCTCTGCCGCAGAAGGTGTTCTACGCGGGCCCGATGTTCCGTTACGAGCGACCGCAGAAGGGGCGCTTGCGGCAGTTCCACCAGATCGACATCGAGCTGATCGGTCCCGCGCATCCGCTGGCTGACGCGGAAGTGATCGCCTGCGGTCAGACAATCCTCGAGGCACTCGGCGTGGCGCATGCCGTGACGCTCGAGATCAACACGCTCGGGGACGCTGCAAGCCGCACCGCCTGGCGGGCCGCGCTGGTCGCCTATTTCAATGCGCATCGCACTGAGCTGGCGCGGGAGAGCCAGGAGCGGCTGGAGCGTAATCCGTTGCGGATCCTCGATTCCAAGGAGCCTTGCGATCAGCCGATCATCGCCGGGGCACCGCTCATCGCGCCGCATCTGACGCAAGCGGCGGCGGCCTTTTATGCCGGCGTGCAGGAAGGCCTGGCGCGCTTCGGTGTGCCGTTCCGTGAGAATCCACGGATCGTCCGCGGGCTCGACTATTACGGTCATACGGCGTTCGAGTTCGTGACGAGTGCACTCGGGGCCCAGGGCACGGTGATGGCGGGCGGGCGCTACGACGGGCTGGTCGCCGAGATGGGTGGTCCACCCACCCCTGCGGTCGGTTGGGCAGCCGGTATCGAGCGGCTTGCCATGCTCCTCCCCGCCATGCCGGCGGCGGCGGTGGCGGTTGCGGTAGTGCCGGTTGCGCCCGCGTTGGAAGGGGCTGCGATCGCGCTCATGCAACGTCTGCGCCGCGCCGGCATCTCGGCCGAGATGGCCTATTCAGGGAACCTCCGCCGGCGGATGGAAAGGGCCAACCGCATAGCTGCGCGTTGGGCGGTGATCCTCGGTGAGGACGAGAGTGCACGCGGCAATGTGCAGTTGAAGGATCTGGCATCGGGAATGCAGAGCGAAGTCCCCGAGGCGGATTTGATCGCCCGGCTCGCATGAGTCTGTCCGAGCGACTTGCCCGAATCCGCGACCGGAGCGAGGAGCTCGAGGCCGAGCTTGCGCAGGGCCACGCAGGCGAGAGCTCGATCCGGGCAGCCAGGGAGCTTTCCGAACTGGCGCCCCTTGTTGCGCGGATGGCCGCGCTCGACGCCGCCCTACGCGCGCGTAACGAGGCTGCGGCGGTGCTCGCCGATCCCGAGCTCGGTGCGCTTGCTGCGGCTGAGATCAAGGAGCTGAACGAGCGAATTCCCCGCCTCGAGCAAAACCTGAAGGTTGCGTTGCTGCCGCGCGACGCGGCGGACGAGAAGAGCGCGATCCTCGAGTTGCGTCCCGCTGCCGGAGGAGCGGAGGCCGCGTTGTTCGCGGCACAACTCTTTGCCATGTACAGGCGCTACGCCGAAACGCTGGGCTGGCGCTTCGAAGTCCTGGGATACGACCGAAGCGAGCTCGACGGTCTGCGCGAAGGAATCGCCGAGATCACCGGCAAAGGGGTCTTCGCACGCTTGAAGTTCGAGTCGGGCGTGCATCGCGTGCAGCGGGTGCCGGAGACCGAAAGCCAGGGTCGTATTCACACCTCCACCGTGACCGTGGCCGTGCTGCCGGAAGCGGAGGACGTGGACGTGGTTATCAACGACTCCGACCTTCGCATCGATGTCTTTCGTGCCTCCGGGGCCGGCGGCCAGCACGTCAACAAAACGGAAAGTGCCGTCCGGATCACGCACCTTCCGACCGGCCTCGTTGTTTCGATACAGGAAGAGAAGAGCCAGCACAAGAACCGTGCAAGAGCGATGAAGATTTTGCGGGCACGGCTTTACGAACGCAATCGGGCGGAGCTTGCGGCGACGCGCGCCGCCGATCGGCGTGCCCAGGTCGGCACCGGCGATCGCTCGGAACGCATCCGGACCTACAATTTTCCGCAAGGGCGCGTCACCGACCATCGGATCTCTCTCACGCTCTACAAGCTCGAACGCATCCTCGAGGGCGATCTCGATGCGCTGATCGACCCTTTGATCGCGGAAGATGCGGCGCGGCGGCTGGCCGCGGAGGATTGAGTCAAGACGGCGGTCATCCCGCCGATGCGGAGCACGACCGTTGGATGTCCGGCACTCTGCTGTTGCAAACTGCGACACTGGACGGCTAGTGTGATCCGCGGCGAAAAAGCGGCCGCTCGCGTTCAGTTTATCAAGGTCGCATCATTGAAACTTCTCTTTTGATGCACGTCTTGGTTGTGATTGCGGCGTGCCCCTGCACGGCAGGAAGCCGACGCAGCAGATTTGAGAAGGAACCAGGCCGATGCCGGTACTCGATCGCTTCCGCCTCGACGGCAAGCGTCTTTTCATCACCGGCGGTAGCCGCGGCCTTGGCCGGGAGATGGCGCTTGCGATCGCCGAGGCGGGCGCCGACGTGGTGCTGGTGGGGCGTGACGGTGAGAGCCTGGCCCGCACCGCGGCCGAGATTCGCACCCGTGGCCGCGAGGCATGGGCGATTGCGGCCGATGCTGGCACACCGGATGGTTGCAAGCGGGCCTGCCGCGAGGTGCTCGCACTCGGGCCGATCGACATTCTCATCAACAATATCGGTGGCCGGAGAATCAGCATCGCGCTCGAAGAGGAACCGCTTGAGGTGTGGTCGGCACTGATGGATCTCAACCTGACGGCGACGTTCCTCTGCACCAAGCTGATTGGCGGGGCGATGCTCGCGCGCGGACGAGGCGGGCGAATCATCAATATCGCTTCGATCAGCGCGTTGATCGCCAATCGCGGGGTCGGCGGAAGGCATTACGAGACAGCGAAAGCTGCGGTGCTGCAATTCACCCGCACAGTCGCTGCCGACTGGGCAGCGCGTGGCGTGACGGTGAATGCCATCCTGCCAGGCGGCTTCATGACGGAGCCAAATCAGCGCTGGGCGCGTGAGCAGCCGGAAGCCATCGCCGCCTTCAAAGCGCACATTCCGATGGGAGATTTCGGCCAGCCGAAGGATCTCGGACCGCTCGCCGTCTATCTGGCAAGTGAGGCTTCCCGCTACATGACGGGCGCGGCGCTGGTGATCGACGGCGGCTATACCCTCTGGTGACGCGGCGTCCCCGCAGAGCATGCCCAGGTTAACTGAACATGCTCCCTGTTTGTTTTCTCGAGCGATTTCATCACCCTGACTGATATCTGGCGATTCCGGTCAGGGTGATATTGCTCTAGCCCGTTCCTTCCGGCAGGGCTTCCGTCTTGAGTGGGAGCACGGCGCCGAGCCAGGCGGCGTGCCGCGTATGGTCGTCGCGCGGACGGCCGGTTTCCGGATGCAGCAGGACGGTCAGACCCTCCCGGTTGAGCATCAGGAAGGGGGCAAGGGTCGCGAAAAGTTCCGGCGAAAACGCAATCTGGTACATTGCGGTCGGGTGCGGTCCGACCGGGGCGTCGTGCCAGGCGCCCATTCTGGCAGGAAAGTGCGCTTGCACTTGTTCGCGCAAACGCCCCGCCCGCGCACGACTTTCCGGGTCTTGCGCGTCGTAATAGATGTGCGCGTGCCAGGCGGTGATGCTGGTCGGGTTCTTCAGTGGCTCGGATGTCATGTTTCCCCCTGGATCGATAGGGCCTTTGGCGGAACCGCGAATCGCTTCGCCAAAGCCATGAGATTGATCGAGAGAATCAAGCGAGAGCGGGATGACGGAGTAGGGCGTGCCATCCGCGCCTGCGTCAGGCAGCCTTGCGGAAGGTGAAGTTGATGCGGGCGCTTCCGGTCAGCGGATGCAGGCCGTCTGCGAGCGTCGCGACACCATGGAACGCAAGGCGCGCCGCACCACCCCAGACCACGACATCACCGTGTTCCAGCCGGACGCGGAGCGGCGCAACGTCGCGTGCCAGGCCACCGAACAAAAAGACCGCTGACAGGCCGAGCGAAACCGATACGATCGGCTGCGCGAAGTCATGCTCGTCCCGGTCCTGGTGGAGGGCCATCCGCGCTCCTGGGTGGTAGCGATTGATCAGGCAGCAGTCGGGAGCGAATGCACCAAAACCTGCCGCGGCGGCGGCACGCGCGGCAAGATCCGCAAACCGGGGAGGCATCTTAGGCCAGGCGCGTCCGCTTTCCGGATCGCACGCGTCGTAGCGATAGCCGCGGCGGTCCGTGACCCAGCCAAGCTGCCCGCAATTGCTCATCGCGACCGACATCCGGTGGCCGCCGGGTGTGAGCATGTGCCGGAAGGGTGCGGCCGCCACCACGCCTTTCAGGGCCGCGAGCAGAGCCTCCGCGTCGGTGGCCGCGAACCCGCGCAACAGCAGCGCACTTTTCGTGAGCGGGACTGCGGCACTCGCGGGCGCGGCGAGGGGGGCGAAAAGATCGTCTGCAGTCATCGCGCGTCGTGAAAGATCACGCCGAGCACGGAGCGGTGCCCGGCAAGGACACGGCTGACGCCATGGCGGAGGGTCACGCGGTAGAAGCCGCGCACGCCCCGCACAGGACGGTCGTGCACCGCGAAGACCACTGCATCACCGCGGCGAAGCGGGATGACCTGCGGACGCGACTGCGCGCGCGGGCGGCTTTCGACCAGCAAAAACTCTCCGCCCGTAAAATCCTCCCCGGGCTGCGACAGGAGAAACGCGACCTGCAGCGGGAAAAAGCATTCGCCATAAAGATCCTGATGCAGGCAATTGAAGTCTCCCGCTGCGTATTGCAGAAGGAGCGGCGTCGGCTTTGCTTGCCCTTTCGCGTGGCATAGCGCGAGGAAGTCGGCATGGCGGGCGGGATAGCGCTGCGGCTCGCCCAAGAGCTCGCTCCATTTTTCCGCAATGGCGGCAAGCGGCGGGTAGAGGGTGGTCCTGAGCTCGGCAACGAGCGCTGGCAAGGGCGCTGCGAAATACTTGTATTCGCCGCGTCCAAAGTTGTGCCGGGCCATCACGATCCGGCTTCTGAACAATGCCTCGTTCGCGAAGTCCGCCGCCAGCGCCGTGCATTCGCTTGCGTCGAGAATGCCCGAAAGGATGGCCGCGCCGTCCTGATCGAGCGCCGCTTCGATATCCCGCCACGCGAGCGCCGCAACGCGCTGATCGATGGAAGGCGCGCGGGCCGGTACCGCTTGCAGCGCTTGCTCCGTCATGCGCCCGTCTCGCGCGCAAGCAGGGCGCGCTTGCGTTCACTCCCCCAGGCGTAGCCGGCAAGCGTGCCGTCCGAACGGATGGCCCGGTGGCATGGAATGGCGACCGCCAGCGGGTTCGCCTTACAGGCGCCAGCCACCGCCCGGACCGCCTTCGGCTCGCCGATCCGCGCGGCGATCGATGCATAACTCTCCGTCGCGCCCGGCGGGATTTCCCGCAACGCCTGCCAGACCCGGTTTTGGAATGCTGTGCCCCGCACGTCGAGCGGCAGGCCAAGGCCGCGCGCCGGAGTTTCGACCAGAGCAACCACGGCTGCCAGTGTTGCCGCGAAGGAAGGCCCCGCCGGCACCAGTGTCGCTTTCGGAAACCGTGCCTCGAGGTTCTGCTGCATGAGAGCGGCGTCCTCTCCGAACGCGATCGCCGCGATGCCGCGCTCGGTCGCCGCAACCAGGATGTGGCCGAGCGAACACTGGCCGATCGCGAACTGGATGCGGGTGCCGGCGCCGCCATCGCGGAAGGCCTTGGGTGTCATGCCGAGCCGCCCGTTAGCCTCGGCATAGAAACGCCCGTTCGAATTGTAGCCCGCGGCATAGATCGCCTCCGTCACCGTGTCGGCACGCCGGAGTTCGTGCCGCACCCGGCGCGCCCGGCACTCGGCGGCGTACGCCATCGGCGTCACGCCGGTCAGGCTCTTGAAGAGGCGATGGAAATGGAACCGGCTCAGCCCGCTCGCCTTGGCCAGCGCATCGAGGCTTGGCACCTCGTCGCTGGACGCGATCAGCTTGCATGCCTGGGCGATGGCCCGCTCGGCCCTGCTGCCTCCCTGTCCCGGCTCATCAGGCCGGCAGCGCTTGCAGGGGCGAAAGCCGGCGGCACTAGCTTCGGCGGCCGTGGCGAAAAAGCGGACGTTCTCTGGCCGCGCCGGCCGGGACCGGCAGGAAGGCCGGCAGTAGACGCCGGTTGTGCGGACCGCACAGACAAAGCTGCCGTCCGCCCGGCGATCGCGCGCGCGGAGCGCTTCCCAGCGCGACGCTTCTGTCGCGAACAGCGCCGGTGCCGCATGGGTTTCGACGGGTCGAAGTTCCATCGTCCTCTCCTTCGCTCGGCGCCCGGCACATTCCTGGCGCCCGTTGCGCGCAGAATGGGCCCTCAAGGTTCGCCCTCGCACTCCGGCGCTTGCCGGCAAATTCAAGATAGGCAAATCCAAAATGGGCAGAGGTGCCGCCGGCGTCATCGGCGCCTCCTACAACGGATCGAGATCGATCCATGAGAGGTGCCCGCCCTTACCGGCGCCCGTATCGAGGAAGATCGCGGCTCCGCCGGCCGCGTTGCGCCGGATCGCCGGGCGGCCGTCACGGCTGAGGCAGTCGTGCCCGCAATAGACCGTGAGACCCGCCGGGATGTGCGCGACCCAATGCAACGTACGTTCGGGGTAGCCGTCGGGCTGCATCCGGCCGGTGGTCTGGCCGAAGAGAGCGCGGGCCAGCAGGGGCGAAACCGGCTGCTCCAGTGGCCTTTCGGGCGGCGGTTCCAGCAGCATGCGGATGTGGAAGGCGCCGTGGACGAAGAAATTGCTCCCCGCCACGAGCCAGGCAGGGGCGCCGGCGATGGCTTGGAGCGCGGCAGTCCGCAACTCCTGATCAAGGCCGGCGAGCGTCGCCGTCAATGCCGGGTTGCGCTTGACCGCGCGGCCGGCGAGGGCGCGGGCGAGCTTGAAGTCATGATTGCCGAGCAGGAAAAGCCCGCGACCTGTGGCGAGCCGCGCGAACATCATGCGGAGCGCACCCGCGCCGTCGGGCCCATGATCGGCGAGATCGCCGAGTTGCAGCACGAAGCGCTCGGTTTCGAGGGCCGCGCCGAGGCCGTGGACGTCGCCATGCACGTCACCCACGACGCGCAGGTTGGCCGCACGCGGAATGCGGTGAGATGCTGGACCGCCGGATGCACCGACGAATGGGTTCGGCAGGATGGGCGCGTTGTCGCGCATGCCGAAAGCGTGTTCACATCGACTGAACATGCTCTCTGTTTGTTTTCTCAAGCAATTTCCTCACCCTGACCGGTATCTCGCGATTCCGGTCGGGGTGATATTGCTCTCGATGACCCCGTCAGGCTCTAGGCGAGGCTGATCGAACCGACTTCCGGGCCCTTCGCGCCTTGCACGACGTTCATGCGGACCGCCTGTCCTTCCTGCAACGGAGGCAGGCCCGCAACCTCGAGCGCCGACGCGTGAACGAATACGTCCCGCCCGCCACTCGGGGTGGTGATGAAGCCGAAGCCTTTCTCGGGATTGTACCACTTCACGACGCCAGTCATTTCGACGGCAGAACTGAGGTCGACCGGCCGGCGCGGGGCGCGCGGTCCGCGCGGCGGACGTGCGGCGAAGCCGGTGCGCGCCGGCTGGGCTTGGGCAGTGCTCTCGTCGACCGAGATCACCTGCTCGACCTGACGGCCTTTCTGGCCTTGCCCGACGCGCACCCGGACCGTGGCGCCCGGGCTTACGTTCTGATGGCCCGCCGCCTGCAGCGCGTTGGCGTGCAGGAAGACATCGCCCGAGCCGTCACTCAGGGCCACGAATCCAAATCCCTTGTCGGGATTGAACCACTTCACCGTCGCTGTGGCTTCCGGTCCGGTTGACCCGCCGAAGCCGACGAAGGGCGATGGGGGTGGAGGCGTATTGCCATAGAAATTGTCGTCATCGAATCCGCGCCGGCGTGACTGCCGCTGCCGGTCGTTCCTGGGTGATCTCAACGCTAACCTGTCCTCTGTGCTCTGGCCGATATCTGCGGCCGTCCGGACGCCCCGCCGAGTCAGGCTGCGTCCTGTTGATGGTCCCGGCGTGGCTGGTCACATTGCGGCGTCGCGCGCGCAAGTCAAGTGACCTCGGGCGAGGGCCGGCGGAAATGATCGCATCCCCCGGTCGCTCCACCCGCGGGACGGGTTGACCACACCCCTCGCCAGTGTCCTGCCCCCTTTCGTTCGGCCCCCTCGGCAGCGAACGAAAGGAGATAAGCAGGCCACTGAAAATAACGAGCCAGCGTGCCGGCGAAGCATGTCCATCGTGGGTAAGAAGCGTCAGGGCCGGCACGCTATAGGGGAAGCGCGCGGCACTGGCGGCCGGCGACGGTGCGGTCCGGCCGTGGCGGATGCAGGTCAGGCTGATCATTCTGGGCGTTGAACGAGCCGGTCAGATCCTTTTCAGCGCGTAACAGGCAGCCAGCGCCCTGGTGATCTCCTCGGCATGCTGCGGATCGCGCGCTTCGACCATCACCTCGAGATGCGCTGACTGCACCGAAGGCGATGCGAACAGGCGTTGGTGCGATACTTCGATGACGTTGCCGTTTTGTGCCGCGATCCGCGTTGCGATGTCGGCGAGCACGCCGGGCCGGTCGGGAATTTCGAGGGAAATCCTGAGGAGTCTCCCGTCGCGCAACAGGTTGCGCAGCAAAACGTTGGCGAGAATGCGGGAATCGATATTGGCGCCACAGATAGGCACGCCGATCTTCTTTCCCTTGAACCGTTGGGGGAATGCGAGGAGCGCCGCCACACCGGCCGCGCCGGCGCCCTCGGCAACGACCTTGGCCCCTTCGATCAAGAGCGCGATTGCCTGTTCGATCGCCTGCTCGGAAACCACGAGCACGTCCGCGACGTGCTTCTGGATGACCGCGAACGGTAGATCGCCAATGTCTCTCACCGCGATGCCTTCGGCGATCGTGGTACCGCCGACCGCGACCGGACGGCCGGTCAGGCGTTGCGCCAGGGCGGCGTACGCCTCGACCTCGACGCCGATGATTTCGATGCCGGGTTTGAGGGACGACGCGGCAACCGCCGAGCCCGCGATCATGCCGCCGCCGCCGACCGGAATGACGAGTGTATCGAGGTCGGGAAAATCGGCGAGTAGCTCGAGCACGAGCGTTCCCTGGCCGGCCATCACCGCCGGATCATCGTACGGATGCACCATGACCAGGCCCTCGCGCTCCGCCAGCAGCGCCGCGTGCGAGGCGGCCTCGCCGAGTGTCTCGCCGTGCAGGGCGACCCGCGCACCCCATGCGGCGGTACGCGACACCTTGGTGAGAGGCGTGAAGCGCGGCATGACAATCGTGGCAGCGACGTGCGCGAGCTGCGCGTGACGGGCAACCGCCTGCGCATGGTTGCCGGCCGACATCGCAACGACGCCGCGCGCGCGCTCGGCCGGGGAGAGAAGTGCTAATTTGTTTGCGGCACCCCGTTCCTTGAAACTGCCGGTCACCTGGAACGTCTCGAGCTTCAGGACCACCGTCGCGCCAGAGGCGCGGCTGACCGCCTCTGACGCGAGCGCCGGCGTACGCACGACGCTCCCGGCGATGCGCCGGGCCGCCGCTTCGACGTCGGCGAGCCCGATCACAGGCGCGGGCTCATTGCTGCAGCATTCAAAGGTACTTGATGGCGAGGATTTCGTAGGAGCGATCGCCGCTTGGTGCTGGCACCGAAACCGTTTCGCCAACCTTGCGGCCGATCAGGGCTTTGGCAAGCGGCGAGGAAATGGAAATTCGGCCGCTCTTGATGTCCGCCTCATGGGCGCCGACGATCTGATAGGTCAGCTGCTTGTCGGAATCCTCCTCCACCACCCAGACATGGGCCCCGAATTTGACGTTGTCACCCGAGAGGGTCGAGGGATCGATCACCTCGGCAAAGGCGAGAATTTCCTCGAGCTCGGAAATCCGTCCTTCGATGAAAGACTGCCGTTCGCGTGCCGCATGATACTCGGCATTCTCGGAAAGATCGCCATGACCCCGCGCTTCGGCGATCGCGCGAATGATCGCCGGGCGGTCCGTGCCTTTCAGTTGACGAAGCTCGTCCTGCAGACGCTGCAGGCCGGAGACCGTCATCGGGAATTTATTCACCTTGCGAACCTCGGGGAGACCTCGGGATGGGCGAGCAACCAAAATACCCCCGCGGCCAGGGTCGTACCCCGGCCGCGAAGGATCAGAATGAAGCGCGAAAATAGGCTTGCAGGGGCGCCACTTCAAGCGCGCCGGCGCGGAGCGCCGCAATGGCGTGGACGGCGGCGCGTGCACCCGCGAGCGTCGTGTAGTGGGGCACGCCATGGGTGAGCGCACTGCGGCGGATGGCAAAGCTGTCGGCGACCGACTGCGCGCCCGAGGCGGTATTGATCACAAGCTGGATTTCGCCCGAACGGATGGCATCGACGCAATGCGGCCGTCCTTCGAGAACCTTGTTCACGACGCCGACGGAAAGGCCCGCCGCGCGGATAGACGCTGCGGTACCGCGGGTCGCAATGATCGTGAAGCCCATCTCGACCAGGCGGCGCGCGAGTGGCACGAGGGTGTTCTTGTCAGCATCCTTGACCGAAAGGAAGGCGGTGCCGCTGGCCGGCAGCATGACGCCCGCGCCGAGCTGGGATTTTGCGAAGGCGCGCTCGAAGCTCGTGTCGATCCCCATCACCTCGCCGGTTGATTTCATCTCGGGCCCGAGAATGGTATCGACGTTGGGAAAGCGCGCGAAGGGAAACACGGACTCCTTCACCGCGACATGCGCCTGCACCGCCCGGGAATCGAGACGAAACGAGGCAAGGCGCGCACCCGCCATGACCTTGGCACCGATCTTTGCCACCGCGACACCCGTCGCTTTCGCGACGAACGGTACGGTGCGTGCCGCGCGCGGGTTGACTTCGAGCACGTAAATGAGGTCGTCGCGAATGGCGTACTGCACATTCATCAGCCCGACCACGCCGAGCGCCCGGGCGATTTCCGTGGTTTCCGCCTTGAGCTCGGTCACGATCGCCGGCGCCAGCGTATAGGGCGGCAGAGCGCACGCCGAATCGCCGGAATGAATACCGGCTTCCTCGATATGCTCCATGACGCCGGCGACATAGACGCTCTCGCCGTCGGCGATGCAGTCGACATCGACCTCGATTGCATCGCTGAGATAATGATCGATCAAAATCGGGCTCGCGCCGGAAATTGTCACGGCTTCCCGCATGTACCGGGCAAGGGCGGCGCGGTCATGGACGATTTCCATCGCCCGCCCGCCGAGGACGTAGCTCGGCCGGATCACCACCGGATAGCCGATGCGCTCCGCCACCCGCTCCGCTTCCGCGAGCGAGCGCGCCGTGCCATTCTCGGGTTGGCGGAGGCCAAGCCGTTGCAAGAGCTTCTGAAAGCGCTCGCGATCCTCGGCGATGTCGATCGCATCCGCGCTGGTGCCGAGGATCGGCACACCGGCGCGCGCCAATGCTTGCGAGAGTTTGAGCGGAGTCTGCCCGCCGTACTGCACGATGCAGCCCAACAGCCGTCCGGCCGTCTGTTCGCGGCGGATCAGCGCCAGCACGTCCTCGGGATCGAGCGGCTCGAAGTAAAGGCGGTCGGACGTGTCGTAGTCGGTTGATACTGTCTCCGGGTTGCAGTTCACCATGATCGTTTCGAAGCCGGCTTCCTTGAGCGCATAGGCAGCGTGCACGCAGCAATAGTCGAACTCGATTCCCTGCCCGATCCGGTTCGGGCCGCCACCGAGGATCACCACCTTGTCACGCGCCGTCGGCTCGGCCTCGCACTGGGGCGCGGCGAACCCGCCCTCATAAGTCGAGTACATATAGGGGGTGCTGGAGGCGAATTCGGCGGCACAGGTGTCGACGCGCTTGTACACCGGCATCACTCCAAGGCGTACGCGCGTCGCCGCTACCACCGCCTCGGTGCTGCCGGCGAGCGCCGCGAGGCGGCGGTCGGAGAAGCCGAGTGCCTTGAGCTCGCGGAGCGCGAATGCGTCATCGGGCAGGCCGCTTTTCGTCACCTCCCGTTCCGCGGTGACCAGGCGGGCGAGTTCGCCGAGGAACCAGGGGTCGAAGTGCGTCGCCGCGTTGACCTCCGCAACCGTCAGGCCGGCGCGCAGCGCTTCCGCGGCCATCAGCAGCCGGTCCGGCGTCGGTGCGGAGAGCGCGGCGCGGAACGCATCCGTGCCGCCATCGCCCGGACGCGGCACCGGATCGAGGCCGGAAAGGCCGGTCTCCATGCTGCGCAGCCCCTTCTGCAGCGCCTCGCAGAAGTTCCGGCCGATTGCCATCGCTTCGCCCACCGACTTCATGCTGGTCGTCAGGAGCGGCGGCGTGCCAGGGAATTTCTCGAAGGTGAAGCGTGGCAGCTTGACGACGACGTAATCGATTGTGGGTTCGAAGCTCGCGGGCGTCGTCCTGGTGATATCGTTGGCAAGCTCGTCGAGGACGTAGCCCACGGCGAGTTTCGCCGCCACCTTGGCGATCGGGAAGCCGGTTGCCTTGGAGGCCAGGGCGGAGGAGCGCGAAACGCGCGGGTTCATCTCGATGATCACCATCCGCCCACACGCGGGATCGATCGCGAACTGCACGTTCGAGCCGCCGGTATCGACGCCGATCGCGCGCAGGCATGCGATCGAGGCATTCCGCATGCGCTGATATTCCTTGTCGGTGAGCGTGAGGGCCGGTGCGACAGTGACGGAATCGCCGGTATGCACCCCCATCGGATCGACGTTCTCGATCGCGCACACGATGATGCAATTGTCGGCGTGGTCGCGGACGACCTCCATCTCGAATTCTTTCCAGCCGACCACACTCTCTTCGACCAGAACCTCCGTGACGGGCGAGGCGTCGAGGCCGCCCTGCACGATCGCTTCGAACTCTTCGCGATTGTAGGCGATGCCGCCGCCGGTGCCGCCCAGCGTGTAGCTCGGACGAATCACCGCAGGGAGGCCGATTTCAGCAAGCGCCAGCCGTGCATCCTCGAGCGTATGGGCGATCACGCTCTTGGGCGACTCGAGGCCGATCGCAGTCATCGTCTCGCGGAATTTCAGGCGGTTCTCGGCGCGCTCAATCACCTCTGCACGCGCGCCGATCAGTTCGACGCCGTGGCGTTCGAGGGTGCCCGCCTTCGCCAGGTCCATGGCGACGTTGAGGGCGGTCTGCCCGCCCATGGTGGGCAAGAGGGCGTCAGGGCGTTCGCGGGCGATGATCCGCTCGAGAATCTCCGGCGTGATCGGCTCGATGTAGGTCGCGTCCGCCAGCCCCGGATCGGTCATGATGGTGGCCGGGTTGGAGTTCATCAAAACCACCCGGAAACCTTCCTCGCGCAGCGCCTTGCAGGCTTGCACGCCAGAATAGTCGAACTCGCAGGCCTGACCGATGACGATCGGGCCGGCGCCGATGATCAGCACGGTTTCGATATCAGTGCGGCGCGGCATTCCCACCCTCGATCATAGCGAGGAAGCGGCGGAACAGATGATGCGCGTCGGTCGGGCCGGGGCTTGCCTCGGGGTGGTATTGCACGGAAAAGACCGGGCGGTCGAGCATGGCCATGCCCTCGTTGGTGCCATCGAAGAGGCTGACATGCGTCACCCTGACGCTCGCCGGCAGGCTTTCGGAATCGACGGCGAAACCGTGATTCTGGCTGGTGATCTCGATTTTCCCGCTCGCCAGCTCCTTGACCGGCTGGTTCGCCCCGCGATGCCCGCGCACCATCTTGAACGTGCGCCCGCCAAGCGCGAGCGCCAGCAACTGATGGCCGAGGCAAATCCCGAACAGCGGCAGCCCGGTCGCCAGCACATCCTTGAGCGTCGGCACCGCGTAGCGCGCGGTCGCCGCCGGATCACCCGGGCCGTTGGAAAGAAAAATGCCGTCCGGGCGGTGGCGCAGGATGTCCGCGGCGGTCGCTGTTGCCGGCACCACCGTCACCCGAAAGCCGGCCGATGCGAGCGAGCGCAGGATGTTCCGCTTCGCGCCGTAATCGACGGCGACGACATGATGGCGTGGCGCGCTTTGCCGCCCGAAGCCGGCCGGCCATGCCCATTGCGTCTCGTCCCATTCGTAGGTCTGGGTGCACGAGACCTCGCGCGCGAGGTCCATGCCTTCGAGCCCGGGCCACGCCGCCGCCTGGGCGATCAGCTCCGCCACATCGAAGCGGCCGTCAGGCGGATAGGCGAGAATACCCGAGGGCGGCCCGCCATCGCGGATGCGGATCGTGAGCGCCCTGGTGTCCACCCCGGAAATGCCCGGGATGCCATGATGGTCCAGCCAGGCTTCGAGCGGCTGGCGCGCGCGCCAGTTGGAGGGAGCCGTGATGTCCCGATGCACGACGAGGCCGCGGGCTGCCGGCGTCGCCGCCTCGATATCCTCCGGGTTCGCGCCGACATTGCCAATGTGGGGAAAGGTGAAAGTGATGATCTGACCGGCATAGGAGGGGTCGGTCAGCGTTTCCTGATAGCCGGTCATGCCGGTATTGAAGCAGACCTCGCCCGCCGGCAGGTTCTCGGCCGCCGTATGCGCCCCGAAACCGCGCCCCCAAAGCACTGTTCCATCCGCCAGGACCAGCACGGCATTGGCGCCGTTCGGAACCGCCGTGGCTTGGCTCCTTCCCGAGCGCGCAGCGCCCGGCAGGGCGTCGAGCGAAAGGCCGGTGACCGTGATCAGCTTCCGCCAGTGGCGCGACGGGATGGCATGCGCCTGGCGCCATTTGCGCACGGCCTCGGTGGACACTCCGGTCAGCTCGGCGATCGGCTCGACCCCTCCGAGACGCTGAATGATCTCATCGACAGAAAGCGTCATGGCGTCCACATACCGGAAATTATTTCCCACGACAAGGTGCGTCGGCGCTGCGGGAAATTTCCTCCCGGTGCCAGGGCGGGTGCCATCGCGGCGACAAGCCACATCGGATAGTATAGGGGGTGATGGAGAGACCGATGGCGTTGCGCGATTCCTTCCGGGCAGCATTGCAGGCGGCGATGAAGGCGGGGCAGCCCGCGCGCACCTCGATTCTGCGGATGATCCTTGCCGGGCTCAAGGAAACCGATATCGCTGCCCGCCCGAAGCCGCCCGTCTCCGATGCGGAGATCGTCTCCCTGCTGCGACGGATGGTGAAGTCACGCCAGGAGTCGGTGGCACTCTACCGGCAGGGCAACCGGCCGGACTTGGTGGCGAAGGAGAGCGCGGAGATCACCGTGATAGAAGAGTTTCTCCCACCCGGGATGGACGATCAGGAACTCTCCGCGGCGATCGAGTTGGCACTCCGGGAAAGCCGCGCGGCGGGTCCGAAGGACATCGGCAAGGTGATGGCAGCGCTGAAAGCAAAGTACGGCGGCCTGGTCGATCTGGGGCGTGCCAGCGCGCTCGTGAAAGCGCGGCTTCTCCCCTGATGCAGCTCCCGCCAGCCTTTCTCGAAGAGCTCCGGGCCCGCACGCCGCTGCCTGAGCTCATCGGGGGCCGTGTGCGGCTGACCCGCTCGGGGCGGCAATGGAAGGGGTGCTGCCCGTTCCACGACGAGAAGACGCCAAGCTTTCAAGTCTACGACGATCACTATCATTGCTTCGGTTGTGGCGCGCACGGGGATGTCATCAGCTTCGTGATGCAAAGCCGGAGCCTCGGCTTCATGGAGGCGGTCACCGAGCTCACCGCTCGCGCGGGCCTCACCATGCCGCAGCCAAGCAAAGAGGCAGAGGCCGCGGAGGGCGCCCGAAAGAATGCCTTCTCCGTCCTCGAGGCGGCTTCCGACGTCTTCGCGCGACGGCTCTGGTTGCCCGAGGGCAGGCCCGCACTCGCTTATCTCCGGGGGCGCGGTCTCGGGGATGCGACGATTCGCGATTTCGGCCTCGGCTGGTCCGGGGAGGGACACGGCCGGCTGGCTGCCGAGCTTGTGCGAGAGGGCTTTTCGCCGGCCCTTCAGGCATCTGCCGGCTTGCTCAAGGAAACTGAGAATTCCAGTACTACTGAGTTTTTCTTCAACCGCGTGATATTTCCGATCCGGGATTTGCGTGGCCGGGTCATCAGTTTCGGCGGCCGCACGCTCGGCGACGGGCAGCCGAAATATCTGAATGGTCCAGAAACCGCGCTGTTCGCCAAGCGGCGGAGCCTCTACGGGCTGGATCGGGCGCGTGCGGCGTTGCGCGGCAATTCCCCGATCGTGGTCGAAGGCTACATGGACGTGATTGCCCTGCACGAGGCGGGGTTCGCGACGGCAGTGGCGCCGCTCGGAACAGCGCTGACGGAAGAGCAGCTCCAGACACTCTGGCGATTTGCCGAAGCGCCGGTGATCTGTTTCGACGGGGATGCCGCCGGGGCGCGCGCGGCCGAGCGTGTCATCGCGCTCGCTCTGCCGCTGCTCGCACCCGGACGTACGCTCTCCTTCGCGGCACTCCCTCCCGGAGAAGACCCCGATAGCCTCTTGAGAAAGGGCGGCGTCGCGGCGTTCCGCGCTGCGACCCAGGCGCCGAAGCCGCTGTTCGAGGCGCTGTTCGAGGTGTTGCGCGCTGAGACCGGCGAGGCCACGCCCGAGCAGCGTGCGTTGCTGCGCTCCCGGCTGGAAGCGGCGGCCGCGCGCATCGGGGATAAGGGGCTTGCGAGCGAGTATCGGCGATCTCTCAGAGATCTCACCTTCCGCCCGGCGCATCGCCGGCCGGCGACCAGGCCGAGCCGACGTCAGCCAGCCCACTTAGCCTTCGACCGGCCACGCCAGCTGATGGCAATCCTGTTGCGTCAGCCGGCAGTGCTGGCCGGGTTCGAGGAAGAGCTCTCGAACCTTGTGCTGAGCGATGCCCTTGCCCGCCTGAGAGGCGCAATTTTGCAAGCGTGGGAAAGGGAACCGCTGCTTGACTCGGAAGGATTGGCCGCCCAACTCAACGCGGCTGGCTTGGCGGCCGAGGTCAATGAGGCGCTGGCCGCGGTGCCATTGCCGGTCTGTCCTGAAGGCGTCGCGCCAGCGGAGGCCCGGGCCCGGTGGCGGGAGGTATATGACGTGCTGATCAGCGAGCCGCGCCTTAAGGAAGACGTGGCGGCGATGGAGCATGAACTCGCGGTGAGCATGGAGCCGGAGCGCGAGCAGAAGCTTGCAGCAAGCAAGTTCGAACTCATCGCGGTGCGCCGCGGAACCGCGGGAGAGGCGTCGCAGTGACGCATGCGAACGGCACAGCCCGCGGCCTTGGCGCGCGGGCCCGGTGCTTTTGACGGAGCAAACGAAGCGATGGTGACGAAGCCTGCGGTGAGCAGCGAACCCGCGGCCGCTGAGCCGGATGCGGATGCAACCCCGCTCGACACTCAGTCCGCGTCGGTCAAGCGGCTGATCGCGCGTGGCAAGGAGCGCGGCTACATCACCTTCGATGAGCTCAATCAGGTGCTGCCGCCCGATCAGAACAGTTCCGAGCAGATCGAAGACGTGATGGCGATGCTCAACGAGATGGGCATCCAGGTCGTCGAGAGCGAGGAGAGCGAAGAGGCCGAGCCACCACCGCCGGTGGCTGAGAAGCAGCCGGAAGAGGCCGAGGGAGAGCCGCAGGGCAACCTCGACGAAGCGAGCCTCGGTCGTACCGATGACCCGGTCAGGATGTACCTGCGCGACATGGGCAGCGTCGAGCTGCTTTCGCGCGAAGGCGAGATTGCAATCGCCAAGCGCATCGAGGCCGGACGCGACATGATGATCGGCGGCCTGTGCGAGAGCCCGCTCACCTTCCGCGCCATCATCGCCTGGCACGACGCGCTCCGGGGCGCGCGTATGTTGCTGCGCGACATCGTCGATCTCGAAGCAACCCAGGGCGCCGGCGTGCCACCCCCCGAGGGCGCGCCGCCGCCCGCTCAGCCGGCCACGTTCGTAGCCCCCGAGGAGGTCGACGAGGGCGAAGACGGGGAGGGCTCTCAGCTTTCGCTTTCGGCGCTCGAGGAGAAGCTGAAGCCGGACGTGCTCGCGACCTTCGAGGAGATCGAGGCGCACTACAAAAAGCTTTCCAAAATGCAGCACCGGCGGCTGGAGAGCATCACCAGCGGTGAGGAGCTGCGCGCCCGTTCCGAGAAGACCTACCAGCGCGAGCGCACCGAGCTGGTGGGCAAGGTCGAGCAGGTGCGGTTGCATAACAACCGCATCGAGGAGCTGGTGGAGCAGCTCAAGGCGCTGAACCAGCGCCTGACCGGCCTCGAAGGACGGCTGTTGCGGCTGGCCGAGGCGAGCAAGGTGAGCCGTGAGGATTTTCTCGCCCAGTACCGCAGCCACGAGCTCGATCCCGCCTGGCTCGAGCGGGTGGCAGCACTTCCCGGCAAGGCATGGAAGAACTTCGTCGCCCGCAACGAAGAGGAGATCGGACGCCTCCGCGCAGAGATCGCCGTGGTGGCGAACGACGCGGGGCTGCCGATCGGCGAATTCCGTCGCGTCTACTTCACGGTCGGCCGCGGCGAGCGCGATTCCGCGCGCGCCAAGAAGGAGATGATCGAGGCCAACCTGCGCCTGGTGATCTCGATCGCCAAGAAATACACCAATCGCGGCCTGCAGTTTCTCGACCTCATCCAGGAGGGGAATATCGGGCTGATGAAGGCGGTGGACAAGTTCGAGTACCGCCGCGGCTACAAGTTCAGCACCTACGCGACGTGGTGGATCCGCCAGGCGATCACCCGCTCGATCGCCGACCAGGCACGCACCATCCGCATTCCCGTGCACATGATCGAAACGATCAACAAGCTGGTGCGCACCTCGCGGCAGATGCTGCACGAGATCGGGCGCGAGCCGGCGCCTGAGGAGCTGGCCGAGAAGCTCGGCATGCCTCTGGAAAAAGTCCGCAAGGTTTTGAAGATCGCCAAGGAGCCGATCAGCCTCGAGACGCCGATCGGCGACGAGGAGGATAGCCACCTCGGTGATTTCATCGAGGACAAGGCCGCGATCATCCCGCTCGACGCCGCTATTCACGCCAACCTGCGCGACGCCACGACGCGCGTGCTCTCGACGCTGACCCCGCGCGAAGAGCGGGTGCTCCGCATGCGGTTTGGCATCGGGATGAACACCGACCACACGCTCGAGGAGGTCGGCCAGCAGTTCAACGTCACGCGCGAACGGATTCGCCAGATCGAGGCGAAGGCGTTGCGCAAGCTCAAGCACCCGAGCCGGAGCCGCAAGCTGCGCAGCTTCCTGGACGATTGAAGCACGGACCATGGAGCCGGCGGTCCGAGTGCGGGTGACGGTCACCTTCCTCAGGATGCCCGCCCCGCCTGCGGAATCGCCGCCGCTGCTCGGGGGTGGAACGGTCGTGCGCCTGGCCGTGCCGACCGCCGCCTTCTACCGCTATCTCTACGACACGGTGGGCGGCCCCTATGTCTGGTGGCTGCGCCGCACCGCCTCGAACGCCGAACTCGCCGCGATCATCCGCCATCGGGATGTTTCCATTCATGTCCTTTATATCGATGGCGAGCCGGCCGGCTTCTTCGAGCTCGATGGGCGGCCGGCGCCCGACATGAATCTGAGCTATTTTGGGCTGATGCCACACGCGATCGGGCGCGGCCTCGGCCACGCGTTCCTGCGCGCGGCCGTGGACGCGGCCTGGCGTGCGCGGCCGCGCCAGGTGACGGTCAATACCTGCACGGCCGATCATCCGCGCGCCCTGCCGCTCTACCGCCGGGTCGGCTTCCGGCCGTTTCGCCAGGTCACTGAACTCTGGGATGTGCCGCTCCGGCTCGGCATGGTGATCCCGCCCCAGCTCCGGGCCTGAGCTCCCGCCCCGGCGGGCCGCACGCACCGGCCCCGGTTCCCACGCGACCCGAATCGGGCGTACCTACCTGCCGGGCATAGGATAGCGGGCGGTGCGAAGAGGCGCGGAATTCATCGGCTGGCGTTTCATCATGGCCCGGGCCCAATGAACGCCATCGCCAAGAACGCCATCGCCAAAATCGCGCGCAAGGAACGGCTCTCTGACCTGGTCGCGGAGGCGCGCAACTGCCGCGCTTGCGCCGCATCGCTGCCGCTCGGGCCGCGCCCGGTCTTTCAGGTTTCGCTGACTGCACGCCTCCTGGTCGCGAGCCAGGCGCCGGGGACCAAGGTGCACGAAAGCGGCAGGCCATTTACCGACGCCTCGGGTGAGCGGCTCCGCTTCTGGCTCGGCGTCCCGGA
>JBOHMN010000649.1:0-2708 GCA_050730175.1 Acetobacteraceae bacterium | reverse complement strand
GTCATTGCCGCACCCGATGTCAGTAGCGCATTGGCGAGGCGTCGCCGCTGCGTGACCTCACGCCGAGGCCATGGCCTGCTTGAGGTTCTCGTCGATCCTGTCCAGGAACCCGGTGGTGGTCAGCCATTTCTGGTCCGGGCCGACGAGCAGCGCCAAGTCCTTGGTCATGAAGCCCGCTTCGACCGTCCCGACCGTGACCTTCTCCAGCGTGTCGGCGAATGTCTTCAGCGCCGGGTTGTTGTCGAGCTTGGCGCGATGGGCGAGCCCGCGCGTCCAGGCGAAGATCGAGGCGATCGAATTGGTCGATGTCTCGCGGCCCTTCTGATGCTCGCGGTAGTGGCGAGTCACGGTGCCATGCGCCGCCTCGGCCTCGACCACTTTGCCGTCCGGCGTGGTGAGCACCGAGGTCATCAGGCCGAGCGAGCCGTAGCCTTGCGCCACGGTGTCGGATTGCACGTCGCCGTCATAGTTCTTGCAGGCCCACACGTAGCCGCCCGACCATTTGAGCGCCGCCGCCACCATGTCGTCGATCAGGCGGTGCTCGTAGGTGATCTTCTTCGCGGCGAACATGTCCTTGAACTCGGTGTAGAAGATTGCCTGGAAGATATCCTTGAAGCGGCCGTCATAGACTTTGATGATGGTGTTCTTGGTCGACAGATAAAGCGGATAACCGCGGTTGAGCGCGTAATTCATCGACGCGCGGGCGAAGTCGGCGATCGACGAGTCGAGATTGTACATCGCCATCGCGATGCCCGGACCGGGAAAGGCAAACACCTCACGCTCGATCTTCTGGCCGTCGTCGCCCACGAAGGTGAGATAAAGCTTGCCCTTGCCCGGCACCTTGAAGTCGGTGGCGCGATACTGGTCACCATAGGCGTGGCGGCCGATGATGATCGGCTGGGTCCAGCCGGGAACAAGCCGCGGCACGTTCTTGCAGATGATCGGCTCGCGGAAGATGACGCCGCCCAAGATGTTACGGATGGTGCCGTTCGGCGAACGGTACATGTCGTGCAGATTGAACTCCTTCACGCGCGCTTCGTCGGGCGTGATGGTGGCGCATTTGACGGCGATGCCGACCTTCTTGGTCGCTTCTGCGGCATGGATTGTGACCTGATCGCGGGTCTCGTCGCGCTTGCCGATGCCGAGGTCGAAATACATCAAGTCGATGTCGAGATAGGGATAGATCAGCTTGTCCTTGATGAGCTGCCAGATGACCCGGGTCATCTCGTCGCCGTCCATCTCGACGATGGGGTTGGTGACCTTGATTTTCGCCATAGAACTTCGATCCCGTTGGAGGGCGGTACGTTTAAGGTTCGGATTGGCAGTGATCAGGCGCGCGCTCGGATGACGCCAGCCCAGCAGGCGCTCCATAGCATCTGCTTTCTCGCCGTAAAAGCCGCGGTGCGCCGTGTACTCACAAACCCGCCAAAGCAAGAGCTTGGCGGCGACGTATTGCATAAAGACCGGCATTCCAAACGACCGAAACGCCGAGGGCGGCGATGAGGGCAGCAGCGGATCCAAGCGGCACTGCGGCGAGATGCAAGGTGAGCAAGGCCAATCCAAATCCGGCAAGAGCAGGAACGGCGTTCGCCAATACGGCGGCCGTGGCAGGACCGCGCACGCGGCGATGCAGAATGAGCATAATGCTGGTGTAGATCACCGGGAACACAGCAAGCACGCCGCTTCCCGTCGGGCCAATTTGAAAGCTTAGAGTTACGACCACGCCGACGAGCGAAGCCACCAAACCCGCTCGTAACGTGAAGTCATACCAGGGTCGCGTGGTTCGCGGGATGCGCACGAGGCAAAATGGCTGGACGATGAAGGTACAAGCGGTGAATACGGCGACGTTGAGAGCAGATGCCGACCATGCGGTCCACTGGACGGGGCTGAGCACCAAAACGGCCGCCAGCCACATTACAAATGCAAGAGATATGCTGAGCCACATCGAGCGTCGTTGGGCGATCAGAACATAGGCCGTGAGAAAAATCGCCGTAGCGCTGTTCAGTGCGAAGCTCGCAACCGCGCTCGAAGAAATGAAAGTGGAATCGTGATCGAGGGCCAGAAACACATAGACCGGGCCGGCTGAGACTGGCAGCGTTGCCACGAGCGCTCCAACCGTGGCGCCTAATCGTTCGGCGATGACGGTCGCCCCGGTCACAAACAGCGCGGTGACCGCCATCTTCGTCGCCAACACGGACCACATCATGAGTTCGGGAGACATACAATTGATCTTGGCAAACAAAAATACTTGTACGGGGGCGTCGAGAATTTTAACACGATATAATTGAACTTCTATGCGGCACGTCGCCGATGGGTCCATTAGCCGACATCGCGATTCGTCCGCTTTTACCCCGGAAGGCGCACCTCACACATTTGTACTACACGCCTCAGGCTGTGGACGGAAAGCGGAGTCCGGAAGCGCGTGGCCACCCGCGAGTTACGGTCCCGGAAACGCCCGCCGACCCGACTCCGCTTCAGAGCGCGGCGAGCGCGGCGTTCAGCGTGGCGCTCGGCCGCATAGCGGCAGATGTCTTGGCGGAATCGGGCAGGTAGTAACCGCCGATGTCGACCGGCTTGCCTTGCGCGCCGATCAGCTCGGCATTGATCTTGGCCTCGTTCTTGGCGAGCGTCTCGGCCAGCGGTTTGAAGCGGGCCTGCAGCTCTTTGTCCTTCGTCTGCGTTGCCAGCGCCTGAGCCCAGTACAGGGC
>JBOHMN010000648.1:0-2940 GCA_050730175.1 Acetobacteraceae bacterium | reverse complement strand
GTGCTCGGCCAAGCTCGGCCTCGATGAGGAGGAAGGGCATTTATCACGGCAACTGGGGGTGGCAGGAGGAGCGGTCGGTCGCTGTGGATTTCCGGTACGTATCTCCCGTCGCGCAGCAGGAACCCGCTGCGCGCAATAAAAGGTGGAGGGCTCTTGTACAATTTGTTGGGTCTCGTATGGTCCAGGCTGATGCGGTGGGTTTGAAGGTGGCGCGATGGCAAGGTTCTTGTGGGCTGACGAGAACAAGACATGGTTGGTCTGGGAAAGGTCGGCCAAAACGCACAATTCCCGACGTATGCTCCCGCGTTTGAAAGTAGCCTTTTATCTAACCTCAGACCTCCTGACATAGCCGATTTCCACGACTGAAATCACTGACGTTTCTGCACGCCTGGGTGCGGACCAATACGTGTCCGGCTTTTTTGGTCTGCAAGACGCATCGCGCTGAAAAGGCGAAGGTTTTTGGCGGGACTTGCGGGCTCAAACTTGTCCGCTCTAGCTCGGCGGATGAGCGCTCAACCAGCCTTGGCGCTGCCCTTGCCGGCGGCGTCGAATAGCGTGGTGATCAATGCACGCTGCAGCTTGCGGATCGAAGCGGATCAGCGCGTGATCGTCGTCGCCGGACTGCCGGTGCATCACTATCGCAGTGAGGATGCGGTCGCCGAGGCCTACGCGATGGTGTTCTTGGTGGGGTCGGGCTTCGCCCAGCAAACGGAGGTGTCGCGGGCGTTTGCCCGATCGGTGCGCACCGTGCGGCGGTACCAAGAGCGCTATGCGCAGGGCGGGATGGCGGCGCTCGGTCGGGAGGAGGGTTGGCGTCGCGGTCGACGACGGATCTCCGGCAAACGGCTACGCAGCATCGAGATGCTGAAGAGCCAAGGGATGAGCAACCGGGCGATCGCGCATCGTCTGGGGGTGAGCGAGAAGGCCATCCGCAAGCTGGTTGGACCTTCGAAGCCCGCCGAGATCGCGCAGCTTGCGTTCGCCGGGATCACGACCGCGGCGGCGGGGAGGCCGTCGGCGGCTCGCGTGCCGTCTGCAACGCCGACCGGCGACGACGCGGATCGCGCCACGCCATCGGCGGAAGACGGCGCAGGCGACGGCGATCCGATCACCGCGCCTGCGGACGACGGTGAGCCGGTGCCGATGAGCCTCGACCGCGACGCGAGCGATCGGAGCTTCGATCGGCAGCTCGCCTATCTGGGGCTGCTCGACGATGCGGCACCGCTGTTTCGCGAGGGGTCCTCGGTTCCCGGCGTCGGTGTCTTGCTCGCACTGCCGTGCTTGGTCGAGAGCGGGCTGCTTCGGATTAGCCACAAGCTTTACGGTGAAATCGGTCCGGCGTTCTATGGTCTGCGTACAACGCTGCTGACGTCACTGTTCATGGCGCTGCTCCGCATCAAGCGGCCCGAGCATCTCAAGGAACGAGACCCGGCCGCGTTCGGCAGACTCCTCGGGCTCGACCGAGCACCGGAAGTGAAGACGCTGCGGCGGCGGCTCACCCGCCTCGCGGCGCATCATTGCGCCGAGCAGCTGGGGGCGGAGCTTGCGCGTCTGCGGGTCGATCAGCGCGGACATCTGATGGGGTTTTTGTACGTTGACGGCCATGTGCGGGCCTATCACGGCCAACGCGCCATCGCATCAAACGCTTACGTGGCACGCCGCCATCTGGCCATGCCCGCCAGCACCGACTACTGGATCAACGACCGCTCCGGCGACCCGTTGCTGGTGATTACCGGGGAGGTCGACGCGGCGTTGACGAAGGCCTTGCCCCGGCTGCTGCGCGAAGTGCGGGACGTGGTCGGCAAGCGGCGGGTCAGCATTGTCTTCGACCGCGGCGGCTGGAGCCCGAAGCTGTTCAGCGCAATGATCAAGGACGGCTTCGACCTGCTGACCTATCGCAAGGGCCGGCATCGTCGCATCAATGAGCGGCGGTTCATCCGGCGGCGCGCCCAGCTCGACGGGCGCTGGGTGGACTACCTTCTGCACGACCAGCCCGTGAGCTTCCTCAAAGGCAAGCTGCGCTTGCGGCAGGTCACGCGCTTGTGCGATGGCGGCCATCAGACACAGGTGATCACCAGTCGATGGGACCTGCGCGACATCGAGGTTGCCTACCGCATGTTCGAGCGCTGGCGACAGGAGAACTTCTTCAAGTACATGCGAGAAGAGTTCCTGCTCGATGCGCTCATCGATTACCAGATCGAGCCGGAGGACCCGACCCGCACCATCCCCAATCCCGAGCGCCGCGCTCTGGATAAGGAGATCCGTGCGGCCCGCGCCGATCTCGCCAGGCGCGAACGCGAATACGGTGCCGCCGCCGCGGACAGCGCCGAACGACGCCGGCCGACCATGCGGGGCTTCAAGATTGCTCATGGCAGGCTCGGTAAGCAGCGGCGCACAGCCCGCGCTCGCGTGGCACGGCTCTTCGAGCAACGCCGCGACGTTCCCAAGCGTGTCGAAGTCCGAGACCTCAACGAGCGGGCCGTGGTCAAGCTCGCCACGGAGCGTAAGCACCTGACCGACATCATCAAGATGGTTGCCTATCAGGCCGAGAGCGATCTGCTGGCGCTGCTGCGGCCTCACTACGCCCGTGTCGAGCAAGAAGGGCGAACCCTGCTGCATGAGCTGTTCGCCACTGCCGGCGACATCCGCGTCTCCGATAGCGAGCTGCATATCACCTTGGCTCCACTCAGCTCGCCGCATCGAACACACGCCGCCCAAGCCCTCTGCGAGATGCTCGACCAAACCGCGACAATCTTCCCCGGCTCTCGCCTGCGGATTCGCTTCGCAGTGCGTCCGCCACCGCGTGTCGGGCTTGCCTTCCCCGGCTCGCCGGTCGAGCGCAGCACCACCACGCCTGTTGCCCCGGTTCCCTGATCGGCGCCGAAACCGGACATTCTTGCCGTATGCTATGTCAGGAGATCTGAACCTAGCCAACTGCAT
>JBOHMN010000647.1:0-14140 GCA_050730175.1 Acetobacteraceae bacterium | reverse complement strand
CTTCAGTCCCATCCGTTGTTCCTCGTTCTGGATTTCAAAAGCCGCGGTGCTCAGCGCCCCGCGGCATCAGCGCCGCGAGCCCATGCCGCATCAAGCCCTTCTCGCCGAGCTTGCGGGCTCGTTTCATCATCGTCGTGATGTCGCCGAACTGCTTGAGCAATCGGTTCACCTCGGCAACGCTCACCCCCGAGCCGGCGGCGATGCGGCGCTTTCGGCTCGCCTTGACGGTGTCGGGGTGACGCCGTTCGGCCTTGGTCATCGAGGAAATGATGGCGGCCTGCCGCTTCAGGATCGCGGTATCGAGATTGGCCTCTGCCAGTTGCGCCTTCACTTTGCTGACGCCCGGCAACATGCCGAGGATGCCGGAAAGGCTGCCCATGCGGGTGATCTGGCGGAGCTGAGCGGCGTAATCCTCGAGGTCGAATTTGCCGCGCGCCAGCCTGGCCGCGAGGCGATCGGCGTCTTCACGGTCGACGGTCTCGGCCGCGCGCTCGACCAGGGTAACGATGTCGCCCATGCCAAGGATGCGCCCGGCCACCCGCTCGGGATGGAATTCCTCGAGCGCGTCGAGTTTTTCGCCGGTGCCGACGAGCTTGATCGGTGCACCGGTGACCGCGCGCATCGAGAGTGCGGCACCACCACGCGCGTCTCCGTCCATGCGCGCCAGCACGATGCCGCTCACGGCGAGCGTTTCGCGGAAGGCCCGCGCCGTGTTGACCGCGTCCTGGCCGGTCATGGCATCGACAACGAGCAGTGTCTCGGCCGGCTTCGTCGCCTTGCCGAGTTCGGCGACCTCGGCCATCAACCAGGCATCCACCGAAAGCCGGCCGGCGGTGTCGAGGATGACGATGTCGTAAGCCTCGCGCCGTGCCGTCTCGAGAGCGCGGGCGGCGATCGCAAGCGGCGTCTGCCCGGCGATGATGGGAAGACTGGCTACGGCGGCGCGTTCGGCGAGCTGGGCCAACTGCAACTGTGCCGCCGGCCGCTGCACGTCGAGGCTGGCGAGCAGAACCTTCTTGCGGTCTTTCTCCTTGAGCCGCAGCGCGAGCTTGGCCGCGGTGGTCGTCTTGCCTGAGCCTTGCAGGCCGACGAGCAGGATGGCAAGCGGCGGCGGCGCCTGGAGGTTGAGGCCGACCGCACCTTCACCGCCGAGCGCCTCGACCAGGGCGTCGTGCACGATCTTCACGACCTGCTGGCCCGGCGTGACCGAGCGCAGGACCTCCTGGCCCACCGCACGCTCCCGCACGCGCTCGATCAGGTCACGCGCGACGGGAAGCGCGACATCGGCTTCGAGCAGCGCCACGCGAACCTCGCGCAACGCCTCGCTGATGTCGGCCTCGGAGAGCGAGCCGCGCTGGCGGAGGCGGTCGAAGACGCCGGTCAGGCGGGTGGAGAGCGATTCAAACATGCCTTCAGCCCAAACTAAAAAGCGCCGCTCAGCGAACCCTCGCGGAGCGGCGGAGCCCCCGCTCTGCAGGGACGGCTGCGCATATGCGCCACCCCCGCCAGGGCCGTCAATGCTCCGCTGCGGCAAGCTTCAGGCGGCCACCTTCCTGAGATGTGCAAAATGCTTGCGGAATTTGAGCACCTTCGGCGCGACAACGGCCCGACAATAGCCGGTCCCGGGGTTGCGGTTAAAGTAGTCGTCATGCTCCCGCTCGGCGGGCCAGAACGTCTCGAGCGACCTGACCTCGGTCACGAACGGGGCGGGCCACAGACCGGCCGAGCCGATCTCGGCCATCACCGCCTCGGCGCTCGCGCGTTGCCCCGCGTCGTGCGTCAGAATGATCGAGCGGTACTGCGGCCCGACATCATTGCCCTGGCGGCTCGGCGTCGTGGGATCATGCACCGTGAAAAAGATGCGCAGGAGATCGTCGTAGGAAATCACTGCAGGATCGAAGGTCAGCTGCACGACCTCGGCATGGCCGGTGCGGCTCGTGCAGACCTCCCTGTAGGTTGGATTGGCAACGGTGCCCCCGGCGTAGCCCGACTGCACGGCGCTCACTCCCTGGACCCCCTGAAACACCGCCTCCAGGCACCAGAAGCACCCGCCGCCTAACGTCGCCTGAGCCATGTTCCGCCCTTCCGATCGCATGGGAGAGAGATTGGCACGAGCGAGCGCGGATCAACAGCGGACGAGACGCGTTCAGGGCCGCGCTCAAGGAGCGGGAACGACCGCGGGTTCCGGGCGGATGATATCGATCAGCGCGTCGCGCATGGGGCGGCTGGAAACCACGACATAGCCCGTGAACGGCGTGTCCAGATCGAGGATGACGAACATCGCCGAAGCGATCGAGATGGCGCTGAGCGTGATGATGATGAAGACGAAGACGTTGGACGGCGCATTGAGGCCGAACAGGACATAGATGACGATGAGCCAGAAGACGAGCACGAGATAGAACGGCACGGAAACCGTCGGGCGAGCATCCTCGATCAGGGTCCAACGCGCCGCTTCGAGAGTGTGAAAATTGGCCAGTGCGCGCGCGGCGAGCCCCTGGTGCAGAACGTCTTCCGCGGCGAGGTGGCGGATGGTCAGGCCCACCCCGTTGAGTACGACACCGAGTGCGCGGCTTTCCATGCCGCCCGGGCTGACCGGCACGGCGCGCACCGGGTGTGTCTCGAGGCGCGGCGGCGGGTGGTTGGGCCAGGTGCTGGCGAGCACGCTTTCGGTATAGCGGCGCAGCGCGATCCGCGCTCCCAGCGCCGCGGGCCCGTAATTGCGGAGGCTCTGATCGAGCTGGACGATTTGCGCCGCGACCGCCGCCATGTCGGCGTTGTCGCGGTCGAAGCCCCCCTTCACCGAGTAGGTCAGGAGCCCCATCACCAGCGCGGCGAAAGTCACCAGCATGGTGACGACGAGGCTGACCAGTTCGATCGTCTCGCGGCTGCGGTGCCTCTCCGCGAGATGCACCTTGACGAACATGCCGAAGGCCGCGCTCAGCATGAGCAGAACGAGAACGAAGAACGCGTTGAGGGCCGCGTTCATGCCGCGGCGCAATCAGGGAGCTTGCGCCCCGTTCACGTTGAGATAGAGCGAATAGACCGAGGTACTCGCCGTCATGAAGAGACGGTTCCTCTTCTTGCCGCCGAAGCAGACGTTGGAGCAGACCTCCGGCAGGTGGACCTTGCCGATCAGTTCGCCGTCGGGTGCGTAGCAGCGCACCCCGTCCTCCGCGGGGTCGGCCCAGCCGAAGCTGCACCAGACATTGCCTTGAACATCGACCCTCAGCCCGTCCGTCATGGCAGGAGCGAAACTGCCGGCGAAGACCTGGCTCCTGGTGAGCTTTCCGTTCGCCACCTCGAAGCGGCGGATATGCGAAGGTCCGCCATGGGTGATGCCGGTATCAACAACGTACAGCAGCCGTTCGTCCGGCGAGAACGCGATGCCGTTCGGCCGCACGAAATCGTCAGCCATGACGGCGAGCTGGCCGGTTGCGGGGTCGAGACGATAGACATTGCCCGGCAGCTCGAATTTGTCCGTGTGGCCCTCGTAATCGCCGTCGATTCCATAGCCCGGATCGGTGAACCAGACCGCGCCGTCCGCCGCGACGGTGGCATCGTTCGGCGCGTTCAGCCGCTTGCCCTGATACCGCTCGGCGAGGATCGTGATCGTGCCGTCATGTTCGGTGCGGGTGACGCGCCGGCTGTCGTGTTCGCAGGTGACGAGCCGGCCTTCGCGGTCGCGCGTATTGCCGTTGGAATAATGCGATGGCGTACGGAACACGCTCACATGGCCGTCTTCCTCGAGCCAGCGCATGATCCGGTTGTTCGGAATGTCGCTCCAGAGGAGATACCCCCCGTCGCGGAAATAGACCGGGCCCTCTGCCCAGCGGAAGCCGCTCGCGATGCGCTCGATCGCGGCATTGCCCTGGCGGGGGAATCGCTTGTCCAGCACTTCGATGCGCGCATCGGGATAGCGCGTTGCGGGCAGATGGCCGAGCGGCAGGCCCATCGGCTCTACAGGCATCATTGTCCTCCTCGTTTCGGGCGGTCGATAGGCGACTTTACGCGGGCTCGGTAAAGCGGGGAAAGACCGCCTGGGGCGGCGGCAGGGACGTCCCCGCGGGAAGGGGCACGGCAAGGTCGGCGAGGCTGCGGGCCGCGGGCGGCACGCCGAGCTGGTCGAGCATGCGCCCCATGCTGCCCGGCATGAAGGGCTGCAGCACGGTTGCGATCACCCGCAAGACATCGCTCAGCACGCGCAGGACCGCGGCCATGCGCGCCGGATCGGTGCGGCGCAGTGCCCACGGCGCCTGGTGGTCGATATAGACGTTGGCCGCGCGAACGAGCTTCCACACTGCGTCGAGCGCTTCCGAGAACGCGAGCCGCTCCAGCAAGCCAGCAAGCACGTCCGGAAGCGCTGCCGCGGCGGCGAGGAGCGCATTGTCGGCCTCGGTCGGAGTGACCGGCGGGGCGGGAAGCGCCGCCGCGCAATGGCGGGCGATGAGCGAGAGAGAACGCTGGGCCAGATTGCCGAGGTCGTTGGCGAGCTCGACATTCATGCGCGTGATGAGCGCGCGGCGGGAAAAATCCCCGTCATTGCCGAACGGCACCTCGCGGAGAAGAAAGTAGCGCACAGGGTCAAGCCCGAAGCGCGCCAAGAGATCGCGCGGATCGATGACGTTGCCGAGCGATTTGCTCATCTTCTCGCCTTCGACCGTCCACCACCCATGCGCAAAGATTCGCTTCGGCGGCTGAAGGCCGGCAGCCATCAGCAAGGCCGGCCAATAAAGCGCATGAAAGCGGGCGATCTCCTTGCCGACGAGATGCAGATCAGCCGGCCAGAATTCCCAGCGCGGGTCGGCCTCATCCGGGAAGCCGACCGCAGTGATGTAGTTGGCAAGCGCATCGACCCAGACATACATGACGTGTACCGGATCACCCGGCACCGGAATGCCCCAATGAAAGCTCGCCCGGCTGATCGAAAGATCGGCGAGGCCGGTGCGGACGAAACTCAGCAATTCGTTGCGCCGCGAGATGGGCAGGATGAAATCCGGGTTTTCCGCATAGAAGGCCAGCATCCGGTCCTGCCACGCCGACAGGCGAAAGAAGTAGGAAGGCTCGCGCACCCATTCGACCGGCGCACCCGACGGTGCGAGACGGGTGCCGTCCGGGCCGGCAATCAGCTCGGATTCGGTATAAAATGCTTCGTCGCGCACCGCGTACCAGCCCTGGTACTCACCAAGGTAAATCGCGCCACGTTCGACGAGGCGCTGCCAGAGGACGCTGCAGGCGTTGCGGTGCCGCGGCTCCGTCGTGCGGATGAAATCATCGTTCGAGGCACCCATCCGGACCGCCATGTCCCGGAAATCCGCGGCCACACGATCGGTGAAGCTCTGCGGATCGAGACCAGCCTCGGCCGCGGCTTTCTCAACCTTCTGGCCGTGCTCGTCGGTGCCAGTGAGGAAAAAAACCTCGTAACCGGCGAGCCGTTTCCAACGCGCCAGCACATCCGCGGCAATCGTCGTATAGGCGTGGCCGATGTGCGGAGCGCCGTTGACGTAATAAATCGGCGTCGTGATGTAGAACCGTTTGCTCATTCATGGTCCGTCCAGCAGGGCCAGACCAGAAACCACGGCCTGCCGCTTGTCGAGGCTGAACCGCTCGGTCTCGTCGGCCAGGCGAGAGAGCGCGTGCCACACCTCTCCCCATGCATCAAGGGGCCGGAGCTGAAGCAGGCGGCGCTGCTCGGCGTCAGCGCGATCGCGGGCCCCGGCACGCACGGCGGCCGCGAGCCTTCCGAGCAGCAATTCCATGAAAAGCGGGAAACCGGTCTCGCCACGCCCGAGCCGATCGACCACGCCGTGCGCCCGCTGGGTGCCGAAACGAGGCAAGCCGGAAAGCACCTCGTCAACCAGCTTTGCCATCGCGACCCCCTCCTCGCCGGCCAGGCGCAGAGCACGGCCAGGAGAGCCTTCGGCAAGCACGACAAGGCGCGCACGTTCCTCGGCGGCAACGTCTGGGCGGTAGCGTGAAAGCAGCAGCGCAACGTCCCGATCGGCGAGCGGTGAGAGTCTGAGCGCCCGGCAGCGGCTGCGGAGTGTCGCGGGCAGGCGGCCCGGGGCCGCCGAGACCAGCAGGAGGAGCGCGGCAGCGGGCGGCTCTTCCAGGACCTTCAGAAGGGCGTTCGCGGCGTTGCCGTTGAGAGATTCGGCCGGATCGATGATGACGACGCGGAAGCCGCCCTCGATTGCGGTCAGGTGCAGGAACGCCGTCCCCGCGCGTACGTCATCGACCAAAATATCGCGGTGCTGCCGGCCGGTTTTGGGATCGACCGTCCGCGTAATGGTGCGCAGATCGGCATGCGCGCCGGCAGCGACGCGGTGAAACACCGAATTCGCCGGGTCGAGCCACAGGCTTTCCCGGTCCGCGGGAAGGCCGGCGAAGAGGCGCCTGGCAAACCGGTAGGCAAGCGTCGCCTTGCCGATTCCCGAAGGCCCAGTGATCAGCCAGGCATGGTGCAGCCGCCCGCCCCGCGCCGCCGCGAGCAGCTCCCGTTCGGCTGCCGCGTGACCCAGAAGCTCCGGATTCTCCCACGGTTCAGGTGCGGCCATCGCGCGCGCCGGGAAAGCCTTGGTCCGGCGACCGGAAATGCCCGAGCGCGCGGCCGACCAGCGCGGCGTGCACCGCGGGAACAGGCAGGGAAGCGTCGATCAGAATGCAGCGCTCCGGGTTGTGCGCCGCGATCGCCCGCAATCCTGCCGAGACGCGGGAGAGAAAGCCGGCATCGAAGCGCTCGTAACGATCGTACTGCTTGCCACGGCCGGCAAGCCGCGAGCGGGCCAGCTCCGGTGTGGTATCCAGCACGAAGGTGAGATGCGGCGTGAGATCGAGGAGGCGGCTCAGCGTGGCAATCACGGCACGATCCGCCCCCTGGCCATAGCCCTGGTAGGCCAGGGTGGAATCGAAAAACCGGTCACAGACGATAGTCAGGCCCGCTTCCAGCGCGGGGCGCAGGGTCCGTGCCACATGCTCGGCCCGCGCGGCATAATGCAGCAGGGCTTCCGCAAGCGGATCGAACGTGAGGTCCGTTGCGAGGAGAAACCCGCGGATCGCCTCTGCACCGGGCGCCCCGCCAGGTTCCCGGGTGAGCAGGACCGGGCGACCGGCGGCGGCGAGAGCATCGGCCAGAAGCCGCGCTTGCGTCGATTTGCCGCTCCCATCCACCCCTTCGAGCGTGATGAACCGCGGAGGCTGCGACAGCACCATCGGGTTATTGCGCTCGGGCCGCTTTCGGGATGCCGGCACTGGTGTCCTGCCCCCGAAGTTCGCCGTCGTTTCCGGCGAACGGAGGGGATAAGCGGGCCACTGAAAATAAAAGAGAGTGTCCCGATTCCGACCGCTCGTTGCTGATCAGAAACTTCGGAATCGGGACACTGGACCCCGTCGCCGGCCAGGTGACTGCGCCGAACCCGGACACTTCTGACCCCGGCGAAAAGCCCCGTCTCTGCATCACGCTCAAGTCCATCCCCGCACTCTCGCAATCGCGACGCGGCAGTCAGCGGCCGAACGTGAGACGCGTCAGAACCGCGAGCGCCCGCCCGGCAATGCCAAGCCGCGGCACACCAACCGCGGTGTAGAGCGGAAGCTTGGCCGGCGGCACGCCTTGCCCGTCGACGATCAGCCAGCCGACCGGCTGGCGGGCCGGGACCGGGGCGGGGATCGGCGCATAGTAGACCGCGCGCATCCGGGCAGTTCGGCGCCATTCATGCGGCAGCGTCGCCACCAGATCGGTGAGGCCGGCGAGCGGGACAGTCGCGGACGTGCCGAGCCAGACCGGCGCAGCGGCAACCGGCGTTCCGGCCTTGAACAAAGTGACATTCTCGAACGAACGGAACGCCCAGTCGATCAGCCGGGTGCCCTCTTCGGTGCGATCGCGCTCGGTCGGCATGCCGTTCAACACCAGGATGACGCGCATTCCGCTCCGCTCGGCGCTCGCGCAGAGCCCGTAGCCGCCGGCATCGGTGAAGCCCGTCTTGAGACCGTCGGCGAGATTCTCCTGCACGAGCTCGTTGCGATTGTACTGCTTGATGTTGCTGAACGTGAAGATCTTCTCGGCCGCGTAATGATAGTCGTCCGGGAAGTTTCTGATGATGAGGCGCGCGAGGGTGGCGACATCCTGGCAGCACATGTAATGCCCCGGCGCCGGCAGACCAGTTGCATTGACGAAATGGGAATCGACGAGGCCGAGCTGGCGGGCCGTGCGATTCATCAGCCCGGCAAAGGCTTCCTCTGAACCGGAAATCGCCTCCGCGAAGACGACGCACGCATCATTACCCGAATCGACGAAGATGCCTTGGACGAGGTCACTCACACTGACCTCGCCGCCAAGCGGGACAAACATCTTCGAGCCGCCGGTATGCCAGGCCCTGCGGCTGACCGGGAGTGTCTGGTCGAGCTTCAATTGCCCTGACTTGAGGCGGCTGAAGACGATATAGATTGTCATCAGCTTGGTCAGTGATGAAGGCGGCATGGCCGCGGTCGGGTTCTTCTCCAAAAGGGTGGACCCGGTCTCGTAGTCTATGATCAGGGCCCAGCGCGCTTTGGTGCCGACCGGCCCAAGCGGGGTCGTGGCGGGGGTGAAGGCCCGCTTGATCGCGTGCGGACCGGCGAGCAACGGCAGCCCCAGCTCATCCGTCTCGGGCACCGCCTTGGCGGCTGGCTTTGCCGCCAGCGCCGACGCGGGCAGGAGGCAGGCCAGGGACCCGAACATGAGCGAACGGCGTGATGGCATGGCTCCCCCCTTCCCGCTCAGCCTCACTCGACGACCAGGCGCGCACCCGCCACGCCGGCGGCAATGACTTGCTCTAGCACGGCATCCGCCTCGCTGATCGAGGCGATCGGACCGATCCTGACCTCGATCCTCAGCGTGCCGCTGCCGTAGCGGGGGACCTCCGTCGCGCCGAAGCGGGCAAGTGCCGCCGCCTGCAAAGCGGCATAGTCCTGGCCGGTGAAAATGCCGGTGCGCACGAACAGCGCGTGAGAAGCAGGCGGAACGGTGGAAAGCCGGCCGGGTGCTTCGCCGACCGGAACTGCGCGCGCCGGCGGCGCATTGGCTTTCTGACGCGCCGCACCAGGGGCCGCAACGCTACCCGGAAGGAGCGAAAGCTCACTCATCGAAACCTTCCCGACCGGTGCTGCGGCAATCGCAAGCTGCGGCCCACCGGGAAGTGAAAGTGCGAGCGCTTCGCTGGCAGCGGGCAGCACCCGCACGCGGACCCGGGCGAGCCCATCCGCCGGAAACCCGAGCAGATGCGCAACGCGCGGCGTGACGGCGAGGATACGCGCGGGATCAGCCGGACCACGGTCGTTGACGCGCACGACGATCCGCCGGCCGTTCTCGAGGTTGGTGATGCGAGCGATCGCCGGCAGCTGCAACGTCGGATGCGCGGCGGCGAAGGCGTCAGCGCTGTAGCGCTCGCCGTCGGCAGTGAAGCGTGGCATCCGCTCCGGGTAGACGGCGGCAACGCCGGTTTCATCATAGGAGAAGCTGGCCTCAGGATACCGCCAGACCCCGCCCGCTTGGTATGGAGAACCGACGACGTAATGGACGGCGGGCGCAGCCTCCGGCCTTTGCAGGCAACCGGCGAGCGGAAAGATGAGAAGAAGCGCAAGGGCGCGATTCACGAGGTGACGCGATTACCGAGCAGGCCCACTCCGAGCGCATAGAAGTCGGAGGGGTTATAGCGGCGGATCGCCTGGAAATTCGGAAAAACAAGATAGGTTGGCCCGCTCGACCCGCCCGGCATGAGCATTCGGGCTGGCAGAGCGCTCTCCGGCAACGGAGCGCCATCGAGGCTGCGGAAGCCGAGCCGCACGAAGGCGGAGAGCGGCCGCGTGGCGCCCGAATCGGCGAGCGCGGGCGCAACGTTGGCCGGGGGCAGCACCTGGCGGCCCCAGGGTTCACCCGCGCGCCAGCCGCTGCGGACCAGGTAATTGGCGATCGAGGCGAACACGTCGGCGGTGTCGGTCCAGATGTCGCGCCGGCCCTTACCGTCGAAATCGACGGCGTACGTGAGGTAGGCGCTCGGCATGAATTGCGGCTGGCCCATCGCACCCGCCCAGCTTCCGATCATTTCCTCAGGCGTGACATCGCCGTGACCGAGGATTTCGAGCGCCGCAATCAGCTCGGAGCGGAAATAACCACCACGGGGCGCCAGATACGCCAGCGTGGCGAGTGAGCGGACAACCGGAAACCCGCCCTGATAGCTGCCGTAATTGCTCTCGAGACCCCAGATACCCATGACCACTGCCGGGGAGGCGGGAAACGCACGGGTCACGCGGAAAAGGAGGCCACGGTTGGCGGCGAACAGTCTGCGGCCGTTCGAGATCCGCTCGGCCGAGAGCACGGCGGCAGAGTATTCCGCCCAGGTTTCGGTGAATTCCGGCTGGTGCCGGTCAAGCTCGACGACCTTGGGGTCGGGGGCCAAGCCGGCGAACGCCTGCGAGATCGCGCCCGGGGCAACGCCGCGCCGCTCCGCCTCGGCACGAACGGAAGCGAGGAATCCCTGAAAGCCCGAGCTTGCGGCAAACCCGGAGCGTGCCAGGAAGACAGAGAGGACCGGCGAGGCCGCAAGCGCCAGGGCGAGCGCGCGGCGGCGAGTGCAATCGCTCATGAGCGCCTTCTGCCACGGCGGAAGCGCGCGCCGCAATGCGCAAGTAAACAAGTAAGGGCGACATCCGCCTGGAAGAGCGAACAGAGTTGCGCCAGAACGCTGTAAGCGAGCCGTGGTGTGCCTATTCTTTCGTTGGGACGGGAGCGAAGTGCGCCGTCGCTGCGAGTGTCCTGCCCCCGGTCGCCTGCTTCCCACGGCAGCACGCGACCGGGGATGAGCAGGCCGCTGAAATCAAAGGGCCAGTGTGCCGACAGGAGGCTCGATTCGCGAGATACAAGCATCAGGGTCGGCACACTGGGAGGCCAGCCCTCCTCCGTCGGCGGCTTGCCTGTTCCGATTCGTTGGCTGGAAGCGCGCTGAATGAATCGGGCGAAGGCGCGCGGGAAGGACTAAAGAAATGAACGAAATGCCTGTCACGCAAGAACTTGCTGCCTTCACGGCCGGGCTCAGACTCGAGAAGCTGCCCCCTCAGGTCGTCGAGCGGTCGCGATTTTTCGTGCTCGACCTTATCGGGAATATCGTGCGCGCGCGCGCCGAGGCGGAAAGTACGCCGGCGCTTCTCACCGGCATCGCGGCGCTCGGACTCGGCCGCGGCAGTGCCGGCGTGTTCGGCGATCCCGCCCGCTACACGCCGATGGGTGCGGCCCTGCTCAATGCAACGCTCGGCCACTCGCTGGACTTCGACGACACGCACGCGGCGGGTTCCCTCCATCCCGGCGTGACAGCGATTCCCGCCGCGCTGGCGGCAGGCGAGATGCGCGGTGCAACGGGAGCGGACGTGCTGGCAGGAATTGTTGCCGGCTATGAGGTTTCCTGCCGGCTGGCACGCGCGCTGCCAGCGGGAGAGCACTACGCGCGCGGTTTCCACCCGACGGCAACCTGCGGCACCTTCGGCGCGGCGGCGGCAGCCGGGCGGGTCTTCGGGCTTGCCCCCGAAGCGCTGCAGTCGGCGTTCGGAATTGCCCTTTCGCAGTCAGCCGGAAGCCTCGCGTTCCTGGCCGACGGCGCCTGGACGAAACGATTCCAAGTGGGATGGGCGGCGATGAGCGGCCTCGCGGCGGCCACTTTTGCCCGCGAAGGATTCAAGGGACCGCTCACTGCCTTGGAAGGGCGGCACGGATTCCTGCACGCCTATGCCCCCTCCCCGCACCCGGAGCGCGCGCTCGAAAATCTCGGGGCCGACTACGAGATCATGCACACCGCGGTGAAGCCCTACCCGTCGTGCCGGTTTGGCCATGCGGGAATCGACGCCGCTCTCGCGCTCCGCCTCGCGCATGAGCTCCGGGGCGAGGAGATCGAGGCCGTGCGGCTCGGGACGTCGCAGGCCGGGATGCGCCTGATCGGCGAGCCGGCAGAGCAGAAGGCGGATCCGAAGAACGTGGTGGACGGGCAGTTCAGCGGGCCGTTCGTCCTCGCAGTCGCGTTGGCGACCGGTCGCATGACGTGGGACAGCTATCGGCTGCTGAACGATCCCATCGTGCGCGGCCTGTTGCCGAAGATCCGCTGCGAGCAGGACGCGGAGATCGAGGCGCTGTTGCCGCGGCAGATGGGCGGCAAAGTGACGATCCGGGCGCGCGGCCAGCAGTTCGAGAAGATTGTGCAGGTGCCGAAAGGCGAGCCCGAGAGTTTTCTGACCGAGGCGGAGATCCGCGACAAATTCGCGAGCCTCTCGGCGCCGATCCTGGGCGGGGCACGGACGGCGGCGCTCGCCGATGCTGCGCTCGGCATCGCCGGGCTTGCCGATGTGGCAAGCCTGCTGCGCGCGGGGCAGCCGGCGGTCGCGGCCCGCCTGGCCGGGGACTGAAAACCGGACCCGTTTCCGTTGCTCGATCCTGCTGTGCGGACGCTTCTTCGGCGGGGAAATCATCATGATCGAGGTAGAACAGACCGGTCGCGCGAATCCTTTCGCCTTCGCGGTCACGGTTCGTGACGCCGCCGGCGAAACGCGTCACCGGGTCACGATGTCACAGGCCGACTACGAGCGGCTCACGAACGGCCGGTGCCCGCCTGAGCATTGCATCAAAGCCGCGCTCCGGTTCCTGCTGGATCGCGAACCGAAGGAAGCGATCCTCGCACGCTTCGACATCAGCGTGATCCCGCGCTATTTTCCGAATTTCGCCCATGAGCTGCCGCGCTACATCGCGAGCACCTTGGCGGCACGCGATGGTGCGTGATCGGCGCTGTTGCCGGGTGCTCTCGCCGCTCCATCACAACCGTTCTTTCGTCGCGGCGAACCGAAGTTGCGGCCAAAGTTCCGTCATGTGGTTGAGTTCCCAGCCGTTCCGCACCAACAGCACGGGCGCCCCATCGCGATCCTCGCTGACGACCGAACGATTGGTTTCGATGAACTGCTTGAGTGACTGAGGGTCCGGCGCGGAAATCCAGCGGGCGGTCTCGTACGGCACTGGCTCGAACGTGATGCCGACGCGGTATTCCTGTTCGACGCGGGCGGCCAGAACATCGAGCTGCAGCGGACCCACGACGCCGACGATCCAGTCCGCGCCAGTCAGCGGGCGAAAAATCTGTGTCACGCCTTCTTCCGCCAGGTCTTCCAGAGCACGCCGCATCTGCTTGGCACGCATCGGGTCGCTCAACCGGACGCGCCGCAGAATCTCCGGGGCGAAATCGGGCACGCCGGTGAATCTGAGATGCTCCCCCTCGGTCAGCGTGTCGCCCACGCGCAACGTGCCATGGTTGGGAATGCCGATGATGTCGCCCGGCCACGCCTCCTCGGCCAGAGACCGATTCTGCGCGAAGAAGAAGATCGGCGCTTGCACGGTGCTGAACCTGCCGGTCCGGACCTGAAAGAGCTTCATGCCGCGTTGGAACCGGCCGGAGCAGATGCGCGTGAAAGCGATGCGGTCATGGTGGTTCGGGTCCATGTTCGCCTGCACCTTGAACACCATGCCGGTGACCCGCTCTTCCCACGGTTCAACGATGCGGCGGTCCGCCGGCTGACCGCGCGGAGCCGGGGCGTGTCTGACGAGGCCCTGCAGCAACTCACGGACCCCGTAATCCTTGAGTGCACTGCCAAAATAGATCGGGGTCAGATGTCCGGCACGATAGGATTCGAGATCGAACGGCGGATAGCCAGCCTCGATCAGGGCAATCTCCTCGCGCAACGTGGCGAACTGCTCTGCCGGCACAACGGCATCGGGCGCCAGCGCCGCTTCGGCCCCAGGCTGCTCCGCGCGAACCAGCCGCGCATGCGGGATATCCCAGCAGCCGCGAAACAGCCCGCCCATCCCGATCGGCCAGCTCAGCGGAGAGACATCGAGCGCCAGCTCGTCGGCAATCTGGTCAACCAGCGCGAACGGATCGCGTCCCTCGTGATCGACTTTGTTAATGAACGTCGTAATCGGGATGTCGCGCAGGCGGCAAACCTCGAACAGCTTCCGGGTTTGCACCTCGATGCCCTTTGCGGCGTCGATCACCATGACCGCAGAATCGACGGCAGTCAGTGTCCGATAGGTGTCTTCGCTGAAGTCCTGGTGACCTGGCGTGTCGAGCAGGTTGAAGACGGT
>JBOHMN010000646.1:0-22273 GCA_050730175.1 Acetobacteraceae bacterium | reverse complement strand
GCGATGGCCCGTGCGCACGACGAACGGCTCAAGACGGTGACATTGTTCGCCGCGCAAACCGACTTCAGCGAGGCGGGTGAGCTGCAACTTTTCATTACGGAAGAGCAGCTTGCGTTCCTTGAGGACCTGATGTGGCAGCAGGGTTACCTGGACAGCCGGCAGATGGCGGGTGCCTTCCAGATGTTGCGCGCGAACGATCTCTTCTGGTCGCGCGTCATCAAGAGCTACCTCCTCGGCGAACGGGAGCACCCGAACGATTTGATGGCATGGAATGCGGATGCGACGCGGATGCCGTACCGGATGCGCGCGGAGTATCTGCGGCGGCTTTTCCTCAATAACGAGTTGGCGGAGGGGCGGTTTGCAGTGGGAGAGAAGCCGGTTGCGGTCGCCGACATCCAGGCGCCGTTCTTTGTCGTCGGCACCGAGACCGATCACGTCGCGCCGTGGCGTTCGGTGCACAAGATTCATCTCCTGAACGAAGGTGACGTGCCTTTCGTGCTGACTTCCGGCGGCCATAACGCGGGCGTCGTCAGCGAACCAGGGCATCCCAAGCGGCACTTCCGGCTGAGCCGGCGGAAGCCCGGTGCGCGCTATCTCGGACCCGAGGAGTGGGAGATGAAGGCAGAGCGCAAGGAGGGTTCGTGGTGGCCCTCCTGGGCAGCCTGGCTCGGCGCGCATTCCGGCGCGCCGGCTGCCCCGCCACCGCTCGGCAACAAAGCGGCCGGCTTTCCGCCCGGCGCGCCGGCGCCCGGCCGCTACGTGCACGAGCTGTGACGCCAAAGGTTGCTGCCGTGGCGTACCCCCGCGCTGCGGCGAGCCGCAAGGAACCGCGCACGAATTGCTACTGCGTCCGCTGAAAGCCTTTTGCACGGCATTCGAAAGGCATGCGCAGGCTCGTTGAGAACGCGCGTCAATATGACGGTACGATGCGAAACGATGCAGAAATTTCGTGCGCAGCAGAGATGCAATTAACTGTTGGATCAGCAGTCGGTGAATACTAATTAATGATGTGTCGAGGCGGCTGTCTTGTCGTTGGGCCGCTCATGTTCGTTCTGCAAAAAGGCGGAGGGATTCAATGGACAAGCAGTCCTCTGTTGTAAGCACTGATTGGCCAGCGCTGGCCGCGGGCCACGAAGAGCGTTGGCGCGCCTTGGGCGAGGCCAATGTCCGGCTGATGCGTGGGATGCTTTCGGTCTGGCAGCAAGAGCTGCAGCTCGGCCAGGAACTGATGGCTGAGAACCTGGCCGAGCCGAATGCGGTTGCCGAGTTCTTCTCCGGCAAAGCCGATGGCGCAACGCACTGGTCGGCGGCGCAGCGGCGCTTTGAAAAAGCCGTCACACGCATGCGCAGGATCAACGACGACTTTTACGGGTGCCTGTTCGAAGCGGTGGCGATGGCAAGCGGCAACGGTGTAGAAGCGAAGAAGGAGCCGGCAGCCCGCGGCCACTGACCGCCCACTTCCGGCCCGCGTCGCCCGCATTCTGCCTTCTCAGGCGAAGCCAGTCACCTTTGTTCGTTAGAGCAATGCCACCCTGACTGGAATCGCCAGATGCCAGTCAGGGTGGTGAAATTGCTCGAGAAAACAAACCGAGAGCGTGTTCAGCCAGCCTGAACGCGCTAGTGCTAACAAAAGGCAAGTGTTCAGGGCTCGCCCGCGGCGTCGGCAAGGTGGGCGAAGGCCGCACGCACCTCGTCCGCGTTCTGTGCTGGGGCGGCGAAATCGAGCCTGATCGTCTCTTCCATGCGCGCGAGATCGAAGCCGTCGACGTCGAGAGCCACGATGCGCCATCCGTCGCGGGCGCCGCCGGCAGCGGAGGCGATTGCATCGACCTCTTCGGCTTGGTCTCGATTCCAATAACCGAGGATCGCTGCTTCCTCTGCCGCGATCAGCTTGACGGCGGCTTCGTCGGGCAAAAGAAGCACCGCATCAAACCGTGCCGCGGCGGCGAAGCCGGCGACCACGTGGACAGCTTCGATTGAAAACCGCCAGAGCGAAAAATCCGTGAGCCCGGCATAAGCGGCCGCGTACGGATGGAGAGCGTGCCAACGCGCCAGGAGAGCGCGGTCATCGCTGCGTTCTGCCCGGCCGATCAGGGTGACACGCGGCGCGGTCTGCGGATTGCGGGTAAGGGGCGGCCCGGCGAGGAAGAGTGCGCAGCTTGGGTCATGCGTAAGGTTGCCACTGTGCTGGGCCAGTGCCGATAACCACATAAGAGGCGCGAGGTCGGGCGCCGGAGCAACGCTCACCAGGCTCGCGAATGGCTGATGCCGTGCGTAGCCCTGAGGGGGCAGCGTGGTCGCAAGGACGCCCGAGCGGCTCCGGCGCAGCAGGCGGCGGGCGGTTTCGGCAAGCGGGGGTGATACCATGGTTCGGTTTCCCTCCGGGCCAGCTTGCGCCACAATACCGGGCAATGAAGCTGTCCCGAAGGATCCCGAGAGGGGACACGCCACCATGAAGCACACTATTGCCCTGGTCGACGACGATCGGAACATCCTGACCAGCGTCTCGATGACGCTCGAGCAGGAGGGCTTCCAGGTCCGCACCTACACGGATGGGGAGAGCGCCTTGCAGGCGATCAGCGCGCGGCCGGTGGACCTCGCGGTGCTCGACATCAAGATGCCGCGGATGGACGGTATGGAGCTCCTGCAGCGGCTTCGCTCGCGCACCAGCCTGCCGGTGATCTTTCTCACCAGCAAGGATGAAGAGGTGGACGAGCTGATGGGGCTGCGCCTTGGTGCGGACGACTATATCAGGAAGCCGTTCAGCCAGCGCCTGCTGATCGAGCGGATCCGCGCCCTGCTCAGGCGCAACGAGGCCGGCCGCGCCGAAGGATCGGGCGGTGCCGGGACCGGCGTGATGGTGCGGGGCGACCTGACACTGGATGAGAACAAGCACCGCTGCCTCTGGAAGGGGGAGGACATTCAGCTCACAGTGACCGAGTTCCTCCTGGTCAAGGCGCTGGCGGCCCGGCCCGGCCTCGTCAAATCGCGCGACCAGCTCATCGACGCGGCATACGGTGAGAACATCTACGTGGATGACCGCACGATCGACAGTCACGTCAAGCGAATTCGCAAGAAATTCCGAGGCAACGACGAGCAGTTCAACCAGATCGAAACGCTTTACGGCATCGGCTACCGCTACAAGGAAGCCTGAGCCGGCAAAGGGCGCGCCGGCGGGCACGGCTTACGGCCGCGCGGGGTTGCGCGCTCCAGCGGCGGGGCGGCAGCGGAGGCGTTGGACGGTCTCACCGCTGCTCCGGCGCATCCTGGTCATCAACGTGGTGCCGCTGGTCCTGCTCGTCGCGGCCCTCCTCTATCTCGACCAGTATCAAAGCGGGCTCCTGCAGGCGGAGGTGCAGGCGTTGCGCCAGCAGGCGAGCATCTTCGCCGGCGCGCTCGAAGAAAGCGCGGTCAAGGAACCGGCACCAAGGCAGCCCCAGCTCGTCGCAAGCCTGGCGCGGCCCTTGTTGCAGCGGCTCACGGCGCCAACCCCGAACACCGATGCCCGGCTTTATGCGCCAGACGGCGAGCTGATCGCCGACAGCCGCGTGCAGGAGGGCCCGGGCGGCGCGATCGTGACGGTGCCGCTGCCGCCGCCGGTTTCGCGCGGCGCCCTGCTCACGGCGGTGAGCTGGCTCTATGACCGGGTGCAGGAACTGCTGCCGATTTCGGCGTCAGCACCGGTGGTGGAGGAGGGGACGGGCGCGGAGGGGCTCAATTGGGCGCCGGATTTACGGGCGGCCCAGGCGCTGATCGCCGAGGCCGGCAAAGGCGACGTGCCGCCCTACATCCGGCGCACCAGTGATCACCGGCTTTTGGTCACCGTGGCGGTCCCGGTGCTACGGAGCCGCCGACTGATCGGCATCGTGCTCTTGACGCGCGAGGCGGATCAGGTGGTCAGCTCGTTGTTCGCGGTCCGGATGTCGATCCTCGCTCTCTTTGGGCTGGCGCTCGCGTTGACGCTGATCATGTCGATCTACTTCTCGCGCACGATCGCGCGCCCGATTCTGCGGCTGGCGCTGGCCGCGGAACAGATGCGGGAGGGACGGGGCCGTTCTTCCGGGGCGGCGCTGGACGCGCTGCTGCGCCGCGGCGACGAGATCGGCGTACTGGCGGGCGCGCTCGAGGAATCGGCAGCGGCGCTGTGGGCGCGGCTCGACGCGATCGAGCGCTTCGCGGCGGACGTTGCGCACGAGATCAAGAATCCGCTCTCGTCGATCCGCAGCGCCATCGAAACCATGCCGCGCATCTCGGACCGGGAGCAGCAGCGGCGTCTTTTCTACATCATGGCGGACGACGTGGGGCGGCTCGACCGGCTGATCAGCGACATTTCCGAAGCCTCGCGGCTCGATGCCGAGATGTCGCGGGTCAGCACCGAGCCAATTGACGTCGCACCGATCCTCGGCGCGCTGGCTGACCTGCACGAGACGACACGAAAGGAAAAAGCGCCGCACCTGGTGCTGCAAGCACCGGCAAGCGGCCTGGTTGTCGAAGGGGTGGAAGGGCGCGTCGTGCAAGTGTTCCGCAATCTGATCGGCAATGCCGCCTCGTTCAGCCCTCCGGAAGGGGCGATCCGTCTCCGCGGGCGGGTGACGGGAAGCTTCGTCGAGATTGCCGTCGAAGATGAAGGCCCAGGGATTCCCGAGGCGAAGCTCGAGAGCATCTTCGACCGCTTCTATTCAGAGCGGCCGGAGGGGGAGGCATTCGGGCGGCACTCGGGCCTCGGTCTTTCGATCAGCCGGCAAATCGTCGAAATGCTGCGGGGGCGGATCTCCGCAGAGAACCGCCGCGAAGAGAGCGGCAGGATCATCGGGGCGCGGTTCGTGGTCAGGCTGCCGCGCGCCACCGGGGCGCCGCGCAGCGCGCCGCGCAGGGAGGAGGACTGATGGACGCGGTCGGGATGAGTTATGTGCACGGCGCATCTTCGGTGCCGCTCCTGGGCGAAACAGTTGGCGAAAATTTTGCCCGTGTCGCGGCCGCAAACGCCGAACGGCCGGCGCTGATCGTGCACGAGCAGGGCGTGCACTGGAGCTACGCCGAGCTTGCCGAGCGGGTGGACCGGCTTGCCACCGGGTTGCTCGCACTCGGCCTCGTGCCGGGAGACCGGGTGGGGATCTGGTCACTGAACTGCGCGGAATGGGTGCTGACGCAATTCGCAACGGCGCGGGCGGGGCTCGTTCTGGTCAACATCAACCCGTCTTATCGGTCAACCGAGCTGGAGCACGCGCTGACCAAGGCCGGTTGCGTCGCATTGGTCACCGCCGACCGCTTCAAGGGCAGCGACTATCTCGGTATGCTTAACGCTCTCTTGCCGGAGCTTGCGGCAAGCAGCAGGGGTGATCTTGCCGCGGCGCGGGTGCCGCGCCTCAAGGCAGTGATCGGGATCGGAGGAGCAGCGCCGGGAATCATTCCGTTCGCCGACGTCGCCGCCGGGGGCGGCGCCAGCGAGCGGGCCCGCATCGGTGAGATCGGGGCGCGGCTGCAGTTCGACGAGGCGATCAACATCCAGTTCACGAGTGGGACGACGGGGGCGCCGAAAGGGGCGACACTCACGCATCACAACATCCTGAACAACGGCTTCTTCATCGGGGAGGCGATGCGCCTGACCAGGGAAGACAGGCTCTGCATCCCGGTCCCGCTCTATCACTGCTTCGGCATGGTGCTCGGCGTGCTGGCGGCCGCAACCCACGGCGCGGCGATGGTATTTCCCGGCCGCGGCTTCGATGCCCTCACGACCCTCGAGACGGTGGCCGCCGAGCGTTGCACGGCTCTGCACGGGGTGCCGACGATGTTCATTGCCGAGATGGAGCATCCCGAGTTCGCACGATTCGATCTTTCGCACCTGCGTACCGGGATCATGGCTGGCTCGCCCTGCCCGATCGCGGTGATGCGCCGGGCGATGGAGACAATGCATCTTCGCGAGATCACGATCGCCTACGGAATGACCGAAACCAGCCCGGTCAGCTTCCAGACCGCCGTCGACGATCCCGTCGAGAAGCGGGTCGCGACGGTCGGGCGCATCCATCCGCACGTCGAAGTCAAGATCATCGATGCTAGCGGGGATGCTAACGGGCGGATCGTTACGCGCGGCACGCCGGGAGAACTTTGCACTCGTGGCTATTCGGTGATGCTCGGCTATTGGGAAGATCCCGAGCGCACGGCGGAGGCGATCGATCAGGCGCGATGGATGCACACCGGCGATCTGGCGACGATCGATGCCGACGGTTATTGCAACATCGTCGGGCGAATCAAGGACATGGTCATCCGCGGCGGCGAGAACATTTATCCGCGCGAAGTGGAGGAGTTCCTGTATCGCCATCCGAAGATCGAGGATGTGCAGGTGTTCGGCGTGCCGGATCCGAAGTTCGGCGAGGAGCTTTGCGCATGGGTCCGGCTGCGCGCTGGCCAGACGATGACCGAGGAGGAGCTCCAGGCGTTCTGCCGCGCTCAGATCGCCCACTACAAAATCCCCCGCCACGTGCGGTTCGTCGATTCCTTCCCGATGACCGTGACGGGTAAAGTGCAGAAGTTCGTGATGCGCGAGGCGATGGGCCGCGAGCTTGGGGTCAAGGCGGAAGCGACCGCGTGATGAGGGACGGGCGGTTCAGGAACGCGGTTGGAGAAAGCCGAGCAGGCGGGCGGATGTGCCGACCGTCCAGCCCTGGACGATCAGCGAGACGATGACGACGATGAACACGCTGGCCAGCAGGCCGCCGCCGCGCCCGGGTTCGGCGAGCGCGGGCATGATGCTGAGATAGATCGGCACGGCGCCACGCAGGCCGACCCAGGACGCGAAAGCACTTTCACGCCAGGTGAAGCGGAATGGCGCGAGCAGTGCGAAGACCGCAATCGGGCGCGCCAGCAGAATCAGGACCGCCGCCCCGGCGATCGCCCCCGGCAAGTACTGCGGCAGCCGGTGGGGGGTGATGATGATGCCGAGCATGAGAAAGAGTGCAATCTGCGAAAGCCATGCGCTGCCTTCGAAGAACTGCGCGACGTTCTCTTCCATGCGCGGGCTTTGCCGGCGCGTGATGAAGCCGGCGAGATAGACCGCAAGAAAGCCGCTGGTCCCGAGAAGCTGTGCAATCCCAAACAAGGCAAGCGCGCCGGACAGCAGAAAAACGCCGGCCAGGGCGGGTTCGATCGTAAGCCTTCGCAGTGAGAGGCCGAGGAGCCAGCCGCCAGCGAGGCCGAGCAGGGCGCCACCGGCCATCTCTTTGAGAAACAGAAGCGACGCGGCGGCGAAACCGAACGAGCCGGGCGCGGCGATGACATGGATCAGGAGGATAGTGAGGAACACGGACATCGGGTCGTTCAGCCCGGACTCGACTTCGAGGAGAGCGAACAGGCGCTCGGGCAGCGCCGCGCCGGCGCCGCGCAGCAGCACGGCGACGGCGGCGGCATCGGTGGGCGCGACGGTCGCGCCGGCCAGCAGAGCGGCGGCGAGCGGCAGGCCTTCGAGCGGGGCGATAACGAGGCCGACGATGGCGGCGGTGACGGCAACGCCGATCGTCGCCAGCACGAGGGCCGGCCAGAACGCAAGCCGCACCATGGAAGGCGGTGTCTTCAGTCCGCCCTCGAACAGGATCACTGCGAGTGCTGTACTGCCGATCAGGTAGGCCGCGGAGAAATCATGGAACGGGATGTGCAGCGGACCATCGACACCGGCGAGCATGCCGAGGGCGAGGAAGGCAAGCAGCATCGGCGCGCCGATCCGGCGCGACCCGATACCCGCGAGCACGCTCAGGAGGCCGAGACCGCCGCCCAGCAGAATGAGCTGGTGGGCGTGCTGCATGGCGCCGCGGGCGAGGGCGAAGGCTTCGGTCGCTAGCATCGTATTGTTACGCGCGCGTTTGACCGTTCCCGACCGTTTCGTCAACCGGATTTCCGATCGTGCGCCCGACGTGCCGAACCGACCCCGAGGGAAGGTCGCAGAGTAATCGCAGTCACCCCTCGCGATGCAGGGGCGGAAGCGGAGCGCGGGTGTGGCACGCGGAAGGGGCCGCTACGGATAGGAGGTACCGCAGCGCTCCTGTTCGACGCCAGGCACGTCAGGTGTCAGGCGACGCAGCGACGACTGACGGACCTCCCACAGATCCTGGCGCGCATCCCGGGGGGAACGCGGGTGTCGCGATGGCGAAAGAGCCTGACGCCGGAACGGATATATCCTAGCTTGTCGTCGGGAACGACAGTTCAGTCCGCCACGTCTCCGCGACAGAGCGCAGCCACGTGCGGCTGCGCTACGGCTTCAACGTCGACAGCTATGCCGCAATGTTCGCTACGTCGATGCCGGATAACCGGGGCAAAAGTCCGGGCGCCTGTCTGATTTTGCTTGACGCGGCGCGGGGCGGTTCGATTCAACCTGCGCGTGACGCGCTCTGCCGACATTGATGCCGTCTCGCCCGCAGAACTGCAGCAGCTGGTGCTGGAGCTGCTGGCCGAGAATGCGGAGCTGAAGCGCATAATTGCGGAGTTACGGCAGGAGATCGCACGGCTGAAGGGCCTGAAGGGCCGGCCGGACATCAGGCCGAGCGGCATGGATAAGGGGCACCGACGCCAAGCCCGCTGGCGAGCGGGGCGAGCGGGGAGGCCGCGGGAAGGTGGTACCGTGGGTCGCACCGGAGGCCGCGATTCTGCGGGTTACGGCGCCCGACACCGGACTGGCGCAGTCTGCTGCGCGCCCGTTTCGATCGCATCTTCCGTCGCCGCACCGAACTCGCCACCCTCGACCGTCTGCTGCAGCGGCTGCATGCCAACAAATTCGAGCTCCTACCGGTGCTCGACCACCCGGAAATACCGCACCACACCAACGGCTCGGAATACGATATCCGCTGCCAGATCACCAAACGCCACGTCAGCGGAGGCATGAATTTCGCACCCGTTGGTGGCCCTCGCTCCGGTCGGGCTACACCCTGCCTGCGCAAGGCCTACCAACGGCAACCGGCGGCAACAACCGGCAGGAGGTCCACTTAGGCGTCACGCAACAATAACAGCTACGTTTCCGGGCCTGGGACTGATGGTGTAGCTCCACTCGGGATGCCAGGCATCGGTTGTGATATTGAGCGCGGCCATTTCCGCGTCTGTCACCTTGATCGCCTGGGCGTAGTTGTTCTCATCGAGTTCGCATTGAACCGTCAGCCCCGTCTTTGTCGTCGTGGCGGCGATTAGTTCGATCCGCGGCCATCGGCAGTGATCATGAGGCGATCCGCCTGCGGGTAGCGCACCCGCCCGACCGCCTGGAGCCAACGGCGGATCGCGTTCACGGCGAATTCCGCCGTGTCATGGTCGATCCCCAAACTGACCCAGCCTGTGTTGGCGGCCACGTCATAGATGCCGTACGGCGCCACCTTGCCGCCTTCCTTGTCGACGAAGTCGTGCACCCTCACCGCATCGGGACGGCTCGCAGAACGGTAATCGCTGCCGCCATTCTTGTACTCGCCGACCAACTCCTTCTTCTTCGTATCGACCAAAATGACTGGCTGGGCTGCGGCCTGAAGTGCCACAACCTGGCTATTGATATGCTGGAACTGCTGGTCGCGGTCGAGATGACGGCTGCTCTCTTTGGTCTTGCGGTTGACCTGGCGCGAATAGCCCAGGGTCGCCAGCATTTTGCCGACCGTGTTGGCGCTGATCACGTGATTCATCGCGCGCAGGGCGACGGCCAGTTTCTCCCGGCTCTTCGACACCCACAGCGGCGGCCGCATCGGATCGCCGATCGTTGCCGGTTCCACCAGCCGGCGCAGATCGTCCAGCACCGTCGGGGCGGCCTGGCTGGTTGGCGGCCGACCGCCGCCGGGGCGGCGAATCCGACCCTTGGCTGATGCCACGCACGGCGCCGCGAGGTCCCTCGCGCCACGGATGATTGTGCTGCGCGCCACTCCTGTCGCCCGGAACACGGCCGCCGTGCCGCCGTAACCGGCAGCTGCCTTCTCCGCAGCGACAAACAGCCGCCGCCCTCGCTCGTAAGCCTGTCCTTGATGGCTTCGTAGCGGCCACCGATGGCGTTCTCGTCAATCATCCGGCGAACCTACACGCCATAACACCGCGCCGGAATCCGCCACCAGCAGAAACCCAGACCCTAGTCGGTTATTCAGGAGCGTCGGCTTACCGGCCGAGGTAGGTGTCCACGACGCGGTGGTCCTTGGCGAGGTCGGCGGCAGTGCCGGAGAGCACGATGCGGCCCTGATCGACGACGTAGGCGCGATCTGCGGCAGAGAGACCGAGTGTCAGACTCTGCTCGGCGAGCAGGATGCTCACCCCCTGGGCGCGCAGCATCGGGAAGGTTTGGAAAACCGCGAGCACGATCTTCGGGGCGAGGCCGGTCGAAGGTTCGTCCAACAGCAGCACGCGCGGGTCGGTCATCAGCGCCCGGGCGATCGCCAGCATCTGCTGCTCACCACCCGAAAGGGTGCCGGCGCGCTGGCCAAGGCGGCGGCCGAGCACGGGAAACATCGCGAGCATCCGCGCCCTGAGTTCGGCGCGGCGGGCGGGCGGCGAAAGCCTGCCACCGAGCGCGAGGTGGTCGGCGACCGAAAGGCGGGGAAAGAGCTCGCGCCCGCTCGGCACGTGGCCGATGCCGGCGCGGGTGATCGCGTGTGCGGGCCGCCCCTCGATCGGTTCGCCGAACAGGCGGATGTGGCCCTGGTGCGGCGGATAGAGGCCCGCGATCGTGCGGAGAAGCGTCGTCTTGCCGGCGCCGTTGGCACCGAGCACGGTGACGACCTCGCGCGCGCCGAGCTCGAGCGAAAGACCATCGAGGATGGTGAGCGGGCCAATCCGCGTCGTGACATTCTCGACCGCGAGAGCGGGAGGCTGGCGGGCCTCTTCGGTCATAGCGGCGCGCCAAGATAAGCGCGGACGACGAGCGGGTCCTGCAGCACTTCCGCGGGCGTGCCCTCGGCGATCTTGCGACCGAAATCGAGCACCACCATGCGATCGCAGAGGTCGCTCACCGCGGCGATCACGTGCTCCACGCAGGCGACCGAGGCGATGCCGAACTCCGAAAGCCGGCGGATCACGCCGCGTACCGCTTCTTGTTCCTCGCGGGTCATCCCGGCCATCACTTCGTCGAGCATGACGAGCTCGGGAGAGAGGGCGAGGACGCGGGCAAATTCGAGCTGCCGCTGAAACCCGGGCGTGAGGCGGCTCACCGGATCACGCCACATCGCCGCCAGACCCATCGTGTGCAGCACCCAGGCGGTATGCTCGACCACCCGGTGTGATTGCCGGCCATGCCGGCTGGCTAGCAGCACGTTCTCCCAGACCGTGAAGGAGGGCATCAGGCGCGGAATCTGAAAGCTTCTGGCCATTCCCGCCTGGGCGCGGCGGAAGGTAGGCAGCCGGCTGACCGGGGCACCACAATAGAGGATTTCGCCGCTGGTGGGACGGACGACCCCGGTGATCGCATTGAAGAGGGTGGTCTTGCCCGCTCCGTTCGCACCGATGATGCAGAGCGTCTCGCCACGGTGCAACGCGAGCGAAACGGAATCGACCGCGGTCAGGCCACCGAAGCGCACCGTGAGATCGCGCACTTCGAGCACCGGCGCGGTGCCGCTTGGTTCGGGGCGCAGCGGCGGCGCGCCGGCCGGCAGCCGCTTGGGCGCCAGGATGATCGGTCGCAGCAACCAGCCGAAGCGATTGGCGAGCCCGACGAGACCACCCGGGAAGGCGAGCACCGTTGCGATGATGACGATGCCGTAGAGTGCCAGTTCGAGATTCGGGAAATAGATCAGGAATTCCTCGCCCACGATCATCAGCACGGCGGCGCCGATGAACGGGCCCCAGAGCGTGCCGATGCCGCCGAACATGACATAGACGACCGTCAAGAGATCGACCCCGGGATCGAACGCGCTGGTCGGGTCGATATAGCTGTGGTTCCAGGCGATCAGGCCACCGGCGATCGCCGGCAGCACACCGCTCAATACGAAGGCGATGACCTTCACCCGCGTGGTCGGCACGCCGACCGAAAGCGCTGCATCTTCGTCTTCGTTCAGGCTCATCACATCGAGCCCGAAGCCGGAATGCATAAACCAGGCGGTGATGCCGAACGAGACGAGCGCGAGCAACCCCATGCCGACATAAACGGCAACGGGCGTCAGCACCGCCGGCAGCGAAAGGCCGACCGAGGCGCCGGCGTAATGCCAGTTGTTGAAGATGACTTCGAGGATCCGTGCCAGACCGAGCATGCCGAGCGCGAACAGTATGCCGCGCAGGCGGAGCATGATCCGGCCGAGCACCAAAGCCGCGGCCCCGCCGACCAGGCCGCTCAACAACACTGCGAAATACCATGGCGTGTGCGTGCGCAAGACGAGCAGCGCGGTCGCATAAGCGCCCAGGCCATAGAACGACACCTGGCCGAAGGAGAAGTAACCGGCGAATCCGCCGATCAGATTCCAGCCGTAGGCGAGGATGACGGCGGAGAGCGTGTCGGTTCCGAGCTGCAGCAGGTAGCCGGTCGAGGAGAGCGGGATCGCGACGAAAATGGCCAGCAGCACCGCCGCCGCGATGACTCCGCGGAGGTGCCACGCAGCCACTTCGTTCCCGGGTTCTTTCCGGAGCCCGGCTTGCCGCTGCTGGTTGCTGTTTTCGCTCGTGGCTCCGCCTCCGATCAGGCGCGGCGGAAGCGCCCGGGAAGGGCGACCATGACGAGGATGAGAAGCACGTAGGGCAGCACATATTCGGCGTTGCCGCCGACGAAGTAGCCGGTGATCGATTGCGCGATACCAAGCAACAGCGCCGCTACCGCGACGCCTATGTAACTGCCGAGCCCGCCCAGCGCGATGATGACGAAGGCGAGCAAAGTTAAATTGTCGGCCGTCTGCGGCGCCAGCGCCTCGACGATGATCACCAAGACGCCGGCCGCTGCAGCCAGGCCGATGCCCAGCGCGAAGGCAAGCATTCTGACCCGCTTCACATCGATTCCGCAGCAGATTGCACCGGTCTCGCTTTGCGATGCGGCGAGCAGGCTCTTGCCGGAGTCAGTATGATTGAGCCACCAGTAGAGCAATACCGAGACCAAAGCGGCGAACAGGCCCGAGACAACCAGCGCCTGGCTGAAGGCAAGGCCGGCGAAGCTCCAGCTCGATTGCAGATAGGGTACGGAAACGAAGCTCGAGCCAAAGACCTGCAGCGCCAGTTCCACGAGTACGTAGTCGAGCCCGAACGTCACCATGAGACTGAGCAGCTCGGCCTTGGCGCGGCCCATTTTCATCAGCGGCTCGATCAGCAACGGCTGCAGGCCGGCGCCGACCAACGCCATGACGATGAAGACGAACGGGAGTGCGGCCAGCGGATTGATGCCGGTTGTATTGGCAAACCAATAGGTGAAGAGGCCGGCGACGACGATGAAGGCGCCGTGCGCCAGGTTGACGACGCCCATCACCCCGAAGATCAGGTTCAGGCTTTGCGCGATCAGGATGTAGAGGCCGCCGAGCAAGAGACCGTTGACCAGGATTTGCAGCGCCAGCATCCGCGCCTCATGCAGAGCGTTGCGTCAGGCGGATCACCGGGCCGCCTCGGTCAGCGCGGCACATGCGGCATGGCGCGGCGGGAAGACAAGGTGGATTGCTTCGACGTCGCGCAATGACGGCTGTTCTCAGTTGGTCATGCGCGATGGCGGTTATCAGCGCTTCATTTTCAGCGGCCTGAGCGTTGCGTTGCGGTCCGCGCAAAGGGGCGCTTTCACGAGCCTGTATAGGGGAACAGCAGCTTCGCCTCTGCGGCGGCGGTGGGATAGACGAGCTTCAGGGTGCCATCCTGGATCTGCAGAAGGTCCTGTCTGTAACCGAGCGAAAGGCCGTTCTCGTTGACCTTGAACGTGCCGAGGACCGTCTCGACCGTGTGGGAAAGCAGCCAGTCGCGGATTTTTGCCTGATCCAGCGAGTCGGTTGCCTTCACCGCCGCCCCGAGCGCCTGGATCGCCGCGTAGCCGGTTGCTGCGTGGTAGTCGGGCGCCTGGTGGAACATCGTCTTGTAGCGTGCGATAAAGCCCTGATTGTCGGGCGTCTTGAAGTTGGTCCACCAGCCGGTATTGGTGACGATCCGGTTGGCGAGCGGCCCGAGCGCCTTGGTGAACGGCGCCTCGACGGGGCCCACGGTTTCGCCGAGGAATTGCGGCGCAAAGCCCTGCTGGTGCAGGGCGCGGGTGATGCCCACGGCGTCCGGATAATAGGTGCAGGCAACGACGACGTCCGGCTTCGCGTGCTTCACGGCGAGCGCGATGGAAGAGAAGTCAGGCTGCGGCAAGGAGTACGTCGTCTGATAGACGATCTTCATGCCGAGTTCTTTCGCCTGTGCTTGGCGCGCATGGTAGCAGGCGAGCGTGAAGGCCGATTCGAGCCCGAGCACTGCGACCGTTTTGGCGCCGTGCTCCTTCGCCGCCGGCAGCAACTGGTCGAGATACTGGAGCGACGATGCCGTGCCCTGGATGTTCCACTTGTTACCGGGGCGGTAGATGCTCGGATCCGAAGCGCCCGGCTCGATTGTTGCCATCTTGTACTTGTTGATCAGCGGCGCGACGCCGGTGGTCACCCCGCTGGAATAGGGGCCGACGAGGAGGTTGACCTTATCGTCGGTGATGAGGCGTTCGTACAGCCGGTCGGCTGTGCCGGCGCTGCTCTTGTCGTCATAGAGCTTGAGCTCGAGCTTGCGTCCGAGCCAGCCGCCCGCCTGGTCGGCGTCCGCGATGGCGAGCTTCACGCCCTTGATCTGATAGTCGGCATCGACGGCGAGCGGCCCGGTTTCCGAGATGGTGCCGCCGATGACGATCGGAGGAGCGGCGCGAGCGGCCGGGGCAGCGAAAAGTGCCGCGCCGGAAAGTGCAAGCGCACCGGCGAACAATGTAAGCCACGAGTACTGGCGTATTGGCATGCGTGCCTCCCACTTTGCGTTTGCCTCTTTTTTCCCGCGCGAGCTGGCGCAGAATTGAGGGTATCAGACGGGAAAGCGGGCGCGGCGTCAAGGAAAGATGTATTTTTCCCCAAGGAAAGTCTGGCATTTTGTGGGTGGGTCAGTCCAGGCGGAGGGGCAGCCGGCGAGCTTCGCCGAGAGGTGCCTTGCGGATGTCTTGCCTCGGCCGGCGGGAACGGCCAGCATGCGGGCAAGGCACGCTTTCGCTTGCCCAGGGAAGGGGTGGATGCGGAACCAGCCGGCAGAGTTCGACTTCGCACTCGGCGAGACCGCACAGATGCTGCGCGCGCAGGTCCAGGCGTTTGCTGCCCGCGAGATTGCCCCGCGCGCGGCAGCAATCGACGTTGCCAACGACTTTCCCGCCGAGCTCTGGCCCAAGCTCGGTGCGCTCGGCGTGCTCGGTGTCACCGTCGAAGAGGAATATGGCGGCGCCGGCATGGGCTATGTCGAGCACGTCGTGGCGATGGAGGAGATCAGCCGCGCTTCGGCCTCGGTTGGGCTCTCGTACGGCGCGCATTCGAATCTTTGTGTCAACCAGATCCGCCGCAATGGCACGGAAGTGCAGAAGCGGCGGTACCTGCCAGGCCTGATTGCCGGAACGAAGGTGGGGGCGCTCGCGATGTCCGAACCGGGTGCGGGCTCGGATGTGGTCGGGATGCGAACCCGGGCGGAACGGCGGGGTGAGCGCTTCATCCTGAACGGCAACAAGATGTGGATCACTAACGGGCCGGATGCGGACGTGCTCGTTCTGTATGCGAAGAGCGATGCCAACGCGGGTGCGCACGGCATCACTGCGTTCGTGATCGAGAAGGGATTTCCCGGCTTCTCGACGGCGCAGAAACTCGACAAGCTCGGCATGCGCGGCTCGAACACGTGCGAGCTGGTGTTCCGCGATTGCGAAGTGCCGGCCGAGAACGTGCTGGGTGAAGTCGGGCACGGGGTCGAGGTATTGATGAGCGGCCTCGACTACGAGCGTGCGGTGCTCGCGGGCGGACCTTTGGGAATCATGCAGGCGGCGCTCGACCTGGTGCTTCCCTATGTGCACGAGCGGCGGCAGTTCGGCCGGCCGATCGGCGAGTTCCAGCTCATGCAGGGCAAGCTCGCCGATATGTACACCGCGCTCCAGGCGGCGCGGGCCTATGTTTATGCGGTGACCGGGGCCCTGGATCGGGGCCAGGCCGGCCGCAAAGACGCCGCGGCGGCGATTCTGTTCGCGTCGGAGAAGGCGACGTGGATGGCACTCGAGGCGATTCAATGCCTTGGCGGCAACGGCTACATCAATGATTACCCGTCCGGGCGCCTGTTGCGCGATGCCAAGCTCTACGAGATCGGCGCCGGCACGAACGAGATCCGGCGCATGCTGATCGGCCGCGAGCTTTATTCCGAGACCGCTTGAGGCCCAGCGATGCCGGCGATCGAATCCGCGCTCGATCCGAAGAGCCGCACGTTCCGGGAAAACGCGGAAGCGATGCAGGCGCTGGTGGCCGAGCTCAATCGGGTAGCAGAACGAGTACGCGAAGGTGGCGGGAAGGCGGCACGGGAACGGCATCTCAAGCGCGGCAAGCTTCTGGCGCGCGATCGGATCCGCGCGCTGATCGATCCGCTTTCGCCGTTTCTTGAGGTCGGCCAGCTTGCCGCGTATGGCATGTACGGCGAAGAAGTGCCTTCGGCGGGAATCATTACCGGGATCGGCAGAATTGCCGGTCGAGAGTGCATGGTGGTGGCCAACGATGCCACAGTGAAGGGCGGGACCTATTTCCCGATCACGGTGAAGAAGCACCTGCGCGCGCAGGAGATCGCCGCCGAGAATCACCTGCCGTGCCTTTATCTCGTCGATTCCGGCGGCGCCAATCTGCCGAACCAGGATGAAGTATTCCCGGACCGCGAACATTTCGGCCGCATTTTCTACAACCAGGCGCGCATGTCGGCGGAGGGCATTCCGCAGATCGCGCTGGTGATGGGTTCCTGCACGGCGGGTGGCGCCTATGTGCCGGCGATGTCGGATGAAGCGATCATCGTCAAGAACGAGGGGACGATCTTTCTTGGCGGCCCGCCTCTGGTCAAAGCGGCGACCGGCGAAGTTGTCACGGCGGAGGAGCTGGGCGGGGCGGATTTGCATACCCGCATCTCGGGCGTTGCCGACCATTTTGCCGAGAATGATCTGCATGCGCTCGGCATTGCCCGCGGCATCGTTGCCGGCTTGAGCCGGGTCAAGCGGATGCCGCTTGCGCTTAAGGCGCCCGTCCCGCCGCGGTATGATCCGGCGGAGATCGCGGGCGTGGTGCCGGCCGATCTCCGACGGCCGTTCGACATGCGGGAGCTGATTGCGCGCCTGGTCGATGGCAGCCGGTTCGAGGAGTTCAAACGCCTCTACGGGCCGACGCTAGTCACGGGATTTGCGCACGTCTTCGGCTACCCGGTCGGCATCATCGCCAACAACGGGATCCTGTTTTCGGAAAGCGCGGAGAAGGGCGCGCACTTCATCGAGCTTTCCGTGCAGCGCGGGATTCCGCTGGTATTTTTGCAGAACATCACGGGTTTCATGGTCGGGCGCAAATACGAGGCGGGCGGCATCGCCAAGCACGGCGCGAAGATGGTGACCGCGGTTGCCTCAGCCGCGGTGCCGAAATTCACGGTGATCGTCGGCGGCAGCTTCGGCGCCGGCAATTACGCGATGTGTGGGCGCGGGTATTCGCCGCGCTTTCTCTGGATGTGGCCGAACGCGCGGATCAGCGTGATGGGCGGCGAGCAGGCGGCATCGGTGCTCGCCGAGGTGCGCCGCGATGCGCTTGCCAAGCGCGGGACGGACTGGCCGGCGGAGGAGGAAGAGGCGTTCAAGGCGCCGATCCGCGCGCAGTACGAGGCGCAGGGCCACCCTTTCTACGCCACCGCGAGGCTGTGGGACGATGGCATCATCGATCCGAGAGAGACGCGCCGGGTGCTGGGGCTCGCGATTTCGGCGAGCCTCAACGCGCCGATCGAGGCGACCCGCTTCGGGCTGTTCCGGATGTGAGCGGGATGTTCCGCAAGATCCTGATCGCGAACCGCGGCGAGATTGCCTGCCGCGTCGCGCGGACCGCAAAGCTGATGGGCATTGCAACGGCTGCGGTTTATTCCGAGGCCGATCGTTTCGCGCGGCACGTCGCGGTGGCCGACGAGGCTTGGCCGATCGGCCCTGCCCCGGCGCGGGAGAGCTACCTTGCGATCGAGAAGATCATCGCCGTGGCGCGCCGCGCGGAGGCGGATGCGATCCACCCGGGATATGGGTTCCTTTCCGAGAATGCCGAATTCGCCGAGGCCTCCCAGGCTGCCGGGATCGTCTTCATCGGCCCGCAGCCGGCGGCGATCCGCGCCATGGGCTCGAAGGCAGAGGCGAAAGCGCTGATGCAGGAGGCGGGCGTGCCGCTGGTGCCCGGCTATCACGGACCGGCCCAGGATCACGCGACGCTCGCGGCGGCGGCGGCGTGCATCGGCTATCCGGTGCTGGTCAAGGCGGCGGCGGGCGGCGGCGGGCGGGGCATGCGCGTTGTCGAAAAGCCGGAAGACCTCGAATCGGCGCTCGCCTCGGCGGCGCGCGAGGCGCTTGCCGCGTTCGGTTCGGACCGTCTGCTGCTGGAAAAGTACCTGATGCGGCCGCGCCACGTGGAAATCCAGCTTTTCGCCGATACGCACGGCAACGCCGTCTCGTTGTTCGAACGGGACTGCTCGATCCAGCGCCGCTATCAGAAGATCATCGAGGAGGCACCGGCACCCGGCCTCGATCCCAGGCTGCGTGATGCGCTGGCGCGGGCGGCCATCGCGTGCGGGCGGGCGGTTGGTTATGTCGGCGCGGGGACGGTCGAATTCCTGGTTGCCGGTGACGATTTCTACTTCATGGAAATGAACACCCGCCTGCAGGTCGAGCACGCAGTCACGGAAATGATCACCGGGCAAGATCTCGTCGAGTGGCAAATCCGGGTTGCGGCGGGAGAGAAGTTGCCGGCGGCTTGCGCAACGCTTGCCATCCACGGGCATGCGATCGAGGCGCGCATTTATGCGGAAGATCCGCTGCGGGACTTCCTGCCCTCGGTCGGCCGGCTTTCGCATCTCAGGATGCCGCAGCAGAGCCTGCGTGTGCGGGTGGACAGCGGCGTCGGCGAAGGCGATGCGATCGGCACCGAGTACGATGCCATGCTCGCCAAGCTGATCGCCTGGGGCGAGGACCGCGCGGCCGCACTTCGCCAATTGCAAAGAGCACTTGCCGAGTGGGAGGTGGTCGGCGTTACGACCAATCTCGGGCTCCTGGGTGCGATCCTCACCCATCCCGAATTCGCCGCCGGTGCCACGGATACCGGGTTCATTGCCCGGAACAGAGATGCGTTGCTGCCGCCCCTGCCGGAAGCATTGTCCGAAGGCGAGCGGCGCCTGGTGCTTGCGGCGGCGGCACTTGCTGTGCTGGGAGACACGGCGGACGAGGTGAAACGCGCGGCGGAAAGAACGGCGGATCCATTCTCGCCCTGGGCGATCGCCGATGCCTGGCGGATGAATGGTGCGGGGTTTCAGGACTTCCTGCTCGTCTGGGACGGCGAGAAAATCCTGCTGCGCGCTTACGCCGAAGCGAACGGCATGTGGCGGCTTCGGTTTGCCTCCGGGAGCGCGCTGGCTACGGTTGTCGAGGACGAAGCCGGCATGGCGCTCAGGCTTGACGGCGTTGAGTACCATCTTCGTGTCGTGCGCAATGGCGGGGAGCTCGTCGTGATACGCCACGGAAAAAAGAACGAGGTGCTGACGCGCCTCGATCCGCTCGCGCCACCCGCAGGGCAGGCCGGCGGAGCGGGGCGTCTGGTCGCGCCGATCCCGGGGCGGGTTGCGCGCATCCTCGTTTCGGCTGGTGATGAAGTCGAGAAAGGCGCTGCGCTGATCGTGCTCGAAGCGATGAAGATGGAACTCACCCTGAACGCCCCGCGCGCCGGCGTGATCGGCGAAATTCCATTCGGTCCTGGGGAGATGGTGGAAGAGGGCGCCGAGCTGGTGCGGTTTGCGGCTGAGAGCGCGCGGCAAGAAACCGGGTGATTCCTGGTGGGCTGCGCGATGCGCCGCGCACCGGGGCAGCAGCAGAAAGCGGCAACAGCAGCGGGTCGGCGAGACAGGCGCGCACCGGCCGGGCGGGCACGCCGTCTGGATGTTCCTGCCTCCGCGGATCCCGGTCGAGGGCGCCACGATCGAGGTTGCGCTGCCTGGGGAGGCATTATATAAGGGCAGCAGTAATGATAGAGGTATCCGATGGCCCGTGTGGTCACGATCAACCGCCCTGAGGTGGTGGCCCTCATCGAGCAGGCCGCAAACAAACTGACCGCCGGCAACAAAACCGACGTGGTTGCGCTTGGGATGCGGCGCCTCCTCGACGAAACCGCCCGCGCGGGCTCGCTTTTCGGTGCGCATCTCGGTTCGGTGCGAGTGGGTGAAGGCATTGATCTCATCGCACCGGCACTCGACGTCGCGCATGCCATCGCGCTTGCCGCTCCGCTCGTCACCTACGACGAACGCATACTGCGCTTCGCCAGACGACACGGCCGGCAATACCGATTCGCCGTACAAGCGTGAGGGAAAGCGGGGTCGCCTGGAAAAACACATCGCGTAGGGAATGAACGGCCCGCTAGTAGAGCGTTTCCATGAAATGACTCGTATGTTGTGGGCGTCGGGTCTCCAGTCCCACCCTCACCCCTACCCCTCTCCCAGAGGGCTACCGCATTCACACATCTCATTACGCCACCGGAAATGCCAGTTGGCTAGAAACGAAAAGTCGTGCGAATTGAGTCACTTGGAATTTCGCTTCCGACATGGATGGGCTACGCGGAACAATCAGGTAACCTATTGGAAACATTGCGAACGTCCGAGATGTGCGAATCCCCTAGCCCAGAGGGAGAGGGGAAGCGTAGTGATATGAGCGCTTTCATGGGATCGATGTACCATGGACAAGATCATGGCAGGACTGTCGCCGCGCGCCCGGCGGCAGCAGCGTGCCCGGCGTCGGCCGCCGTCTCGTCCACGAAGTCATGAGCCCGGAAACCTTTGATTTTTGTGGAGCTGGCCTAACCGGGTTCAGCCAACTCCTTGAGCAAGGATTGTTGCTTGTTGTGCCCCCGCAGCCACCGGTCGCAGTCGCGTGGGCTCAGCCCCTGAGGTGCAGCGTGCCGCACTGCGACCACGAATCGTTGATACTCTTGCCAGACCCGGGGGGTGGTGACGTCATTCGAAATCATGCGACGGTTGACACGAGTTGCCTGGGGGATTGGGTTAGAGGGGCTTGTCCGATTTCCTCTACGAAAGGTGAGTGCGCGCTATGGTGAGAAGACCAAAGGCGGCTTAGTGGCAAAGGGTTTTATCACCGGTATGCTCGGCGTGTATTTGGTGGCGGCCGAGCTGTCGCGTCTCAGCCTTATCGTATCGCCTACCTCTCGGAGCGCCGCCGGCGCTGATTTGCTTGTAACTGACGAAGCATGCCAGATGGCATGGTCAGTGCAAGTAAAAACAAACGGGAAAGCCGCGGGATTCTGGCTTGTGGGCAAGAGCGCTTTGACAATCCGTTCTCCAAGCCATGTTTACGTTTTTGTCAATTTACAGGGTGACATGCGCCCCGACTACATCGTAGCACATAGCGAATACGTGGCGAATCACACCAAGACCAGCGTTAGCTCCACCGGTGCGGTATGGTACGAGTTTCATAAGAAGGATCAGCCCTACTCCGGGGAAGGTTGGAAGGACGTTTTCTTGACCCATACTTGAGCGATCTGCAATTTCAAATTGCGCCACGACGGCCTGGCGCGACCACTTGACATTGCCTAACTGACGGAACGCACCGAGCGTATTGCACACTCGGATGTCGTAGATGGTGAATGTCTCGGGATAGAGAACGGCGAGGATTGCCGTAGCTGTGGGAAGCCGAAATCCCCACTTGGTTAAAAGCAGTCTGAGCTGTTGCTCGGGGTTGGCTGCCGCGTCAAGTTCAGCGGCGATCATGCTCACTGCACGGTTGAAGCTCCCGGCAAGCTTGGCGAGCCGTGACCGGTGCAGCGTTCGCGCACGCGGTGCTTTCCAGTCGAGAACCAGATACAGTGCCATTGGATCAATGGCGCCCGTATCAGCATAGCTCTGTGCTAACGCCGGAAACAGATATGTTTCAGGGCTATAGTAGGCGATCGGATCGATCATGGGCCGGCCTCTTCAGAAGTCTTGAGATTCTGCGCGCAGCGGGCTCAATCGTCTGCCACATCCTGAATCAAACTTAAGTGGTACGAACAGGGCGAAAGGGGTGGGAATTTGCCGAACACCAGAGAATCTGGGCAGTATCCTGCTACGGCGGAGTGCCCGCCGCGGCCCCGGGACC
>JBOHMN010000645.1:0-6101 GCA_050730175.1 Acetobacteraceae bacterium | reverse complement strand
CCTATGAGCAGGCGATTGGGATCGATGTGCTGGACGCTGCCGGCGCAGGGCCCACGACCTTGCGCGCAACCGGCGGTGGCGCCCAGTCACCGAGGTGGCTACAGATCAAGGCCGATATCCTTGGGCGCACTATAGAGCACACGCTGGTCGAGGACGCTCCCTGCCTAGGTGCGGCAATGCTCGCAGGGCAGGCGCTTGGCCTTTGCCGGCCGCTGCGAACCCTTGCCGATCGCGTCCATATCAATGCCCGCTACCATGCCCGGCCAGAGCATCATTCACGCCATCAGCAGCGCCTCGAACTTTACCGTGATCTTTACCAGGCGCTCCGTTCGTACGCAGCGCGCCTCCGGGTCCATTAGCCAATTCTCCAGATGCGTAAACCGGCTCTGAAGCAGACCTCTGCCGTGTGTTGCGGTGAGTTCGCGAGAGCGTCTTGACCTCCCGGTGGGCTAGCCCGACTTCCAGTTTTTTCAGGCCATAGTTGTGGTATATCAATAAGATAGGCCTTTGCTTAGTCACTATCGGAAGCTGGGGTCCATGGCTGTTGTGGTGTGATGACGTGTGGGGAGACGGCGAGGGTTCGATAAAGCTGCCGGACGTCCGGTTCGGGAGTTGCCGCCTTGCGGATGCGCAGGCAGGAGCCGTCGCTGGTAGGGAGGACGATTGTGCAGAGCTGATGGGATTTGAGGGTATTGCGGACGCTGGCCCAGGAGGTGTGGATGCCCTGGTCGAGCAGGGTTTTTTCGATTGCGATGAGGAGATGGTAGGCGAGCAGGCAAAGAAAGATATGGGATTCGGTGCGGAGTTCGAGGTGGTGGAAGATCGGTCGCACTGCCAGCGGCGATTTCATATCGCGGAAGGCATTCTCGGCGCGGCTGAGCAGAGTGTAGATACGCCAGAGCTCGTCGGCTGAGAGGTTTTGGCGATCGGTCTTGAGCAGATAACAGCCGTCGAGTTGTTCGGCCTTGAGGTGTTTGTCGGCAGCGAACTGGGCAGCCAAGGTTGCGCTCTGCGGATCATGGGAGAGCTTGTAGTAACGGGCGACGCGGGGGTAGCGTTCCTGCAATCGCCCGATCGCCTGGTTGATCTTATCGGGCTTGGCGAGCTTTTTATCGGCGACGCGTTTCGCGAGTTTATCGATGTCAGCGAGCAGGCGGGCTTCCTGTTTTGTGCGGATGGCGCGATCTTTGGCGATGCGTTGCTCGCTGCGGCAGAGCACGTAGGTCGGCCCGTCATCGTCCCCGCGGCAGGTCTTGACCTCGATCGTGGTCTTGTTCTGCGTGGGATTAAGCGGGGAAGGCTGGCGCAGCACCGGAGTAAATCCGTCTGTGTCGTCGAAGGCGGCGAGCCAGCGGTCACGTTCGGGCTGGCGGCTGGCGACAATGTAGTGGAGCTTGCGCTTCCTGATGTCGGCGATGTTCTCGTCAAACGCCATGCCGCGGTCGATCACGACGGTGGCGCCTTCGGTGAGGCCGACGCGAGCAGCGAGGCGGTCGAGCATGGCGGCAAAGGTGGTGCGATCTTGGGTGTTGCCGGCGAAAATCTCATGGGTGATGGCGAAGCCATCGCGATCGACCATGAGGCCGATCACGAGCTGTTTACAGTCGGGTCGATGATCGCGCGAATGGCCGCGTTTGGCTTTGGCATTGCCGGCGCACGCGCCCTCGAAGTACGTTGAGGTGAGGTCGTACAGATAGATCGTTTGCTCGAGACTGAACAAACTGCGCTCGCGCGCCACCAGCGCTGCCTCGATAGCGGCGCGGTGGGGGTGCAGCTTGTCAAGCGCCTCGTATAGCGGGTCTTCCTCGAGGCCATCGAAGCCGGCGGCGAGAATATCGGCGAGCGCCGTGCGCCTGATCCAATCGGGCATCGCATGCTCGGAGGCGGGTGCGATCAACCGATTGAGCGTCATCACTCTGGCGTGCCGACGTACCGCGGACGACAGGTTGCAGTTGCGCAGAATGCGATCGAGCTCAAGGCGCTGCCAGTCTTTGTAGCCAACATGGACCGGGCCGGCTTCACGATGCTGCTCGGTGGTGACGCGCGACGGGTCGACTTCGATTAATGCGCCGCCGCTTTGCCGCGGCGGCGACACGGCCGGGGCCGGAGTGGCATGGCCGCGTTTGCCGGTTGTTGGTCGCTCCCGTATGCGACGAACGATATCGGCGCCTTCACCCTCACCCGTAGCGAGCAGATTACTCTGACCAACGAGGGCGTCTTCGATCTTGCGGGCCAGCTTGAGCCACTCTTCGCCCGCCCGCGGCCCGAGGTCGCCGAGCGAGCAAATCGTCCTCTGGCGCGGCCCCTTCGGGCTCATGACAGACTCCACCAGCAGATAGTTGGTGTGGGTCTTGCCCTTGTAGAGCCGGTTCGAGTCCCGGATGTATATGTTGCACTATGAATCACTGTAATCCGAGCGGCGTCAAGCAAAAGTTCGTCGCGTTTAGTCACTACTTTGAAGATCTCCGCAACCCACCGACGGGCGCTCGAGCAATTTCAACGGGTTAGCCGAACCCGACCGTCCACCTCATCCGAAATCACGGAGCAAGAGCTGGAACTCGGGCTGGGACCGCCAACCGCTAGGGCAGCATACCCGGCACCCCTTGCATGGACAGTTTGCGGCTCGATTGCTAGAAGGCCGGCGGCCGCATTCCACCCCTATCCGGCAGGCTCCCAACCGAGCTCCTCCTTGATGAAGATCGTCGCCGCTAACAGCAACCGCCCGCTGGCCGAGGCCGTTGCTGCCAAACTCAACCTCCCGCTGGCCAGCGCAGCCATCCGTCGCTTCGCGGACATGGAGGTATTCGTCGAAATCCACGAAAATGTTCGTGGTGAGGATGTGTTTGTCATCCAGTCCACCTCCTACCCGGCCAACGATAACCTGATGGAGCTTCTGATCACGCTGGATGCGCTGCGCCGCGGCTCCGCTCGGCGCATCACGGCCGTGATTCCCTATTTTGGCTATGCACGCCAGGACCGGAAATCAGGCCCGCGCACGCCGATCAGTGCCAAGCTTGTCGCCAACTTGATCACGGAGGCGGGCGCCAACCGAGTCCTCACCATGGACCTGCACGCCGGTCAGATCCAGGGGTTCTTCGATATCCCGGTTGACAACCTCTACGCTCAGCCCTTGTTCAGCCGCGACATCCAGGAGCGCTATGCTGGTCGTAACGTCGTCATCGTCTCGCCCGACGTCGGCGGTGTGATCAGGGCGCGGGGGATCGCAACCAGACTCAACTGCGATCTCGCCATCATCGACAAACGACGCGAGCACGCCGGAACCTCGGAGGTGATGAACGTTATTGGCGATGTCGGCGGACGCGATTGCATCCTGGTTGATGATATCGTGGATTCCGGCGGCACCTTGGTCAACGCCGCCATCGCTCTGATTGCCAGCGGCGCCAGCTCCGCCAGCGTCTATGTCACGCACGGCGTGCTCTCCGGAGGCGCCGTTGCTCGCATCGCCGCCTCCCCCATCGAGATGCTCGTAATCACCGATTCGATTCTTGCAACCGAGGCTGTCCGCTTGGCCAACAACATCCGCCAGATCACCATCGCCCCTTTGATGGCCGAGGCAATGCGGCGCATCAGCGAGGAAACCTCGGTGAGCTCACTCTTCGACTGAAGGAAAGGGTGTCTCGATCATGCAGCTATATTATTCGCCCGGTGCCTGCTCTCTAGGTATCCACGTTCTGCTCGAGGAAATTGACAAGCCATACGACAAGACTGCGATATCATTGCAGGGCCTTGACCAGTACAAGCCCGACTATATCAAGGTCAACGCGAAATCGAAGGTCCCCACACTGGTGCGCGACGATGGTTCGATCCTGACCGAATTTCCGGCGATCGCCTTCTGGCTTGCGCAAAGCAATCCCGGCGCCGGACTTCTGCCGACCGATACGGAAAGCCAGACACGGGTTCTCGAGGCGCTCGACTACGTGGTTGCCACGATCCACATGCAGGGCTTCTCTCGCCTGTTCCGGGCCGCCAACTTCACTCCGGCCGCCGCCGATGAGGAGAAGGTGAAGGCACGCGGGCGCGAGATCGCCGAAAAAGGCTTTGCGTTGATCAACCAGGCACTGGCCGGCAAGGAATACATCATCGGCCGTTTTTCGATTGCGGACGCCGCCCTGTTCTATGTTGAGTTCTGCGCTGCCGGAGCGATGAAAATTCCACTGCCCGCTAATTGCGCCGCCCACTTTGCGCGGATGAAGACTCGGCCCGCGGTTGCCCGCGCGCTGTCGCAGGAAGGGTTAACCGCCTGAATGCTGCCACTGGTCGACTTCTGGTTTCTCCGCCACGGCGAAACAGACTGGAACGCACAAGGGCTTTCGCAAGGAGCGGTAGACGTGCCACTCAATGCGAATGGCGAGGCGCAAGCTCGGCGAGCTGCCGAACTTTTGCATGAAGGCGGCATCGCCAGCATCGCCGCCTCGTCACTTGCCCGCGCCCGCCGTACTGCCGAGATCGTTGCGGCGGCGCTTGACCTTCCCGTTCGATACGACCCGGACCTTCGCGAAGTCACGTTCGCCGGCAAGGAGGGCCAGCTGATCGGCCTCTGGTACGAGGACTGGCTCAGTGGCGTCGCAACTCCGCCCGGCGCCGAGTCTTTCGCCAAGCTCACCATTCGCGCAGAGGCCGCCGTGACGCATGCTCTCACCGCCCCTGCTCCAGTGCTGATCGTCTCGCACGGCGCCTTCTTCCGCGCGCTCCGCTTGGCAATGCATCTTCCATCGAACGTCCGCACGCCCAATGCAGTGCCGATCCAATGCACTCCGCCGCCACGCTCGCAGCCCGCGCTGCCATGGTCGCTCAGCGCGCCGCGCGCTCTTTCGATAGTCGGCCCGGCAGGGGTGAGCGGCTGAGCGGAAACGAAGGGGGATATCTTCATGCCGCATCTGGCGGCTCTCCAACGCCTTCGTCGCCAGCGGCAACCGGGCTTCGGCGCGTTACCCGCAAGGTGAGGTGGCCGGGGAAATTTGGACAGTGAGATAAGTGGATTTTCTGCCTGAACGCGGCAAGGATGCCGTTGGTCAGGAGGGAACATGACACGACGCACGCGCCGGAATCACACCCCGGCGTTCAAGGCCAAGGTGGCGTTGGCCGCGGTCCAGGGCGAGAAGACCCTGGGCGAGCTGGCGCGGCAGTTTGACGTTCACGCCAACCAGATCACCACGTGGAAGGCGCATCTGGTGTCGAGTGCTGCCGGTGTGTTCGGTACCGGTTCGGCAAGCAAGGACACGGCTCGGGTGGTAGACCTGAAGACCTTGCACGCGAAGATCGGCGAGCTGACGTTGGAGAACGATTTTTTAGCCGGCGCGCTCGGCAAGGCCGGCCTGCTGAGCGCAAAGCGATGATCGACCGGACCCACAAGCTGCCGCTGATGCGGCAGGCGGAGGTACTGGGGCTCAGCCGCAGCAGTCTCCATTATGAACGGCGCCAGGTTTCGGCGGCCGATCTGGCGATCATGCGACGGATCGACGCGCTGCATCTTGACTATCCGTTCGCGGGGAGTCGGATGCTCCGCGATCTGCTGCGTGGCGAGGGCGTCGCCGTCGGCCGGGAGCCGGTCGCGGCGATGATGCGGCGGATGCGGATCGAGGCGGTCTATCGGCGCCCGAACATCTCCAAACTCGATGCTGGGCGGGGTGCGCGGGCATTTCGGGCCTGAGCTGCGCCGCTTCGTATTGATGCAGCATCACCAGGGTCAGGTAACCGTTGAGCGGCTGGTCGCGATGCTGCAAGGGATCGGGATGAGCATCTCGAAGCGCGAAGTGATGCGTCTGCTAATCGCCGGTCAGGACGGCTTTCTCAGCGAGAGCCGCGAGGTGCTGCGGGCCGGGCTGGAGACGGCACGTTGGATCAGCGTCGATGACACCGACGCCCGGCATGCCGACAAGAATGGCTTCTGCACCCATATGTGGACGGCCCCTCCTTGCAAGGTGTTTTGCAGCGCGTTGATCAGATCGCCTGCGGTAACTGCCCAGGTAGCAGGGCTGGTCAAACCACCCGCAGGGCTGCGAGCAGGTGCTGCGGATCGTCGGTCAACGTCTTGAGAATATCCCATCCCTGTTTCCTGGCGGTGGAAAGCAGCGACCGGA
>JBOHMN010000644.1:0-2318 GCA_050730175.1 Acetobacteraceae bacterium | reverse complement strand
TGCCTTCACCAAGTCGTTCTGTTTCTACGCGGCGGGCATCGCGACCATCGTGTTCGGTAGCCAGGAAATCCAGGCTGTGCGCGGATTGATCAGCCGTGCGCCGTTCGTGGGTTGGGCGCTGCTGCTGGGCAGTGTGGCGATTGCGGGCGCACCCCCGTTCGTCCTGTTCATCTCGGAGTTCAAGATCCTTTCGGTCGGATTCGGCTCCGGCGAGTATGCCGCCACCGGTGTTCTGACGGCGCTGGTGGTGCTGGCCTTCATCGCCATCCTGTACCAGGTGGGCCGCATCGTATTCGGCGAGCCCGTGGCCGGGGGGCGGCATGAGCCATTGCCAAAGACCAGCATGGCGGCGCTCGTTATCGCCTTCATCCCGATGTTCGTGTTCGGCTTCTACCTGCCGCCGCCGCTCGCGACGCTGATCCAGCACGCTGCGGCGAGCCTGGGAGGGGCGCCATGAGCGGGCGATTGGAATGGATCGAACGGCTGAGGAATCTGAGCCACGGCGCCGCGATCGAGGACGCGGGCGGCTGGCTCGAGGTCCGGCCGGCACCCGACGACACGGTGCGAGAGCTTGCGGCCGCACTGCTGGAGGCGCACGGCTGCGAGTTTGCGACGCTGGTCGTGGAGACTGTTGCCGCCACGCATGGCGTTGTGATGCGGTACTTCCTTTACGCGCCGGGTAACGCCACGCTCATCGCCATCCGGGTCGATCTTCCCGACGGCATGGCCGTGCCATCCATCAGTGACCGTGTCCACGCAGCTGACTGGCACGAACGTGAAGCCGAGGACCTGTTCGGTATCCGCTTCAACGGCCACCCCTTCCTCGGCGACTTCGTGCTGCACGATGCCGTGTGGCCCGAGGACGTTGCGCCCATGCGGCACCGGTTCGACGCCAACAAGCGTGTCGAGCAACCTGGTCTTGGCGAAGCCTGGGAGCCGCGCCGCATCCTGCATCAGGAGGGCTCGATCGTGTTCCCGGTCGGGCCGATCTGGTCCGACTTCAACGAGGCGGGCTTGTGGTTGCTGGAAACCCCAGGCGAGCAAATCTACGAAAGCCAGACGCGGTTGTTCTACAAGTACCGCGCCGTCGAGAAGATTGCAGAAGGAATGCAGCCGGAAGTCGGCGTCCGGCTTGCCGAGCGCTTCAGCGGCAGCTCGGCGTTCGCACACGCTTTCGCGTACTGCCAGGCGCTGGAGAAGATCGCGCGCTGCGAGGTGCCGGCGCGCGCCCGCGTGCTGCGCGCAGTATTCGCCGAGCTCGAACGGATCCGGTACCACGCGGCAACGGTCGCGGAGATCGCCGGCTCGACCTCGCTCGTGGTCGGCAAATCCATGTCGCAGGAGATCGAGGAGCGCGTGCTGCGGCTCACGGGCCAGGTGTGCGGCCACCGCTACCTGTTCGGGTTGTGCGTGCCGGGCGGACTCGCCTGGGATCCGGGTGCGGCGGCACTCGCGACCCTGCGCCGGGGCCTCACGGATGCCGCGAAAGAGTTCGCACGACTGGAACGGCGGTTCATGCACACCTCGAGCTATCTCGACCGGATCGAGGAGATGGGCACTTTGCGCCCCGCAGTCGCGGACCTGTACGGCGTCGTGGGGCCAGTGGCGCGGGCATCGGGACGGCGGGTGGACCTGCGCCTCTCACTTCCGTACGGCGCCTATGCCGACCATCCACCGGAGGTACCGTGCGAAGCCGAAGGCGACGGCTACGCACGCCTGCGCGTGTACTTTGCGGAAATCCGGGCCAGCACTGCCTTGATCGAAGCACTGCTCGCGAGCTTACCGGACGGCGTGATCGCGGCCGAGTGCCCCGTGATACCCGGCGCCGCATTGGCGTGGACCGAAGCGCCGTCCGGCGGCACGTTCCACTGGTTGCGCATCGACGACGCAGGACACATCGGCCGCTGGCGAATCGCGCCGCCGGGGTTTCGCAACTGGCACGCGTTCCATCGCGCGCTCGAAGGCGCCGCGTTCCAGGACTTCCACATCATCATGGCGAGCTTCGGCTTGTCGGTTGCAGAGAGCGATCGCTGATGGCCAACTGGACGCTTGCCAGTCTGTTGCGCGGCATCCGCACCACGCGCTGGCCGTATCGCGAGGACCTTCCTCCCGGAGCGCTGCCGGCGCGGCTGGATGGCATGCCGCACCGCGAAACCGCCGCGCCGCCAACCGGGCGTGCGGCATGGACATTCCGAACGCCCGGCTCACAGGGCCCGCTGCCCGCGCGCTTCCGGCATTCGGTCCATGTGCGCTTCGTCGATGCCGGAGCGAACGGCGCCTTGATCAGCGAAGTGCGCCTGATCGACGCGCCGCCATAC
>JBOHMN010000643.1:0-2976 GCA_050730175.1 Acetobacteraceae bacterium | reverse complement strand
GTGCAAACATCGGGTACCATTAGGAAACGCGGCGCGCGCGACGCGACAGTTTCCTCGGGTGTTGAAGCCGGCTCTTGGGAGTGCAGCGACATTGGAGTGCTCGTTTGGATGCGTATCGTTCAGGCGGGCCTACTATCCATCAATCCGGCGGCGCCAGAATGGCGGCCTCCGTGAGAAAAATTGGAAAGAGCTGTAATCGGTTCTGGCGCGATTCTTTATTGCGGCAGATGGGCCGATCACGAATCAATCTTGCGGCACCGCAAGCGACCGAATTCGCCATTAGTGTCAATGTTGGGTTGCGTCTGACGTGTAGTTGGCCGCAACATGGCGTAATGATTGGTGTCCCGACTGCTGCATTCAAAAATCTCTTGCTGAGTGACATACTGGGCGCTGGCAGGCGCTGTACTTGGGTTGCCGCGCTCTTTGCTCTTGCGGTCGCTCCCGGCGGCTGCAGCTCGGTGCTGACCGCGGGCACTGCCGCCGGCGCGGGTGCGGCCGGTGCTGGTATCGCGCATGCCGTCACCCACAATGCCGGCGTGACCACAGGCATCGGACTCGGTGTTCTGGCGGCCGCCAATGCCGGTCTGCAGTACACCGAACGCGTGGCGCATCGCGCCGAGCAGGACCGTATCGCCGCTGCGGCGGGCATCCTGCCGGTCGGCGCGGTCGGCCACTGGCAGGTGACGCACAACATCCCGATTGAGGCCGACGAACACGGTGAGGTGACGGTCAGCCGCGTGCTGGGCGGTCCCGGCTTCGCATGCAAGGAAATCGTGTACTCGGTAGACCATGCTGGGAAGCAGGGAACGCGGCGCGCCTTTTACACTACCACGATCTGTCGTGACGGCACGGCATGGAAATGGGCGTTGGCGGAGCCGGCGACAGAGCGCTGGGGTTCGCTGCAATGAGCGCGGTCAGCCGGTCGTGGATTCCCCGGCTGGCCATGGCAACGGTGCTGGCCGGCAGCCTCGGTGGCTGCAAATTCGCGGGCGACGTTGTGGCTGCCGGGGCAGGCGGGGCATCGGCGGCAGCAACGGCCAACCCCGCTGTCGGCGTCGCGATCGGCATCGGCGTTCAGGCGGCGACCGAGGCCATCATAAAATACGTGATGCGCAAGCGCCAGCAGGCCGAGCAGGATGCGATCGCCAAAACGGTTGGCACGATGGACGTTGGAGAAAGCCGGCGCTGGAAGATCCGGCACGACATCCCGATCGGCAACGAGCATGGCACCGTGCAGGTCACGCGCCTGATCCAGAATCCGTTAGCGGTTTGCAAGGAAGCAGTGTTTTCTGTGATCGACGGGCATCGCCCGGACGCGCCGCGCGCCTGGTACACCACGACCGTGTGCCGGCAGGCGACGCGGTGGAAATGGGCTATGGCGGAGCCGGCGGTGGAACGGTGGGGATATCTTCAGTAAGAGGGGATCAGCGTCGTCAGGCCGCTACCCGGCATCTCTTGCAGGACGGTTCCTTCGAAAAACCGACGGCGCAGACGAGAGCAAGGAGCTTGAGATCACGACTTCGTTACGTATGTAAAAGCGTCATTCTCATCGATCGGCGGTAATTTACCCGCCACCGGTGATTCCGGCACCACCGCCAATTATTCTGCTCACCGGCGCCACTGCAACTGCGATGAAAACGCTCGTCGTTCCGATCGCGTGCGTCAGTTTTCCAAGACGTCTTCCGCGACGGCCATTTATTTGTAATGAAACTCGGTTCGGTTGCCTATAAGACCCCGCTTCAATTGTAGTCAATAGCCGTTGTAATATCTTGCGAATGGTCAAAGCCGACTGCAGTGCGTCGCGCATGGGGCGGCCGTAGCGGACTTGGCGGGGTCGTCGTCGCGAAACTCATACAGACCGTGTGAAGACGCGCTTGCGCTATGATGTTGGCAAGGGCGATCGCGCAGAAGGGTTCTGTCGCAAAGTTTTGGACAGCGGCGGCCTGGCATATGATCGCCGGGAGCTTGGTAGCAGGAAGGCCTCCAGTGATCGATTTTAAGGGCAGCCATTTTGAGCGGGATATCATTCTCTGGGGTGTGCGCTGGTACGTGGCGTATCCGATGAGCTACCGTCAGCCCGAGGAGATGATGGACGAACGGGGGGTAGAGGTTGATCATTCGACGCTCAATCGCTGGGTGCTCAAGTACGTTCCGCTCCTGGAGAAGGCCTTTTGCAAGCGCAGGGGTCTGGCGGGCAGCAGCTGGCGAATGGACGAGACCTTTGTGAGGGTCAGGGGCGCCTGGAAATATCTCTATCGCGCTGTTGATAAAGCCGGTGCCACGGTGGACTTCCTTCTGACCGCCAGGCGGGATCGCAAAGCCGCCTTGCGTTTCCTGCGCAACGCCATCGGTCGTCACGGCGCCCCGAGAAAGATCACGATCGACAAGAGCGGCTCCAACAGGGCGGCGATCGAAAGCTACAACGCTGAGCATGACACGGGTATCGAGATGCGCCAGATCAAGTACCTCAACAACATCGTTGAGCAGGATCACCGGGCGGTCAAGCGACTGACGCGACCGATGTTAGGGTTCAAGACCTTCTGGTCGGCGGCCGTGCCGCTTGCCGGCATCGAGATCATGCACATGATCTGCAAGGGCCAGTTGCGGGCCGCAGGCAAGCTGCGCCCAGCGCAGCAGTTCTATTCGCTTGCGGGATAACCCAATCCGCGTTGACGGATCTCGTTCGTCCCTTCCGAAACTTTGCGACAGAACCCTTAATATGCCTCGCCCTTGACCGAAGAAACTCCTGACGCCAGACTTGTCTGAGAGTCCGACTCGAATGTCATGCCGAGCGAGCCAGCCGACGGACCAGGAGCATAACAGCCGCGGCGTAGAGGAACGCGGTGGCGGATGCGACCGTCCCCTGTAAAAGTAGGCGGCAAGCGCCGTGTCGCCTCGCGGCGACTGGTCTCTTGCCGCCTCTTTCCGAACTGGACATGCGCCTTTCGTTACGCATCCAGCTCTCCGGAAGACAAG
>JBOHMN010000642.1:0-4784 GCA_050730175.1 Acetobacteraceae bacterium | reverse complement strand
ACATCAACCAGAAGGGCGTCGCCGTCCTGCTCGTCGAGCAGAACGCCGAGCTTGCCATCAGGGTGGGGAGAAGGGCCTACTTGCTGGAAAATGGCAGCATGGTGAAGGCCGGAATGACCGCCGAATTCCTCGCCGACGAATCTGTCCGCCGCTCCTACCTCGGGGTCTGACGCATGCTCGTGCTCGGCATGCCGCTTCCGCTCGTCATCGCCCAGATCGTCAACGGCATCGTCGTCGGGTCGATGTACGCGCTATTTGCCAGCGGCCTGACGCTGATCTGGGGCACCATGCGCATGCTGAACTTCGCGCACGGCGAGTTCTTCATGATCGGTGGCTACATCCTCTACTACCTCTACGCGGTGCTCGGGATAAACCCCGCCCTCGCCGCCGCGGCCGCCTGCGTCGCCGTCTTCCTGCTCGGGATGCTGGTCGAGCGTGCGATCATCCACTATCTCTTGTCGCGCCCCGTCTGGCAGCTCACCACCATCATCGCGACGCTCGGCGTCTCGGTCTTCCTGCAGAACGCGGCGTTGCACGTCTGGGGGCCGAACTTCCAGAACGTGCCCTATTTCATCAACGGCGTGCTGATCGTCGCAGGCGTGCGCATCGCCTGGCAGCGCCTCCTCATCCTCGCGGTTTCGGTCACCGCGATCGCCGTCATGTGGTTCATCCTGAAATTCACCCGCTTCGGCCTGGCAATGCGCGCAACCGCCCAGGATGCCGACGCCGCCCGCCTCTACGGCGTCAACGTCCTCGGCATCTACACGCTCACCTTCGGCCTCTCGGCGGCGCTTGCCGCACTCGCCGCCGCCATGATGGCACCGATCACCGCGGTCAATCCCTTCATGGGATTGAGCCCGCTCCTCAAGGGCTTCGTGGTCGTCATCCTGGGCGGCCTCGGCAGTTTCACCGGCGCAATCGCCGGCGGCGTGCTCCTCGGCGTCGTCGAGAGTCTCGGCGTCCTCTACTCTTCGACCGAATGGCGCGACGTCATCGCCTTCAGCTTCCTCGTACTGATCATCTGGATCCGCCCCTGGGGCCTGTTCGGCGTCCAGGAGCGCAGCTAGCGCGATGCGCGTCCTGCGCCATCACGCCGCCCTCGTCGCAAGCCTTGTCATCCTCTGCCTGCTACCGCTCGGCGTCCGCAACCCGTACATCCTGCACGTCTGCATCATGAGCATGATCTTCGCCATGCTCTCCGCGAGCTGGAACCTCATCAATGGCTACGCCGGCATCTTCACCTTCGGCCATCAGGCATTTTTCGGCCTCGGCGCATATTTCTCGGCGCTCCTGGCAATGCAGCTCGGCCTGAGCCCGTGGCTCACGCTCTGGCTCGGCGGCATCGCCGCGGCCCTCGCCGGCGCTCTCATCGGCCTTCCGGTGTTGCGCATCCGCTCGGTTGCCCACGTCGCGATCGTAACCCTCGCCTTCGCCGAGATCGTCGAAACCGTCGTCTCCAACATGACGAGCCTGACCCGTGGTGCGCTCGGTCTCGCCGGCATCCCTGCCTTCACCGCCTTCCGTTTCTTCGGCTTCGGCACCGTCTCGTTCGGCGTCGGCAACGGCATGAGCTACTATTACGTAGCGCTCGTTCTCCTCATCCTGACGATGGCGCTGCTTGCCTGGCTCACCGCGAGCCGCACCGGCCTCGCCTTGAAGGCAATCCGTGATTCGGCCCAGGCCGCCGACAGCCTCGGCGTCAATCTCACGCGCTACAAGATGCTCGCTTTCGTCATCAGCTCTTTCATCGCCGGCGTCGCCGGCGCGTTCTACGCGCACTATCTGCACATTCTCACGCCGGACTCGGCGATCGGGGTTTCGATCATGATCACCGTTCTCGTGATCACGCTGATCGGCGGCGTCGGTACCACCATCGGTCCGCTCGTGGGTGCCTTTCTCGTGACCTTCGGGCTCGAGGAGCTCCGCGCCCTCGGCGACTGGCGCATGATGATCTACGGCGTGCTGCTCGTTCTCTTCGTGATCTTTCTTCCCGAGGGCCTTGCCCGCCTTGGCTACCTGCTCCGCCGACCGGGCGCGCGTCCAGCGGCGCCACCTGCCGGCCGCTAGGCCGTCTGACCGTGCAGGAAAAAGCACAGATGCCCGGTTGGCGTGCGCTGAGCCCCGTTCGCTTCACGCCTGAGAAGCAGCCTGCCACGGGCAGCACCGGCATGGTGGTCACCAACCATCCGCTCGCCTCCGCCGCGGGCGTGGAAATGCTCGCCGCCGGGGGCAACGCGATCGACGCGGCAATCGCCGCGCTGTTCACCCTCACCGTGGTGGAACCGATGATGGTCGGCATCCTCGGCGGCGGAATGGCGCATCTCCGCCTCGCCGACGGGCGCCATCTGGTGATCGACGGGCAGAGCACCGCGCCGCTCGCCACCGGCCCCGAAACATATAAGCCGGACCCGGACGCGGCACCCGGCACGATGGATGCGCTCGGCCGCGCGAACGCAATCGGCCCGACCGCAGTCGCCGTCCCCGGCAACTTGATAGCCTGGTGCGAAACACTGGCGCGGTTTGGCACCCTGCCGCTTGCCGACGTGCTCGAGCCCGCGATCCGCCATGCCGCCCGCGGCTTCCGGGTCACGCCCTATCTCGCCGGGTGCGTCGCCAATGCTGCCACTGACCTTACACGCGACCCCGAAATCGCGCGGCTCTATCTGCCCGCTGGCATCCCGATCCAGGCCGGCGCGCGGCTTGTCATGTCCGATTATGCCGGTACCCTGCGCGCCATCGCCCGCGACGGTGCTGCCGCCCTCTACACGGGCGCGCTCGGCAGCCATTGCGCCGCGCACATGGCGCGTGCAGGCGGCTACCTCGCAAGCGCCGATCTTGCCGCCTACCGTACCGTCGAGCGTGCACCGCTCTCGGGCACCTATCGCGGCTTCGAAATCACCGGTCCGCCGCCGCCGGCCTCGGGCCCGCTGCATATCATCGAGATGCTGAACATCCTGGAGGGCTATGACATCCGAGCCCTCGGCTTCGGCACGCCACGGATGCTGCACTTGCTTGCCGAGGTGCTGAAAATCGCCTTCGCCGATCGCGCGGCCGCCACCGCCGATCCCGCCTTCGTCACCGTCCCGATCGAGCGGCTGCTCTCGAAATCCTATGCTGCCGGGCGGCGCGGTGGGATCGACTTGAACCGCACGCGTGACTGGAGCGCGGGCGTCGCTGCAGCCGAATCGCCGCACACGACCCACGTCACCGCAGCCGACCGCGCGGGCAACGTCGTCGCCACCACCCAGACCATCAACAGCCTGTTCGGCGCTCGCTTCATCGTACCCGCAACCGGCATGATCCCGAACAACTACATGTATCTCTTTACGCCAGTCCCCGGCCACGCCAACTCCGTGGCGCCAGGCAAGCGTGTCACCTCGTCGATGTCGCCCATCATCGTGCTGCGCGACGGCAACCCGGCCTATGCCCTCGGCTTGCCGGGAGGCCTCCGCATCTTCGCCTCGGTGATGCAGGCGCTGCTCAACCTGATCGACCACGGAATGTCGCTCGAGGAAGCGCTCGAGGCGCCGCGCCTCTGGACGCAGGGCCACGGTGTCGAAATCGAGCCGGGCTTCGGCCCCGAAGCAGTCTCACCTCTATGCGACCGCGGTCATGCGGTGCTGAACGTGCCGCACGTCGGTGGCGGGATGAACGCGATCGAATTCCGCAACGATAGAACGATGCTGGGGGCGGCCTGCTGGCGCGCCGACGGCACGCCGATCGGCCTCGCGGGCGGCCTCGCTCGCCGCGGCGTACCGTTCTGGCATGGCGCAACTTGACAGCCGCTGGCTAGAACAATATCGCCCTGACTGGAATCGCCAGATGCCGGCCAGGGCGATGAAATTGCTCGAGAAAGCAAACATAGTGCGCGTTCGGTCAGCCTTAACGCGCTCTCGCAGGTCGAAGCCAGCCCCAGGCCGCCGGAACCCTCACTCGGGCACGCGCCGAAGGCGCGAGCGAAACACGTCGGCGTAAACCGCTGCCGGCGAATCGGCCGTGCGACGTGGTGCTGCACGAGCCGGAGACAACCCGCCGCTCCGGCCGCTGCGATCTCGCACGCCTAGTACATCGATTCCATGAAAGCGCTCATATCACTACGCTTCCCCCCTTCCTCCGGGAGTCATGTCACCACGCTTCCCCTCTCCCTCTGGGAGTCTATCACTACGCTACCCCTCTCCCTCTGGGACAGGGGTAGGGGTGAGGGTGGGACCGGAGGCCCGACGCCCACAACGTATGAGTCGTTTCATGGAAACGCTCTGCTAGTCAACCTTGGCAAAACCTCTCCGCGAGGCTGCCGAGAGGAATCGCGGTCTTAAGAACGACTTTTCTGTTCCCCGGCGCAGACCGCGACGGCGGCTGGGCGGCCATCATCTATACCATCGTCGAGCTATATATACCATCGTCGAGAGCGCGAGGCCGAACAGTCTCGACCCCGAAGCGTATCTCTCCACCGTCCTCGCTCGCATGCGCGCGGCCATCCGACCAACCGTCCCGGCGAGCTTCCGCCCTGGAACCACCTCGCCCCTCTGGCATCCGCCGCGCAGTAATCACCCACGTCCATCACCCGGCCCTTAGAGTCCGACTCGAATCTCATGCCGAACGAGCCAACCGACGGACCAGGAGCATAACAGCCGCGGCATAGAGGAACGCGGTGGCCGATGCGACCGTCCCCTGTAAAAGTAGGCGGCAAGCGCCGTGTCGCCTCGCGGCGACTGGTCTCTTGCCGCCTCTTTCCGAACTGGACATGCGCCTTTCGTTACGCATCCAGCTCTCCGGAAGACAAG
>JBOHMN010000641.1:0-2562 GCA_050730175.1 Acetobacteraceae bacterium | reverse complement strand
CAGCCCGACCGGCGCTACCCTGGTATCCGGCGGCGTGAACCAGAATTCCGAGGACGGAGAAGGAGTGCCGGAAGGCGAATTTAAAGTTTGGGATACCGAAGCAGGCGTTGAACTGCACGCGCTGATGGGGCACGCCGCCGCCATCACCGGCTTGGCATTCACGCCCGACGGCACCCGCTTGGCTTCCAGCAGTGAGGATTTGACGATCAAACTTTGGGATCCGGCGCTCGGCCAGGAGGTGCTGACCTTGCGCGGAGGCACCCAACCCACCGAGGCCATCACCTTCAGCCCCGACGGCCTAACGTTGGCCGCCGTCAGCCTTGATCAAATGATCCGCCTGTGGAGCGCGGCGGCGATGCCGTGAATGGTTTGTGACTTTACTTCGCTAGTCCTTAACCAAGCGGCCCTCCCGGCGTTATTTTGCCGGAGCGCATGAAAAACTCGAAATCCTTCGGGGTTTCCGGGCGTCTGAAGAATAAGTCCATTCTTCATCACCCGGCTTACGGAGGCATTTCGAGTGAACGCCAAGATACGCCAACAACTGGCACGCCGCAAGCGCCGTTTGCAACGCCGACTCGATCCAACCAACGTGCAAGACCGTGCCAAACCAATTATGACCGCCAGCAACATTCATTATGAGATCAGTGACCGCGACCAGGGCATCAGCCACGGCGGCATTGGAGCGATGCACGCCTTGGCCCGGCGCATCGGCCTCATCGACGCCATCGACACCAAACTGCGCCTGCTCAAGTTCCCCATGCCTTACCACGAATCGGACCACGTCCTCAATTTCGCCTACAACGCTTTGTGCGGCGGCGACTGCCTGCAAGACATGGAACTGCGCCGCAACGACGAGGGTTTCCTCAACGCCCTGGGCGCTCGCCGCATCCCCGACCCGACCACCGCCGGCGATTTCTGCCGGCGCTTCTCGCCCGCCGACGTGCAGACCCTGCTCGACGTCTTCCACGACGTTCGCCTGGGCGTCTGGGCCGAGCAGCCGGCCGCGTTCTTCGAGCGCGCGACCATCGACATGGATGGGCATCTGGTCGAAACCACCGGTCGGTGCAAACAAGGCATGGACATCGCCTACGACGGCACTTGGGGCTACCACCCGCTGCTGCTGACCCTGGCCAACACCGGCGAAGTCCTCAGCATCGTCAATCGTTCGGGCAATCGACCGTCGCACGAAGGAGCGGCCGAGCATGTCGATCGTTGCCTGGACGTCTGTTTTCGCGGCGGTTTCCGCCAGGTGCTGCTCCGCGGCGACACCGATTTCTCGCAGACCCAGCATCTCGACCGCTGGAACGCCGACCCGCGTGTCTGCTTCATTTTCGGCTACGACGCCGTGCCCAACCTCGTGGCCATCGCCGACGACCTGGAGGAAACCAGTTGGCAGCCGCTGGAACGCCCCGCCCGCTATCACGTGAAAACCCAACCGCGCGAACGGCCCGACAACGTCAAGGACGCGATCGTCGTCGCCCGCGAGTTTGAGACCAAGCGGCTGCAAGCGGAGTGGGTCGCGGAGTTCGATTACCGGCCGACCGCTTGCGCCCAAACCTACCGCATGGTGGTGGTCAAGAAGAACATTTCGGTCACGAAGGGTGAGGACCGACTCTTCGACGAGATTCGCTACTTTTTTTACATCAGTAACGATCGGGAACTGCCGGCGGCGGCAGTGGTCTTCGAGGCCAACGACCGCTGCGATCAGGAAAACCTGATTGCCCAGTTGAGCGGCGGCGTGCGGGCCTTGCAGGCGCCGGTGGACACGCTGGTGAGCAATTGGGCGTACATGGTGATGACCAGTCTGGCGTGGAATTTGAAGGCCTGGTGGGCGTTGATGCTGCCGGCGTCGCCGGGCCGCTGGCAGGAGCGGCATGAGGGGGAGAAGCGTTGGGTGCTGGGTCTGGAGTTCAAAACGTTTCGACATGTGTTTATTGATCTGCCGTGTCAGATCATTGGCAGCGGCCGGCGGTTGATCTACCGACTGTTGGCCTGGAACCCGCAGTTGCCGATCTTTTTCCGGCTGTTCGACCGGCTGCGTTGTTGAGGCAGCGCTCTTGAAGTCGGGGTCTGGATGCCCCGATCCGCCGCGGTCAGCGCGAACAGAGAAGACGAAAGGGGGGATCATGTCGAGGCCCAACGTGGAGAGTTCCAGCGCCCGACGGAGATACTCCGTCTATAGGAAACCGTTGGCGAAGGCTATTCCGAGCCGGAAACCTTCGCTTGTTTAAGGACTAATTCCCGCCACGGTGGCCGCATTGGATCGCGCTTCGGCTTGCGCGCGGGCCTTCTCGGCCAAGCTCCGCATCGGGCCGGCCAAGCGGTTGATCTCGAACCGATTGCCGAGGAACTCGGCCAATTCCGCGGCGAACTCCGGGTAGCGATCCTGGAGTTCTTCAAGGCTGGACGGCTGTCCGCACTCGGCCGCCTCCAGGTAAGCAACCAGCACGCTTTGCAGCCGTTGATCGCGTTCCGCGCCGGTTTTGCCGTTGCCCTTCATTCAATCGTTCCCCTCGGAAAGAAACTCGCGCAGCTTCTTCAAGCCTCGGAACAGCAGTTGGG
>JBOHMN010000640.1:0-2868 GCA_050730175.1 Acetobacteraceae bacterium | reverse complement strand
GCCTGCCGCAACCTCGGCGAGAAATCGCTCCCGGGCGCGGGCTCGCTCTCGCCGCCGCCGCTCTTCCTCGAGCCTCGCCGCAAGTTGCCGCGATTCACGGACCACAAGGTCCGGGAGCGGCCCGAGTTCCCGCCTGATCCCCTCGGCCGCTTGCAGCGGATCTCCCTGCCATACGCCTTCGGCGTCGCAAAGTCCTTGCAGTGCCGTCGCCGCATCAGCGCGGCCGGCCGGCGGGCGGCCCAGAACACGGGCGGAGCCGTCCATTGCCGGAAAGATCTCGAGCCTCGGATTGCCCCAGCGAGACGCTGCTTCGAAGGCTCGCTTGCCCTTGCGGCGCAGCCGATCGAGCACACCCTCGATATGTTTGCAGGTGCCGAGCCCGTTCACCCGCCAATCCGGGCATGAACAGGAATTTTCGCGCTCCGTGAGCGAACGGATTTCAACGTCATAGCGGCCGCCACCGTTCGAACGGGCGAGAAACGTGCCGAAATACGGATACTCGGGTTCGAGTGCCTCGACAGCCCCGATATCGGTGAGCCCGCGCCATCGCCGGCGCTCGACCTCCTCGGCATCGGTGGTGTCCCAGCCCTGAAACCCGGGGTTCCGGTTCTGCACCCCTGGTGCCTTCTTGCCCTGCCGTTTCGCGCCCGCGACCACCATGCCGCCTCTCCCATGCTCGAATCGCTGAGAGTCTCGCCAAGGTCATCGAGAGGTGCAATCGCATTCCTCCCATCCGGTTTTCGGCCAGGACCAAACCGCAAAGGAATTCAAGGCACTGTCGGAAGCCTATCGATTACATCCGGAACCGGAATCGGCGCCTTCGGGCGCTGCCATTTGGCGATCGGCGTGACCAGATGCCTGCGACTCGACCGGCTGCCCCGCTCGTCTCTGCGAGCCGATGGCCGCGACCGGAGGGATCGCGGCGGCAACAGATGCGGATCGGCTGGCCGCTGATCGTTCCCTGATTGAGATTCCGCTGCTACGCGTTCTGGTTGAGGTAATGGCCGCCGACCTGACGCTGCACGCGAGCGGTGCCGACAGCGGTATCGGCGATCAAGTTGCACGCCGATTGATCTCCGCGAGCTTCGCCGTGAGGACGTCAACCAATGCGCGATCAAGCAGCCGCAACCTCGAGGGAGAGGTCTTCGTGGAAGCGATTGCCGGCGGTGGTCGGGCGGACGACGCCAGTGCGGAGGACGAAATCGGAAAATCGTTCGCCTGGGGAACGGTTCGCGGCATACGAGAAGAGCAGGGGGCTGAGCGCAGCCAGGATGCCGTCGTGCGGCAACTCACGGCGATATAGCTTCGAAAGCCGGGTGCCGTCGAAGCCGCCGCCGAGATAGAGATTGTAGATGCCGGGCCGGACGCCGACCAGGCCGATTTCGGCGAGATAGGGCCGCGCGCAGCCGTTTGGACAGCCGGTCATGCGGATCGTGATTTCATCGCCGGCCAGGCCGGCGCCGGTGGCAATCTCTTCGAGAGATGTCAGGAGGCTCGGCAGATAACGCTCACTTTCGGCAAGCGCGAGGCCGCAGGTCGGCAGCGCCACGCAGGCCATGGCATTGCGGCGGAGCGCCGACGGTGGACGATCGAGCCCGTGGGCGGCGAGCAGCGCGGCGATGCCGGCGCGCCCGGACGGCGCGATGTCCGCGATCAGCAAATTCTGATTTGGAGTGAGGATGAAGCGGCCCTCATGCACGGCTGCGATCTCGGCGAGGCCCGAGAGGAAAGCGCGTCCTGGACGATCGGCGATGCGGCCATTCTCGACGAAAAGGCAGTAGTGGGCGGTGCGGTCCTCGCCCTCGAGCCAGCCGGCCGGATCGCCGGATCGTGTGAAGACGAATGGGCGTGGCGGAGCGAGGGAAAATCCGAGCCGGCGCTCGAGTTCGCACCTGAAGGCATCGAGGCCGACACGCTCGATCGTATATTTCAAGCGAGCATGCTTGCGATCAACGCGGTCTCCCCAGTCGCGCTGGACGGTGACCACCTGCTCGGCCAGCGCGACGGCCTGTTCCGGCGTGATCGAGCCGATCAGATCGCCGGTGCGCGGGAACGTCGCGGGCTCGCCGTGCGTCATGCCCATGCCGCCACCGACGACGACGTTGTAAGCGACCAGGCGTCCCGCTTCGGCGATTGCAATCAGGCCGAGTTCATGGGCGAAGACATCGACATCATTGAGCGGCGGAATGGCGATCGCGATCTTGAATTTACGCGGCAGATAGGTGCGCCCGAGGATCGGCTCCTCTTCCTGCTCCAGCGGCGTGAGTGGAGTCCCGTCGATGAAAATCTCATGCCAGGCATGCGATCGCGGGCGGAGATGCGAGCTTATCGCGTGCGCCGCGGCAAGTGCCTCTGCATGCAGCTTGCTGGTTGGGAACGGCGTGCAGATCACGTTGCGGTTGTCGTCGCCGCATGCCGCTATGGTGTCGAGCAGGGCGGCATGGATGCCCTGGATGGTCGGGCGGAGATTGCTCTTGATAACGCCGTGCAACTGGATGGTCTGGCGCGTTGTGAGGCGGAGCGTGCCGCTGGCGCGAATCCGCGCCAGGGCTGTCATGGCGAGCCACTGCGCGGGCGCGAGCACGCCACCCGGCACGCGAAGCCGGACCATGAAGCTATAGGCTTTCTCCATGCGCTTCTTCGCCCGTTCCGGGCGGAGATCGCGATCGTCCTGCTGGTAGATGCCGTGGAACTTGGTGAGCTGCGTGTCATCCTCCGCGAGCGCACCGGTGGCTGCGTTTTCGAGGCCCTCGGCGATCGTGCCGCGGAGGTACCGGCTTTCGCCCTTGATCGCTTCGTTGCGCGAGAGTGGGGGCATCGTCGACTCCTTCAATAGACGTCGCGCTTGTAGCGGCCGTCGGCGATGCC
>JBOHMN010000639.1:0-4413 GCA_050730175.1 Acetobacteraceae bacterium | reverse complement strand
ACGTCATCCAGGGAGCGCGCATGGCCGGCGCCGACAAGATCGTCGGCGTCGACGTCAATCCGCGGCGCAAGGCGCTGGCCGAGCGCTTCGGCATGACGCATTTCGTCAACCCCAAGGAAGTGGGTGGGGATCTCGTCCAGCATCTGGTTGCCCTCACCGGGGGCGGAGCCGACTACAGCTTCGAATGTGTCGGCAACGTCGATCTCATGCGTCAGGCGCTCGAGTGCTGCCATCGCGGCTGGGGCGTATCGGTGATCATCGGGGTTGCCGGCGCGGGGCAGGAGATCAAGACCCGGCCGTTCCAGCTCGTGACCGGCCGGGTGTGGAAGGGCACCGCCTTTGGCGGGGCGCGCGGGCGCACCGATGTTCCGAAGATCGTCGACTGGTACATGGACGAGAAGATCAACATCGACGACCTCATCACCCACGTCATGCCGCTCGAGAAGATCAACGACGCCTTCGATCTCATGCACCGGGGCGAGTCGATCCGCTCGGTCGTCACGTTCTGAAGCCAACAACCGCTCGAGAGGAAAAACATCATGGCTATCTCGATCCATCCGTCCGTGGACGGCGGCGTCAAGCCCGGCAACGCCTCATTCGGGGGCGGCACCCTGACCTGTAAGTGCGCCTCCTCGCCGGTGACGGTCAGCCTCGGGGCCAACGTCGCATTCGATCACATCTGCGGCTGCTCCAAGTGCTGGAAACCCGAAGGGGCCCTCTTTTCGCTAGTTGCGGTGGTGTCGCGCGACAAGCTTTCGGTGACCGCCAATGGGCAGAAGCTGAAGATCGTCGATACCAATGCTCCGATCCAGCGCTACGCCTGCACGGGCTGCGGCGTGCACATGTACGGCCGGATCGAGAACAAGAATCATCCGTTCCACGGGTTTGACTTCGTCCATCCGGAGCGCTTCAAGGAGCAGGGCTGGGCGGCGCCCGAATTCGCGGCGTTCGTGTCGTCCATCATCGAGGCAGGGTTCCCGCCTGCACGCATGGGCGAGGTGCGCTCGCAATTGAAGTCGCTCGGGCTCGAGCCCTATGACTGTCTCTCGCCGGGCCTGATGGATGCGATCGCCACGCATGCCGCCAAGGCAAAAGGCGTGCTGGCGGCGTAGGGAGCCTGTTGCGCAGCGGCAACGGATGTCGGAAAAACGGCTGCCGGCCGTTTTTCCGATTGACTAGCGCAACAGCGAGGCCCGCAGATCGGCCACGGAGCGGCAGCCGAGCTGGCCGAGAACACGATCGAGCTCGACGGCGAGCATGTCGAGCGCGCAGCGCACGCCGTGCTCGCCGCCGGCTGCCAGACCGTACAAGGCTGCGCGCCCGATCATCACGGTGTGCGCGCCCAGCGCGAGCGCCTTGGCGATGTCGCTGCCGCGGCGGAAGCCGCTGTCGATGACGATCGTCAGACGGTCACCGACCGCGGCGGCGATCTCTCCCAACACCTCGATGGGTGCTACACAGTAATCGAGCTGCCGGCCGCCGTGGTTCGTGAGGATAATGCCGTCACAGCCTGCATCCAGGGCACGGCGTGCATCCTCGACGCTGAGCACTCCCTTGACGAGGAGCTTCCCGGGCCAGTGCCGGCGTATCCAGGCGATGTCAGTCCAGGCGATCGTAGGCTCGAACATCTGCGGGATGATCGTGCTGCCCCCGACCGCGCTCGCGGCACCGGCAGGCAGGAAGGTCTCGATGTTGCGAAACCGGGGCACGCCCCGGCGCAGCAGCACCTCGAGCAGCCAGCGCGGGTGGCGCAGCGAATCGAGGATGGCCGGCAACGTCAGCTTTCCGGGCCGCACGTAGTTACGCTTGTCCCACTCCCGGCATCCGAACACGTTGGCATCCGATGTGAAGACCAGCGCCTCATAGCCCGCGGCCGCTGCGCGGGCCATGATGCTTTCCGCGATCGCGCGGTTCTTCATCACATAGAGCTGCATCCATAGCCGTCCCCCCGCCGTGGACGCAACATCCTCCAGAAGAGTGGTCGACAGCGTGCTGAGGGTATAGGGAATCCCGAAGCCGGCCGCAGCGCGCGCGAGCGCGATGTCGCCTTGCGGGTGCAGCATCCCGTTGAGTCCGGTGGGTGCGATGATGAGCGGCGCCGCGGCGGACCGGCCGAAAAGCGGCGCCTGCAGGCTCCTGCCGCGGGTGTCGACCAGCGTCTGCGGCACGAAGCGCAAGGCGGCGAACGCCTCCCGGTTATGCCGCAGCGACGCCTCGTCCTCCGCTCCGCCCTCGACGTACTCGAAGACGAATCCTGGCACGCGCCGGCGCGCGATCTCGCGCAGGTCAGCGATGTTCAGGGCGCGGGTGCGATTGCGCCCGCCGAACGCGCGCCGCTTCCAGGGCATGCGCGGCTACTCGAGCGCAACATCGACCCGCGATGCGGTGAACGTGTTGCTGGCGGCGTCATAACTGCCGATGGCGACGACTTTGAACACCGCTGTCGAGCCGTTCAACGTGCTGGTCAGATCGCTGGCGAAGGCGCTTGCGGTACTGAACACTGAGATTCCGTTGGTGGCGTTGCCAATGGCGAACTGGTCGCCTCCGGAGATCGAGACGGCGGGCGTCCCCGTCAGCGCGACGGTCGGCTGGCCATTCGTGGGCAGGTCGGGGCCGACCACCACTTCGGAGGTCGTCGCACTGGCGAGATTCAACACCAGGCTCGTGCTGTCATAGGAAGTGAACGGGGAGGTGGTGCCGCTGGCGCCGCTCCACTCCACGATGAGGTCGGCAGGCTCCGAGGCGGCCGGCGTCACCGCGGTCGCATCGAAGTCGGGAGGCGCGGAGCCGAAGGACATGGGAAAGCCATCGACCCGTAAGAGCGTGCCGGCAGGGGTCGCGCTCTGATCGGTCCCGGTCGTCGCTGCAGCGGTGTCGATCGCATAGCTCGCTGCGGTGGCGTCATTGGCGCTTGCGGTACCGGTGCCGGCGAAATTGAAGCCGTTCGCGGCCACCGAGCCCAAGGCGAGCACATTGAGCGTCGCGGCGCCTGCCGTGCCGGCGGTGAGCGTGCCCCAGACCGGGGTGGACTGCAGCCGTACCCCGCCCTGGCTCGCATCGAGTGTCAGCGCGCCCGAGCTGTTGGTCGTGCCGAGGCCGATCGCGTCGATCTGCGACCCGATGGAGATCGACTGGGTGGAAAGGGGGCTCGTCGTGGCCGTCGCGTCCTGAGTCACTATGGTGGCAGAGCCAACATCGACAGTGGCAGTCGGATACCAGGTGAAGCAGAGGTTGCTGAGGCAATAACCCTCGTAGTACAGGTATGTTGCATCGCCCACCGTGAGGGAGTTTCCGCTTCTCGCAGTGACGATGCCGCGCACGTGCTCGTATTCGCCATTAGACACGGCCGTGCCGGCGTACACCTGGCTCGCCGTGAATCCGGGAGTGATCGTCGACATGTCACCCAGAGAGCCGTAGGCCACTACCGGTGTATTCGAGTTGAGTTGTGCCATGGCAGTCAACCCGGCCGAGCCGGTAAAAACCTGGCCATTGAGGTTGTAATACGTGCTCGAGCTGGTATTGACCGTCAGCGCGCCGACAGTGGAGTAGACGTTGTCTTCGAACGGCCTGATGTTCTCGACAAAATTACTGGCGCCGGGATCGGTGGTCACGAAGAGGCCGCGGGCGCGGACCGGCTGCGTGTCGGTCGGCGTCGCGGTCGCCACCACGAAGGGCCTGACGGTCACGGTGTTCCCGCTGATCGAGCTCATCGCCGCCAGATCGAAATCGAGCGCAAACGGCGTCGACTGGTTGAGGTTGACCACGAGCGGGTGTGCCGGATCGAGCTTGACGTTGATGTAGACGATGCCGAAATCCTGCGTTTGGCTCGTGTTCTCCACCGTGGCCGGGGTAGTCTGGCCGCTGAGGTAGACGATCGGAGAAGAATAGTCGATGCCGACGGTGACCGAGGTATAGGTGCCCGTCGGGATCCCGACCGCGTTCAGCAGCTCCGTGAGGTCGACCCTCTGGGTGAGATCGGCGAACTCCTCATACGTGTAACCGGCGGGGTAGGCGACGTAGCCGTCACTGCGGGTCGCGCTGTACAGGGTGAGGCCCACGACATAGGTGGAGAAATCCCCGGCCGCTTGTGTGGTGACGGTCACTACGGGGGTGCCGTTGGTGACGTTCGTATTGGTGCTGCAGCCGGCCAGAGCCACCGCCAGCACCGCACCGAACATGCAAATCCAGAGGCGCAGGATGCCGAAGGCGCCTGGTTTGGCGCACGCGCGGTCGAAGATCATCAAAAAGCTCCCCCTTCACACGGGTTGGATGGGCATGTGCTCACCGGCGGGTCCGCCTGGGGACCCGCATGGCCTGGTTAGAGGTGCCGGCCGCCGATCCGTTCACATTGCCCGATAGCCGCTTAGTGTAGCCATTCTCGGGGCTCGACGCGCGGCCGGAAAGCCGGTAAAG
>JBOHMN010000638.1:0-2380 GCA_050730175.1 Acetobacteraceae bacterium | reverse complement strand
GCGTAGGCCGCTCAGGTCGGCGAGCAGATGACCGTCCTCGACCGGCTTGTCGGCCTGGCACAGATAGCGGATCACGTCGATGATGTCCAAGCCGTCCGCCTCCAGGTCCGCGCGTTTCATCACGATGTCGCGCAAACCCAGCACATGCATGCCCATCGTCCACACGTCGGTTCGGCCACCGACGAGGGCGACGAAGGCGAAGCTGAGCGCCTCCGGGCTGCCATCCTCCGCCATATCCAGCCACTGTCGGCCGCCATGAGCGAGAGTGCTGTTGTCGATGAACACGCCCAGGCCGCCGGCCCGCACCACGGCCGCGCCGGCCTGCATCATCGTCCGGGCTGCCGGCATCGAGCCTCCGGGGCCGCTCAGGAAAACGTTCACGCGGTAGCCATCGACCGCCGCCAGTTCCTCTTCGGTGAGCGGCTGTCGGCACGAGGAGCGAAAGATGCCGGCGAACTGATCGTCCGCCCGCACGGCGCCAAAGGCAACCTGCGTCCCGTCCGGCAGAATCAGCGCTTCGCCCGTCAAGTGGCAGCCGGCAGGCAGTTGTTGGACCAGTTCTTTCGGATGCGACCACTGGCCCGGTATGCGAAGGTCGATTGTGATCGAAGGCGCATCCATCAACTCACCTCAAAAGGCCGAACAATCGATTCTACGGATTTCAACTGCCCATTCTGGCCGAGCCTGGGATGGGTGTCAAGCAGCAAGTCCACGATCTTCCATACGTGTTGGTGGAGAAGGTGCGCGAATTGGCCAAGAAGGCGGGACGCGAACTGCCTGCGGAGTAGGTGCGGGGATAAAGCACACCGAGCCTGAAGCGTAAGCGAAGGTGTCCTCTCGCTTACGCTTCAGACTCGGTGGGTGGGTCACAGCAGAAGGTGTTCCTTCGCTTACGCTTCAGGCTCGGTGGTTGGATCACAGGAGATCCAGATGCTCCTCCTCGACGATGGAGCGCAGCTTCTTCATGGCGCGGGCGTTGAGTTGGCGCACGCGCTCCTTGGTGATGCCGAACTGCTGACCAATCTCCTCTAACGTCATACCCTTGGCGTGATCGTCGAGACCGGCGCGCATGCGGATGATCTCGCGCTCGCGCGGCTCCAGGTACTCCAGCAAACGATTGACGCTGTGCGTCGCTCGTTCGTGAGTGGCCAGGATCTCGTGTTCGTCGCTGCGCGTGTCCGGAGCGATCTCGAAAACCTCATCGTGGCCGGTCACGAAACGCTCGCGGCGATGCTTCTCGTCGGGGATGCTGCGGGCGAAGTTCTTCATGATCGCCCAGCTGGCATAGGTGCTGAACTTGAAGCCGCGGCCAAAGTCGAACTTCTCCACGGCGCGGATCAGCGACATATTGCCGTCGGAAACCAACTCGAAGAAGTTATCGGCCTGGGCGGCGTGCTTCTTGGCGATGCTGACCACCAAACGCATGTTGGCGTTGATGAGCATTTCCTTGACGGCGTTGGCTTCCTTTTGCAGATCCTCGATCTCCTTGAGCGTCTGATTGCGGACGCGCGCCGGATCGATCTCGTTGGTTTCGCCGCCTTCCTTGCGGAGCTGATCGCGCAGCTTGGCCGCCTTGTGCTTGAGGAAATTCATCTTGCGGAACTGGTGCTGTTCCTGCTCTTTGCTCAAGAGCGGATACTCGTAGCACGAGGCCAACTCCGGCGGCACGTCCTTGGGGGCGTGCATGGCGCGGTGTTTGGCTTCATAGGCGGCGGCGTCGGGCATCGCCGCCGTGAACTCGGCCGCGCGCGCGGCCTCGTCGAAGGAGGGGTTGGGGATGTAATCGAGCGGCTGCTCCAGCAAGCGCTGAGCGCGCACCTCGTTGACCACTCGGTAGATGGAAGTCCGTGTGCGCTGAAAGCGTTTGGCGAGGGTATCCACGGGAATGTTCCGCCTAAAAGAGTTATAAATGGCTTGTTTGGTCGCCGCATCCAACGGGCCGGTCATGTTGGGGAACAACGCCTGCCGCGGATGGCAGCGATCGTGGTTCTTGATGGTGTAACGCACGGTCTCGACCGAACGACCGAGGCGGCGCGCGATGCGCCGGCTGACCTCGGTGAGCGTGCCGCCCAGGACGCGCGACAGACGGCGTGCGCGGCGCAAAATCTCTTCGCGCTCGTCCTCGCTCATCTGCGAGAAGCGGCTGCCGCGCTCGACGCGATCGGGATGGGTCGTCAAAAAACGCTCCACCACCGATTGCAGGAAGCCGACTTGCCGTTTGCCGTTATGGACAATGGGCTGACCCACCAGGCCGAAACGACGCCAGCGGCGAATGGTTTTCGTCGACACATTGAACTTCTTGCTCATCTCCTCCAGCGTGACGATCGGTTCGGGCGCCTTGTCTAGCGGCAGCGGCAGCGCCTTGGACTCGATCTTGTCC
>JBOHMN010000637.1:0-3508 GCA_050730175.1 Acetobacteraceae bacterium | reverse complement strand
CAACGACGTCATCGAAACGGCCCAGGCGTTTCCCAAGGCGCAGGTGGTCCCGGTGCACCATGCCGGGTGGCAGCACTTCACCGAGAGCGGCGACGACCTGAAGAATTCGTTTGCCGCCCTTGGTTTCTCATCGCGCCTCCGCATGCTTGAGCCCGGCGTCGCAACCGAAATTCCACTCCGGTGAAATCGCTGCGGGTTCGTACCCGCCGATCGAAGCTTTGAACGCCGGAAACGACGATGCTATGCGCCGCGCTTGGCATTCAACCGTTTCGTGTGATGGGCACAGAAGTTTTTCAGAACCGGAGAGGTCGGAATCGCACGCGCCGGGTGAGCCTGCATCGCGTCGTAGGTTGGGGCGACCTCCGCGCTGAGCCAGCGCGCGATGGCGGCGTCCCGTTCTTGCAGGGCGCGCAATCCGGCCCGCACCACCTCGCTGGCCGAAGCATAGATCCCCCTTCGTGACCTGGGTGTCGATATAGTTTGCCTGCGCGGCGGGCATTCCGCCCTACGCCGTCGACCCGATCCCCCGCCCGCCGCTTATGGCATTGGCAACGAATGGGGCATAGTGCGCAGGTTTCTCGGCGAAATCCGGGCGGCTTGGTGGGACGAAGGCATTGCACAGTTTCTATGAGCAGCCGATTCTGAACTCGCCCTATCGCGCGCCGGAATTCCACCACCCGCTCGATCAGTATGGCCAGCCGCTCGCAGGGGGGCCGAAGCCGGGCCGCCGGCCGTCCCGTTTCATCGTCCCCGTTCCGGCCACAAGGAAGAAGGCATCCGCCGGGCAAACGTCCCTCGAGCTCGAAACCTACAGCGAAAACGCGCTGATCAACGAGATCCGCGGTTCCGTCGAGCGCTGGCGGAGCCTGCGCAACCCGGCCGACTGGGGCGTGACTGCCGTCACACAACGGCTCCTGGACCATTGGCGGCACCATCAATTCGTTGGCCCCCGCCCCTTCTTCTGCCAGATCGAGGCGGTCGAGACGATCATCTGGCTCACCGAGGTGGCGCCAAAGCGCACCACCGCCAAGGTGCTCCTCGATCAGATCGCCAGGGCTAACGCGGAGGCCAATCCTGAGCTCTTCCGCCTGGCCATGAAGATGGCAACCGGCAGCGGCAAGACGACAGTCATGGCGATGCTGATCGCCTGGCAGGCGGTCAACGCGGCGCGCAGGCCATCCAAGGATTTCTCGCACGCCTTCCTGATCGTGACGCCCGGCATCACGATCAAGGATCGCCTCCGCGTGCTGCTGCCGAGCGAGCCAAGCAATTACTACGAAACGCGGGAAATCGTGCCGCCGGAAATGCTGCCCGAGGTCCGTCGCGCCGAGATCGTCATCACCAACTACCATGCCTTCCAGCACCGCGAGACGCTGGCTTTGCCCAAGGTCTCGCGCAGCTTCCTGCAGGGCAACGATCCCGAGCCGCTCAGAACCACCGAAACCGATGCGGACATGTTGGAGCGTGCGTGCGGCAAGCTTCTCCATTATGACCGTGTCAACGTCATCAACGACGAGGCGCACCATTGTTATCGCCACAAGGTCGGTGGTGACGGCGAGGGTGAGCTTTCCGGCGACGACAAGAAGGAAGCGGCCGAGAACGAGGAGGCGGCTCGGCTCTGGATTAGCGGCATCGCGGCTTTGGGCCGCAAGCTCTCCAGGGGCGTGCGCGCCGTCTATGACCTCTCCGCGACGCCCTTCTTCCTGCGCGGCTCGGGCTATCACGAGGGCACGCTCTTCCCCTGGGTCGTCTCGGATTTCAGCCTGATGGACGCGATCGAAAGCGGCATCGTGAAGCTGCCGCGCGTGCCGGTCAGCGATAATCTCGTCGAAACCGATACGGTCGTCTATCGGGATCTCTGGAAGCATGTCGGCAAAGCCCTGCCGAGAACCGCGGCGGGTGTCGCCAGGCTCAGCGCGTTCGCCCTGCCGGCCATGCTCCGGACCGCGCTCTCCACGCTCTACAGCCATTACGTGGGTGAGTTCGAGCGCTGGCAACGCGCCGGGATCAGCGTGCCGCCGGTCTTCATCGTGGTCTGCCAGAACACCGCCATTTCGAAGCTGGTCTTCGACTGGATCGCCGGCTTCGAGAGCGGCGGCGTGGATGAAGGCGAGCGCGCCGCCTTCCACGCCGGGAACCTGGAACTGTTCCGCAATTATGCCGATGATGGCCGCCGCCTGCCCCGGCCGCGCACGCTCCTGATCGATTCCCGCCAGATCGAATCGGGCGAGGCGCTGGACAAAGGGTTCCGCGAGGCCGCCGGTCCCGAGATCGCCGAGTTCAAGCGCGATCAGGCCGCGCGCGAGGGCGCCGCGGGCGCAGAGGGCGAGGTGAGCGACGCCGAATTGTTGCGCGAGGTGATGAATACCGTCGGCCGCGAGGGGCGTCTCGGCGAGCAGATCCGTTGCGTGGTCTCGGTCTCGATGCTGACCGAAGGCTGGGACGCGAACACTGTGACGCACATCCTGGGGGTCCGCGCTTTCGGCACGCAGTTGCTGTGCGAGCAGGTGGTCGGCCGCGGCCTGCGCCGCCAGTCCTACGACCTCACTCCGGAATCCGGCCTGTTCGACGTCGAATACGCCGACATCATGGGCATCCCGTTCGACTTCACAACCTCACCGCAGGTGGCCAGGCCGACCACGCCGAAGCCCGTGACGCACGTCCACGCGGTCAGGGAGCGCGCGGTGCTCGAGATGGTATTTCCGCGCGTCGCAGGCTTTCGCCGCGATCTGCCGGCGGAGAAGCTCGATGCCCAATTCACCGAAGAAAGCCGCCTCGTCATCACCCCCGCCGACATCGGCCCGACCAAGGTCTTGATGGAAGGGATCGTCGGCGCCGGGGTAACCATCACGCCCGAGGTGCTGGAGCGGCTCCGCCCTTCCGAGATCAGTTTCAACCTCGCCAAGCACCTGCTTTACACGCGCTTCCGCGACAAGGATGGCTTCCCGAAGCAGCATCTCTTCCCGCAAATCCAGCGGCTCGCCCGCCGCTGGCTCGACGAGGGCTACCTCGTCACCAAGGGCGTTCCGCTCGGCGCGATCCTCTATCAGGATCAGCTCGCCCGCGCCGCCGAGAAGATCGAGATCGCCTGCACGCGCGCGGGCGGTGGGCGGATCATGGCGGTGCTCGATCCCTACAACCCGCAGGGCTCGACGCGCTTCGTCAACTTCATCACCTCGAAGCCCTGCTGGAAAACCGGGGCGCAGCCACCCAAGAGCCACATCAGCCACGTGGTGCTGGATTCAGGTTGGGAGGAAGAACTCGCGCTGACGCTCGAAACCCATCCGCGCGTGCTGGCCTACGCCAAGAACCAGGCGCTGGGCTTCGAGATCCCGTATCTCGATGCCGGCATCTCCCGGCGCTACCTGCCCGATTTTATGGTCCGGCTCGATGCGGGCAGCGCCGAGCCACTCAACCTCGTGCTCGAAGTCAAGGGCATCAAGGACGAAACCGACAAGGCGAAGGCTCAGACGACGCGGGAACTCTGGGTTCCGGGCGTCAACGCGCT
>JBOHMN010000636.1:0-8277 GCA_050730175.1 Acetobacteraceae bacterium | reverse complement strand
GCCGGATCCGAGTGGATGGAAGCGACATCGTGCTCGACTGGCGGCGCACCAACCTCACGGCGCATCGAGGGCTGGTTGCGAAGGCGCGGAAGATGTTTCGCGCGGCTGGCTATCCGCTTGTGCTGACCCGCGCCTTCGACCGCCGCACGCCCTCGCATCAGTGCGGCACCGTAAGGATGGGCAACGATGCGGCAAACGCCGCGCTCGATGCGTTCTGCCGGGCGCACGATCATCCGAACCTGTTCGTTGTGGATGCATCGTTCCTTCCCTGCTCGGCGGCAGTGAACCCGGCTCTCACCATCGCGGCGCAGGCACTGCGGGTTGCCGATCATATCGTTCGCCAAGAATTCGCCACATGACCGAAAAAAGAGTGCCAATCGTCACAGGTGCGGCGCGCGGCATCGGATACACGACCACGCAAGCGCTCGCTCAATCCGGCTTCGCGCTCGCCCTGCTCGATCAGGACGAATCCGGAGCGCGCGCTGCCGCCGCAGCGCTCGATACCGAAGCACTCGCGATCGGCTGCGACATTTCTGACCTTGCCGGCCATGACGGCGTGCTGGCGCGGATCGCGGATCGCTTCGGCCGCATCGATTGTCTGGTCAACAACACCGGAGTGGTCAGCCCGGAACGGCTGGATTACTGCATCGCCAAAGCCGGACTTGCGATGTTTGTCCAGGGGCTCGCCGTTCGTCTGGCACCGCACCGCACCGCGGTGTTCGAAGTGCGGCCGGGTATCATCCGCACCGACATGACCCGGCTTGCCGCGGAACGCTACGAAAACCTGATCAGAGACGGGGTCGTTCCGGTGCGCCGCTGGGGCGAGCCGGCGGATGTCGCCTCCGTCATCGCCGGGCTGGCCAGCAGCACGATATACGCGACCGGCAGCGTTCTCAACGTCGATAGCGGGCTGGCGATCGCGCGCTTCTGAGAAGGGATGCGATGGCATACGATTACATCATCGTCGGGGCCGGCTCCGCCGGGTGCGCACTGGCGGCGCGCCTCTCGGAAGATCCGTCGACCCGTGTCCTGCTTCTGGAGGCGGGAGGGCCAGACCGCAATCCGCTCTACCATATTCCCGCGGGCTTCGCGCGCATGACGAAGGGCCTGGGCAGCTGGGGATGGCATACCGTGCCGCAACGCCATCTCGGCGGGAGGGTATTGCGCTTCACACAGGCCAAGGTGCTGGGCGGCGGCTCGACGATCAACGCGCAAATCTACACGCGCGGCAACGCGCGGGACTACGATGCCTGGAGCGAGGAGGAAGGCTGCGCAGGCTGGAGCTATCGGGAGGTGCTCCCGTACTTCCGCCGCGCCGAGGACAATCAGCGCTTCGCGGACGCGTATCACGGAACCGGCGGTCCGCTTGGGGTTTCGGTTCCGGTGAACCCGCTTCCGATCAGCGAGGCGTTCCTGCGCGCGGCGCAACAGGCAGGCATTCCCTACAACCCGGACTTCAACGGCGCCCGGCAGGAAGGAATCGGGCACTACCAGGTCACGGTGCGCAACGCGCGGCGCAGTTCGGCAGCGGTTGCCTACCTTCGCCCGACGCAGCGGCGCCCCAACCTCACGATCCGCACCGGCGCCTTGATCACGCGCATCATGGTCGAACAGCAACGCGCCGTCGGCGTGGAAGCCATCATTTCCGGGCAGGCGACCCACTTTCGCGCTGAACGTGAGATTATCGTCTGCGCCGGCGCGATCGGCTCGCCGCGGCTCCTCATGTTGTCGGGGATCGGGCCGGCCGACCATCTGCGCGCGAGCGGCATCGACGTCATCCACGATCTCAGCGGCGTGGGCAGCAACCTGCAAGACCATCTCGACCTCTTTGCGATCGCCGAGTGCACGGGCCCGCATACTTATGACGACTACGCCAAGCTGCACCGTATGCTCTGGGCGGGCGTACAATATCTCCTGTTCCGCAAAGGGCCCGCCGCCTCGACCTTGTTCGAGACGGGCGGCTTCTGGTTCAGCGGCGCTGATGTGAGCTGGCCGGACATCCAATTCCATCTAGGGCTTGGTTCCGGCATCGAATCGGGTGTCGCGAAGATGCGCCAGGCGGGTGTGACGGTCAATTCCGCGTATGTGCGGCCCGCCTCGCGCGGGAGTGTGCGGCTCGCCTCCGCGGAGCCTGACGTTCCGCCGCTGATCGATCCCAACTACTGGGCAGAGCCGGAGGACTGCCGGCGCGCGCTGGAGGGCCTGAGGATGGCGCGCGAAATCCTGCGCCAGCCGGCGCTGCGGCCCTTCGTGCTTGCCGAGCGCCTGCCGGGCAGCGCGGTCGTGAGCGAGCCGGACCTGATCGCGTATGCGCATCACAACTGCAAGACCGATCACCATCCGGTTGGAACCTGCCGCATGGGCACGGGAGGGGATGCTGTTGTCACGCCGGATTTGCGTGTGCGCGGACTCGACGGGCTGCGTGTGGCCGATGCCTCCGTCATGCCGCGCATCATTTCCTCCAACACCAATGCGCCAACCATCATGATTGCCGAGAAGGCAGCCGATCTGGTGCGCGGCAATGCTCCGGTGGCCAGCGAGAAGAAGGGAGATCGCCCGCCGGATTCGACAGAAAAGCTCGAGCGGACCGGCCACGCCTGATAGCGGCGCGGAAGAGCAACGAGCCGCTTGGTGCGCACCGGGTTGTGCGGCAGGCAAAACCCGCTGCTATACTGCCGGGACGGCCGGAATGTGGGCATGACGGAGGAAACGATGACCAGAACATGGTGGGTGGTGGCTGGGCTGGCATTCGCGATAGGGCTCGCGCCCATCAGCAGCCAGGCGGCAACGGCCAAGCCGAAATCCCTTTCGATTGCCGTCGTCACCTTTTTCTCCGGTTCCGGTGGGGTGGTCGGCGGGCCGACCGTCAATTCGGCGAAGCTCCTGATCGACGAAATCAATCATGGAGGCGGCATCGACGGCGTCCCGATCGCCGCCCACTACGTCGATGAGTCGGGTGGGCCCACGAAGAATGTCGCCGAGTTCCGCTCGCTCTCGCCCAATGTTGCGGCGATGGTCGGGTATGTCTCGAGCGGTGACTGCCTCGCGATCGCCCCCGTGGCCGATCAGCTCGCGCGCCTCACCATTCTTTCGGACTGCACCACGAACAGCCTGTTCGAAGGCCACTCTTACAAATGGGTCTTCCGCACCCAACCCCCGGCCTCGGCGAACGCGCTGGCAATGGCGCTTTATATCGCAAAGACGCATCCGCATCTCGCCAGCATCGCCGGCATCAACCAGGATTACGCGTTCGGCCGCGACCAGTGGAAATACTTCTCGGAAGCGATGCGCGTGCTCGACCCGGGCGTCAAAGTCGGTGTCGGGCTGTTCCCGGCGCTGTTCTCTGGCCACTATACGAGCGAAATCTCGCGCATCCTCATCAGCTCGCCTGCACTCGTCTATTCCAGCCTCTGGGGCGGGGATGTAGTCGCGCTGATCCAGCAGGGAATTGCCGAGGGTCTGTTCCAGCAGAGCCTGGTTGCCCTGGCCCTCGGCACGCAGGGCGGCGTCGAGGGATTGCGGGCATTGCCGGCCGGTGTCATCGTCGGCTCGGAGCACAGCTATCTCTTGCACCCGGGCAAGATCACCAACGCCGAGCTCGCCCAATTCATCGCGAGCTATCACAAGCGGTTCGGCGAATATCCCGTCTCCACCTACCCCTTCACGATTCGCCGCTCACTCCTCGCACTCCGCGATGCCTATGTGGCGGCGATCAAGAAGAATGGCGGAGCGTGGCCGAGCTCATCGGAGGTCGCGGCCGCGCTGGTCGGGCTCAAGGTCAAGACCTTGCTCGGCACCATGCTGATCCGCACCGACCACCAGGCGACGTTCGACGAACGTGTCGGGGTTTCCGTGAAGAGTTCCGATTATCCGTTCACCGTCTTCAACGACATCATCACGTTTCCGGCCGCGATGATCATTCCGCCGGTTAAGGAGACGGCAGCGAAGTGGATCGGCGCGCTTACGCCAAAAATCCTCGCCCAAGTGCCGGCACCGCAGCACTACTGAAATCGGCGAGGTCGTGCTTCAGCCGAGATGCCCACTCTTGAGGTAGAAAAGCGCGCCTTCGTTGCTCGTGAGCGCGAGGGTGCAATCGGCTGGCCGGCGCAGCCAGAGACCCGCATGGTGCACAGCGCCGTCGATTTCCAGGTCGCCTTCGAGGAGGAAGATTTCGGCACCACGTGGAAAACTCTCGGCCCCGCCGGCATAGCCGGGCGCGAGCCGTTGCATCACCACCCGTTCCCACGGCGCGTCGAACAGTTGCGCCTGCTGCCTGCCACCGCCGAGGTCGCGCCACAGCGCGGGGTCCCGCGTATCGAGCCTGAGCGGCGCCTTCTCCTCCGGCGGCATCTGGCGCAGCTTGACGAAGATCACCGCGCCGGGAACGCTCGCCGGGCGATGCCGCGATTGCGGAGGGTTGCGCAGATAGAAACCGGCCGGGAAATCGCCGCTCTCGTCGGAGAAGACGCCGTCCAGAACCAGGAACTCTTCTCCGGCACCGTGCGTGTGGGGGGAGAACGAAGAACCCGGCGCGAACCGGACGAGGGACGTGGCGCGTGCCACCTCCTCGCCGTCGCGTTCCAGCATCCGCCGCTCCACCCCGGCCTCCGGCGATGGAACCCAGGCAAGGGTGCCGCTGTCGACGGCAGCAGCAAGAGAAAGGTCTGCATTCAGTCGCATCGGCTGGTCTCCGCACGCTATCGTTCACGAGCGAGCGGCAGCGCCGGATCGTTCGTGCCAACCGCTACCCACGCTCCGGGAAATGTAGTGTGCGGCGGGACGCGCACAAGCGAAAGGCTTTATAGCCGGCTCCGGGCAACCGCTCGGATCCCGAGCTGTCAAACGGCATAGTATCGGATATGGCAGGGACGCCGAGAGAGACAAAGCGCCATGGCCAAACAGCCTGAATTCCTCATGATTCCGGGGGCGCCGGCGCCGGTTGCCCCTTTCAGTCACGCCGTGCGGGCCGGCCCGTTCCTGTTGGTCACCGGCCAGATGCCGACCGATCCGGCGGATGACGCACGGAACCTGGCGCAAGGGATCACCGCGCAAACGCGGCGGGTGATCGACAATTTGCGAATCGTGCTCGAGGGCTCGGGATATGCGTGGCGGGATGTGGTGCAAGCGCGGATTTACTTGACCGACTTCGCGCGCGACTACGCCGCGATGAACGAAGTCTGGCGCGCGCATTTCCCGACCGACCGGCTGCCGGCGCGGACTTGTGTCGGGGTTACCGGGCTCGCCCGCAGTGCGCTGGTCGAGATCGACGTCGTAGCCTGGAAGCCCTGATGCCGGGCGGGCCAATCCCGAAGGCTTACATCTCCTGGAGCACCGGCAAGGACGCAGCGTTCGCGCTTCTCGAAGCGCGCCGCCTCGGGCTCGCCCAAATCGTCGGCCTGCTGACGACCGTGAGCGAGGTGCACGATCGGGTCTCTCTGCACGGCGTCCGCAGAGCTCTGCTTGAACGTCAGGCCGCAGAGCTCGGCTTGCCCTGCCGCATCGTGCCGCTGCCAAGTCCCTGCCCGAACGAGGTCTATGAGCAGCGGATGGAAGAGGCTGTCGCGCGCATCAAATCCGAAAGCGTTCGGCACGTCGTGTTCGGGGACCTCTTTCTCGAAGATGTCCGCGCCTTTCGTGAGCAGCAGCTTGCGCGCGCCGGCATGCACGGAATTTTCCCCCTGTGGCGGCGCAACACCGCGCAACTTGCCAGCGAAATGATCGCCCGTGGCTTCGTTTCGCACCTGGTCACTATCGACCCGCGTGAGCTTGCGCGCGACTTCGCCGGGCGGAAATTCGATGCGGCGCTGTTGGCTTCCCTGCCGTCGGCGGTCGACCCGTGCGGCGAGAACGGCGAGTTCCACACCTTCGTCTCGGGTGGACCGATGTTTGCCAACGCGATCGCGGTTGCGCCGGGAGAGATCGTCGAGCGCGACGGATTCGTTTTCGCCGACCTCATGGCAGAGCAACCCCGCCGTCTTACGTTTCCGGCACCTCGTTCACCGAGACCACGCGCCAGGCATCGCGGTAACGCTCCAGACGTGTGAGCGAAAGATTTTGCACCGAGAACGAGAGTGCCGCGTCCGCGGAGAGGCCGAGGGCATGCGCCAGCGCGGCACGGATCGCACCGCCATGGCCAATGATGACGATATCAGAGCCAGCATGGCGCTCGGCCAGAGTTTCGAGTGAGGGCCCGACGCGATGGATCACATCGGCCATGCTCTCGCCGCCGGGCGGCCTCTCGCGACCGGCGAGTGGCCAGAACGGATGCGCCGGCCGGGCGAGCCGGGCTGAGAGCTCGGCATGCCCGAGTCCCTGCCAGCCGCCGAGATTCTGCTCGATCATCGCCGGCTCGACGGTGGTTCTCGTCCGTGGGTAGCCGGCGGCGAAGATGGCATCGGCAGTCAACCGCGTGCGGGACAGCGGGGAGACGATCCAGAACGCCGGGCGCGGCAGGCGCAAAGCAATCAGGTGGCAAAGCGGCGCCGCCTCGGCAAGGCACCCTGCGCAAAGCCCTACGTCCATGGTGCCGTACAGGATCTGGCGCGCCTCTGCGCTCACCGGTGCGTGGCGAATCAGCCAGAAGCGGGTCGGCGGTTTCATTCTCCGATAGAAAGAAGTGCGCCGCGTACGCGCGCCGCGTGGAACTGGCGGGCGAACAACAGGATCGCTGCGGCCATCCAGATGACGTTGAGCTCCGCTGCCCAACCGAGCTCGGACCACGGCACCACGCCGTGCAGGAGAATGGCGCGCATACCTTCGAACACGTGCGTCGAAGGAAGTGCGAGAGCCAGCGGACGGACGGCAGCCGGCAAGATGCTGACGGGATAAAAGACCGCGGAAAGCGGCGTCAAACCGAACAGCACGGCCCAGGCAAAGGTCTCGGCACCGGCGCCGTGGCGCAAGATGAGAGAGAGCACGCCGAGCGCGACCCACCAGCCCATCACCATCAGGTTCGCGAAGAAAAGCACCAGCACGGGGCCGAGCGCGAAAAGGTTGAAGGCGTAGAGAAGATAGGCAATGCCGATCGCCGGCAGGACGCCAGCGAGCATCCGGAGTATCGAGACGATGATCAGGCCGGCCACCATCTCGGCAGGACGGAGCGGGCTGACAAACACGTGGCCGAGATTGCGCGACCAGAGCTCTTCGAGAAAGCTGACGGCGACCCCCATCTGGCTCCTGAGTGCCACTTCCCAGAGCAATACCCCGGCAAGGAGCAGGCTGCCTGCCATGACCAGGGGCGAACTAGCGCGGCTTGTGATGAACTGGGCAGTGAAGCCCCAGATGCACATCTGCAGCACCGGCCAATAGACGAGCTCGATCAACCGCGGCCACGATCGTCGATAGAGCGAGGCATGACGATAGAGGAGGCCAAAGATGCGCCGCGCCGCGCGGCTCATGCAGGAAGCCTCGCCGGTTTGCGCCCGCGCGCGATATCGAGGAACACCTCCTCCATGTCCTTGCGCCCATAGCGGGCGATCAGCGCCCGCGGGCTGCCGCGATCGACGATCCGGCCTTCCTTCAGCATCAGCACGTCCGAACACAGCCGCTCGACCTCGCCCATGTTGTGCGAAGCGAGCAGGATCGAAGCGCCGCTCCCGGCACGATACTGCTCGAGCCAGCCACGCACCCAGTCCGCAGTGTCCGGATCGAGGCTCGCCGTCGGCTCATCGAGCAGCAGCACGTCGGGCCGGTTGATCAGCGCCTTTGCCAATGCCGCGCGCGTCTTCTGCCCGGCGGAAAGCTCGCCCACCGGTCGGCCGAGAAGCGCGCCAAGCTCGAGCTCCTCGGCCAGTGCGCCGATCCGCTGCTCGAGACGGGGCACGCAGTAAAGGTGGCCGTACACCCGCAGGTTTTCCGCAACCGTCAGGCGCTGCGGCAGAGCGACGTAAGGAGAGGAAAAATTCATCCGCTGAAGCGCGGAAAACCGGTCCTTCGCCATGTCGTGGCCAAGCACGCTGATGTGCCCTGCGGTCGGCACCAGGAGGCCGAGCAGGAGGGCGAGCGTCGTCGTCTTGCCCGCGCCATTGCCGCCGAGAAGTCCAACGGTGGCGCCAACGGGGAGGCGGAAATCCAGGCTATCCACCGCAAGCGAGCCACGGCCGTAGCGCTTCGTGAGGCCGCTCGCCACGATTGCATCCATGGCGGCGGGATAGGCCGAACAGAAAAACCCGCCAAGCCTGGGCGCAGGGACTTCGCCGAGTTACCTAGTGTGCCGACTCCAACGCTTGTTACCCACGAAGGACATGCTCAGTCGGCACACCAGCTTTTTATTTTCAG
>JBOHMN010000635.1:0-5752 GCA_050730175.1 Acetobacteraceae bacterium | reverse complement strand
GCACCGCCCCGCGCGCCGCAAGCTCACGCGCCAGCACAATCGCAGCCGCGCGGACATCGGTTGCAACCTCGTCGACCAGCCCGAGTTTGAGAGCCTCGGCTGCCGGCACCTGCCTGCCGCTCGCGATCAGCTCGAGCGCACCGACTGCGCCGATCAGCCGCGGCAGACGCTGCGTGCCCCCCGCGCCCGGCATGAGGCCGATCACGATTCCGGGCAAGCCAACCGCCCCGTCGGGCGCTATCACCCGACCGTGGCAGGCAAGCGCCAGCTCGAACCCACCACCAAGCGCTGCCCCGTGGAGCGCTGCCACGATCGGCTTGCCGAGGTTGTCCAGCGCCTCCGTCACCCGTGCCAGCGTTGGCTCCGGCATCGCGGCATCGGTCTCAGCGAGCTCAGACCCGCACATGAAGCTGCGCCCGTCGCAGGCGAGCACGCCACAGCCGAGACGCGAATCGGAAGCAAATTCTTCCAGGGCCGCCAACAGGCCCTCCCTGAGGTTCCGGGAGATCGTGTTCGTCGGCAGCCGATCGACCAGGATCAGCCCGACATCGCCTTCCCGCTCGAGGTGGACGGGTCTCGCCGACATCGTTCCCCCCAGGCTTCGGATGTCACATTAGCACCAGCGGATACGCGGCGGGTGCTCGGCTGCCGGCGCTCCGCTCCCTTGCTGCCTTCGCTCACGCGTGCCCGGCGGCACCCGAAAGCGAACCCGGGTCGATCCCCAACTTGCCAAGCGCCCGCCGCCATTTGGTGTCATGATCGCAGTCGAACACCAATTTTTCGTCTGCGGGCGCCGAGAGCCAGGCGTTGTGGCCGATCTCGAGGTCGAGCTGCCCGGGTCCCCAACCGGCATAGCCGAGTGCGAGCAGTCCGGCCCGCGGACCGCCGCCGCCGGCAATCGCCTTCAAGATGTCGAGACTCGCCGTCAGCGCCAGCGCATCGTCAACGCGCAGGCTGCCTTCGCCCGTCCAATCCGCGGTGTGCAGAACGAACCCGCGCGCATTCTCAACCGGCCCTCCAGCGCACAGGCGAATGCGTCGCGCCGGCGGCAACGGCGCGATATCGAGTTGTTTCAGCAGATCATCGAAGCTCGGCTGCGCGAGCGGCCGGTTCACGACGATCCCCATCGCTCCTTCCGGGGTGTGTGCGCACATCAGGATGACGCTTTGCGTGAACCGCGGGTCGGCCATCCCGGGCATCGCGATCAGCAACTGCCCGGTGAAAAAGCCTCGGCCTCCGCTGTGGTCCGGCGGGAGCGCGTTCATCAGCCAAATCTGGGGCCGCAATCGCGCCCATGCAAGCGCCGCGCGGGAGCGGGAGGTGACAGCCCAGGCGGGCCCGGTCTAGTGTCCTGCCCCCCGGAGCGAATGAGAATGGGGATATCGAGGCAGCGGAGAACAAGCGGCAGGTGGGCGCACGGCCGCGGCGCGTCACCCGGCGCCAAGCCCCGAGGCGGCCCACCAATTGTGCCGGCCAGGAACCAAAATGGGGGACGCAAAATCAGATGACAGTTAAGGTAGGCGATACGATCCCATCGATGAAGCTCACGATGGCAACCCCGGACGGGCCGAAGGAGGTTTCGACCGACGCGCTGCTGAAGGGCAAGAAAGTCGTGCTGTTTGCCGTTCCCGGGGCGTTCACCCCGACCTGCAGCATGAAGCATCTGCCGGGCTTCGTCCAGAACGCAGCGGCTATCAAGGCCAAGGGCGTGGACGAGATCATCTGCATGGCGGTGAACGACGCCTTCGTGCTCGGCGCCTGGGCCAAGGCGCAGCAGGCCGACGGCTCGATCGTGATGCTGGCAGACGGCTCCGCTGCGCTCACCAGAGCGCTCGGCATGGAGTTCGATCTCACCGCCCGTGGCCTCGGTGTGCGAAGTCAGCGTTTCGCGCTGATCGCCGAGAATGGCAAAGTGACCCATCTTGCGGTGGAACCGCCCGGCGGCTTCGACCAGAGCCGCGCAGAGGCAATCCTCGCCGCGCTCTAGAGTGCGTTCAAGCTGAACTGAATGCGATCTATGTTTTCTTTCTCGAGCAATTTCATCACCCTGACCGGCATCTGGCGATTCCAGCCAGGGTGATATTGCTCTAACGGCGCCGCCGGGCGGCCTGCCCTTTCCCACCGCGCCGGGCAGGCCTGTGGGAGCCCGTGGGTACGTGGACTGGAGGCCGGTGCCGGGGCAATCCTCATGCCGCCGCATGCGCGGCAAGCCGACGAAAAACCGCGATTGAGAGCAGCCGGTAAGGCTCAGTAATTGCTGAGACGGAATTCGATCCGGCGATTCTTCGCATACGCATCAGGCGTGTCGGCGGGGTCGAGCGGATGCGTGTCGCCGAAACCGACGGCAACCAGCCGGCCCGGTGAGATCCCTTGCTTGATCAGGAGCTGCACCACATTGATCGCCCGCTGCGACGAGAGCTCCCAGTTGGATGGAAACTGCGGGGTGTCGATGGGCGTCGCGTCGGTGTAGCCCTCGACTTGCAGGATCCAGTGCACTCCGGGGGGGATTTTATTGGCAATTTGCTCGAGCGAGAGGGCAACCTCGATGATTCTAAGCTTGCCCTGCGGAGTCAAGGTGGCGCTGCCGATCGGGAACAGGACCTCGTTTTGCAGCACGAAGCGGTCACCGACAACGCGGATACCGGGCTGGCCCGCCAGCGCCTGGCGCAGCTCGCCAAAGAATTCACTGCGGTAGAGCTCGAGCTTCTGTACCCGCACGGCCAGCGCCGCATTCAACTGGCGGCCGAGATCCGCAACCTGCACCCCCTTCGCCGTGTCTTCCTTTTGCGAAACATCGAGTGCAGTAGAAAGCGCCGCCAGCTGCTGGCGCAACGCCGCCACCTGCTCGTTGAGCAGTGCGATTTTGGCAATCGCGCTACCGGCAAGCGTTTTCTGCTTGGCAAGCAACGCCTCGGTGGCGGCCCGCCGCTCGGCCTCGGTCGTCGCCCTGACGGCGGCATCTTCGGCCTTCTTCTCGAGCGAATCGCGCAGCGCCTGCAGCGCCGTCACCTGCTCGGTGAGCTCGGCAAGGTCCGAAAGTCGGGCCTCGACGGTCGCCTGGTTGACCTTCACCTTCTGATCGAGTGCCTTCATTTCGGCCCGCATATCCGCCAGACGCTTCGCTGCCGCCGCGAGTTCAGCCGCCGTGATGACGAGCTTCGCGCTGGTCGCCTTGCTCGCCTGCTCGGCGGTATCGGCGCGGCCGCCTGCGACAGCGAGTTCGCCTTGCAAATCGGCGAGCCGTTTGTTACCGGAGGTCAGCCTGAGTTCGGCGTCGGCGAGCGCGGCGGTGAACTTCGCTTTGTCCGCGACAGCGGCGGTGCGCGCCGCGACCGCCTTGACCTCGACGGCCTCCAAGGCCGCCAATTTCTGCGCCAGCGAGTCGCGGGCCGCATGCGCACTCTGCAACTGGCTGCTGAGCTGCGAGGCCGAGAGCTGCAGCGCCGCGGAGTGGCTCTTTTCGAGTGCCAGCATGTCGGAAAGGCCCGCCGCCTCCTGGTTCAACTTCGCGAGCGCCTTGTTTCGTCCGGACAGCGAGATCGAGAGGAACACTTGCGCGAGCACGAACACCAGCAGCACGAAGATGACGACCATGAGCAGCGTGGAAAGCGCATCCACGTACCCGGGCCACGGATTGAGTGCCAGTCCTGCGCGACGGCGTCCTCCGGGCATCGCCTGCTACCTCGGCTGTTCTTCGGCCAACGCCGCGACCGTGCGCGTGAGAATCCGCAGATCGTTGCGCAGTTCCGCGGTACTTTGCACGCGACCCTGCTCGATTTCGGCAAGCAGGCGCTGCAGGGTGATGTCCATGCTACGCAGGTGCGAACGCGCTGCTTCGTCGAGCCCGCCGTCGGCACGCGCATCCGAGAAGCGGTTGAGCGCAGGGCCAAGGGCAGCGTGCGCTTCGGCGATGCGCAGCATCAGCTGCTGGTTGGTGCGCATCGTGTCGGAAAGGGCGGCAAGCTTATCCGCCAGCGCCCCCAGCGCCTGGTTGACCTGGGTGCGCCCGTCCTCGCCGCGCACCATGATATTTTGCAGTCCCTCCATATTCTCCGCGGTCTGCTCGAGCAGTGACTGCACATAGATCGGGACCGACGCCTCTCCTTCACCCCCCAAGACGCCGCTCGACAATCGGGTGAGGCCGGCCAGCCACTCCTCGAGCTCGTTGAAGAAGCGGTTCTGCGCCTGGCCAGCCGTCAAATCGAGGAAGCCGAGCACCAGCGCTCCGGCCAGCCCGAACATCGAAGAGGAAAACGCCGTGCCCATGCCGTGCAGCGGCTCGACGAGGCCCGCCTTGAGCTGGCCGAACATCGCGCTGATATCTCCGGTGCCGACCGAGAGGCCGCTGATGACGTCGCTCACCGCGCCGACGGTGCGCAGCAAACCCCAAAACGTGCCGAGCAGGCCGAGAAAGATCAAGAGCGCCGTCATGTAGCGCGAGACTTCCCGGTTTTCGTCGAGGCGGCTCGAAATTCCGTCGAGCAGGCTGCGCATCGAAGACGCGGAAAGGGTGAAGCGATTGGCGCCCTCCGCGTTCTTGTTCGCGCGCGCCGCCAGCATGTTGGCCATCGAAGCAAGAAGCTTCGGCGCCGGCAGCGCAGCGAGCCGCTGCCGGGCACGCTGGAAGGTTTCGACCCAGGTCACCTCGGGCGCCAGCCGAATCACCTCGCGGAGATTCCAGAGAATGCCAAGAATCGCAATCAGGAAGATCAGGCTGTTGATGACCCGATTATAGTTGAACGCCGTGGTGAGCCTCGGCGCGAGCAACGCCACGACAATTCCGATCAGCACGAGGAAAATGACCATGCGCACGAGGTAGGCGGTGGGCCGGGTCATCGGGATCCTTTCGCCGCGGTCCGCGCCGGCGTGATGGTGACGTCAACCCGGTTGGCAGGCAATGCACCGCTCGGTCTGGCCAGCAGAGCGCGCACGTAGATACGCTCGGAAGGGACGCCGGCCTCGCGCAGCAGCGCACGCGCAGCGAGCGCACGCGCCAGCGAAAGCCGGCGCGACGTCGATGGATCCGAAGGGTCACCGGGGGCATACGCACTCACGACCACCGACTGTGCGTCGTCCTTCGCCGCCGCCGTGGCAAAGCGTTTGAGCGCCGCGAAGGTGGCCGGATTGAGGTCCCGATCGCCACCGCCGAAGGTCACCCGAAGCCCGTCCTCGATCCGCGTTGCGACGCCGGGTGCCGTTGCAACAACCGCCGGCGGCCGTGGGATCGGTTCGGGGTGGGGCGGGCCGACCAACATCACCGGCGCAATCACCGGCAGACCGGGCGGCATCTTGGGCGGCGGCCGGGGCAGCGGGCCGATGCTGGTGCCCGCCACTGTCCTTTCGGCCGGCGCGGGAGGCGGACCTGGCGCGCCCGGTGGTATCGGCGGCAGCGGCAAAGGCCGCTCCGGCACGGCCGGTCGGGTCGGTCGCCGGGCGGAAGGAGCGGGCCCCGGAGCCAGCCCTTGCAGCGCGTGCAGATCGATAGTCACCTGCGCATGCGCCGAAGGCGCAGCCAGAAGACCGGCCAGCGGAAAGGTCATAGACCACACGATAGACAACAGAATGCCGCGTCGCATCTCACCGCAAACCTAGTGTCCTGCCCCCGAAGTTCGCGGCCTTCGGCAGCGAACGTAAGGGGACAAGCAGGCCACTGAACATAAAGAGTGTCCTGCCCCCGAAGTTCGCGGCCTTCGGCAGCGAACGTAAGGGGACAAGCAGGCCACTGAACATAAAGAGTGTCCTGCCCCGGAAG
>JBOHMN010000634.1:0-1658 GCA_050730175.1 Acetobacteraceae bacterium | reverse complement strand
GGACAAAGCCGTTGATCCGGCTGATCCTCAACCAGATCGGTCGGCGCCTGACAGAAGAGCTGGACTCCAACCGGCGCAAACACCGCCTGCTCCTGATGCTTGACGAATTCCCCGCATTGGGGAGGTTGGATTTCTTCGAGAGCGCATTGGCCTTCATGGCAGGCTACGGGCTCAAGAGCTTCCTCATCGCCCAGAGCTTGAACCAGATCGAGAAAGCGTATGGGCAGAACAACTCCATTCTCGACAACTGCCATGTGCGGGTGAGCTTCGCTACCAACGACGAGCGAACCGCCAAGCGCGTGTCCGACGCGCTTGGCACCGCGACCGAAATGCGCGCCATGAAGAACTATGCGGGCAGTCGGCTCAGCCCGTGGCTCGGCCATTTGATGGTCTCGCGTCAGGAGACGGCACGGCCACTGCTCACGCCCGGCGAGGTCATGCAGCTTCCGGCGGACGACGAGCTTCTTCTCATGTCCGGCTGCGCACCCATCCGGGCGAAGAAGGCGCGCTACTTCGAAGACCCTGAGATGACAGCGCGCATCCTCCCACCGCCGACGCTGACCAATCCAGGACCGCGACCGACCAACGAACCTCATATCCCGTCCGATGGCGATTGGACCAGCACCGTCGTCGCGCCGGCGATATCCGACACGGAAGACCCCGCCAACGCGGGTATCCGGCGCGAACCGGAATTGCCGGAACACGAAGAGATCGTGCCCGAGCCCGCAAAACCAGCCCATGAGTTTGAACCAATGGACGATGAGCCGGACGACGAGGCGCAGCGTCAGCGCATCATGCAGCGCACGTTCGGGACTGTCGCCCGCCAGGTCTCGCTCGATCCAGGCGACGACATGCAGATGTGACACCCATGCGTACCAAGCACACGTTTCGCCTTCCGCCCGATCTCGCTGGAAAGCTGGCTGATTATGCAGCTCGTAAGCGCGTGCCGCAGGCGCTTGTCGTCGAGGCGGCTCTTGCTTCGCATCTGTCGCCGGATGGCGCCGATCGGTTGGAAGCTGCGTTGGCACGGCGGCTCGATCGCATGAACCGTCACCTGGAGCGGATTGAGCGCCATGTGGACATCTCGAACGAGGCGCTGGCGGTCTTCGTGCGCTTCTGGCTGACGAGCACCCCAGCCTTGCCCGACAGCGCCTTGGCGGCAGCGCAAATCAAGGGGCGTGAGCGTTACGACGGCTTTGTCGAAGCGCTCGGCCGACGCCTGGCGCGTGGGCGCAAACTTGCTGACGAGGTGAGTCGCGATGTGGCGTCGACTTTCGCGGAAGGCCTGAACCCGCAGACCGACTAGCGATCGTCCCGGCGACCTGTCTTTCTATCCCAGAGCCCTACGACCTCATCGACGTTGTTGCAGAGACCCAGTTCCGGCTCTTTCTACTCAACCCCGCTGACATCTGCGCCTCCGCGTGAGGCGAACTTGCGGGGTTTTTAATGACGACGATTTCTCTCCGATCGGAAGCTTTCGCCCGCGGTGCGCGCATGCTGCGCACAGCTCTCGGGCCGGCGATCTCCGCCTACCTGGAAGATCCCAGCATCGTCGAGGTGATGCTTAATCCAGATGGTCGCTTGTGGATTGACCGGTTGTCGGGCGGCCTCGAGGACACCGGCTGCCGAGTCACGCCAGCGGACGCCGAACGTATCGT
>JBOHMN010000633.1:0-1714 GCA_050730175.1 Acetobacteraceae bacterium | reverse complement strand
GCACCCGGCACGTTGGAAGGCGCTGGAGGACGCGCTCGGACCGCTGTTGTTCCGTTGGCCGAAAGGTTGCATCGAGGAGAACATCTTCGCTGCTACGCCCGACGCGAAGCTGGAGGGCCTGATGGCCGACCCGAAGGGCGAGCGGACCGGCATGCGCCGGCAGACTCTGACACTACGGCTCGGGATGGAGGCAGAGACCTTCGGAAAGGCCGCCACGATCACGGGCGATAAGCTCAGGCCTACCATGATCGACGCGGCGCTCGGGAACGTGCCGGCGGGCCGCGAAGATGACAAGGGCACATACAGGGCGCACGGAGGCATCTGGTTCAAATCGGTGGCGGGCGGGCGCGAACTTGCCGAAAAGTTGTTCAGCCTCGGCCTCTGGCCCACGTTGAAGCCGCGGCTTCTGCCCTTCTGCAATGCGGTACGCTCTGGCCTCGGGCTGCCGGAAATCGAGGACCTTCCCGCATGAGTGACGCCTCGGTTCGAGCGGCGCTCCGATCCGACGGGAACCTCGTCGTGATCGAAGCGCCCGCCGGGTGCGGTAAAACGCATCAGGGTGCCGACTACGCCCGCGAGATTGCTGCCACCATGCACGGTCGGCTGCTAATCCTCACCCATACCCACGCCGCGTGTTCGGTCTTCGCTGAGCGTACGCGTCAGGCCGGCTCGCACGTCGAGATCCGAACGATCGACGGTCTGATCGGGCAGATCGCTGGTGCGTATCACGTGGGGCTCAGTCTCCCGATTGATGTTGCCGCCTGGGCGCGGCGGAATAAGGACGGCTATGCCCATCTGGCCGCAATGGTCGCGGCATTCATTGAGCGCCACCCGATGGTCGCCGCCGTGCTGGCGCGCCGCTATCCGCTCGTGGTCTGTGACGAGCACCAGGATTGCAGCGGCGATCAGCACGCCGTGGCCATGGCGATACTTCGTCAGGGCGCGCACTTGCGCGTGTTCGCCGATCCCATGCGGCGCATCTACCGGGACAAGGCCCTCCCCGGTGGTCAACCGCCAACAGTTTGGGCCGACCTGGTTCGGAGCTCGGACGCATTCGAGCAGCTCGACACGCCGCACCGCTGGAATGGCGGTTGCGTCGAGCTCGGTGCCTGGATCCTGCGAGCGCGCGAAGCGCTAAAAGCCGGCGGCCGTTTGGATCTCCGGACGAACCGCCCACGCGCCGTCGAAGTCGTGATCGCCGACAACCAGGCACAGCGGTACAGCGACTATCGGCTTGCGTCGGCGGATCGAAAGCCAATTGACGCTTTCGAGCATGCGCACGAGTCATTACTTATCGTGTCGCATTTCGCGGAGACGGCACAGCACCTGCGCGCCTTCTTCGGCAGACGGCTTCCATTGTGGGAAGGCCATACGCGACCAGCGCTGGAGGGCTTGGTCGAGGCAACAATCAAGCATCGCGGAAATCCCGCGCAGCTTGCCAGCGCGCTTGTCACCTTCCTGAACGCTATTGGCAAGGGGTTTAGTCCGTCTGCCTCTGGCGACCGGCTCGTCCGTGAGGCACGCGAGGGCTGTGCGCGGTCGACGAGTGGAAAACCAGCCGCAATCCAGGCGATGGCGCGGCACATCGTCGAGACGCCAGACCATCGCGGTGTTTCCAGTGCGCTCGGGGCGCTCGCGGAGCTCGCGCGCACAAGCACAGATTTCGCGCAAGTTGAAATGGACTGCTATGCGGAGTTCTGGGACGCGGTGCGTT